>JBGPFS010000137.1:0-6824 GCA_041483455.1 Candidatus Limnocylindria bacterium | reverse complement strand
TCACGGGCCACCTCCTCGTGCCGCCGCAACCGTCACGCCCATCCTACGACCACCGACCATATGGACCGACCCGACGCCCACGACGAGCAGATCGTGTGTGTCAAACGATGCGGACGGAGGGTCTCAGGCAGCTTCGCGGCCTGCCTGGAACAGCTGCATCTACGCCCGCGGTAGCCGGGCCGCCCGTCCCTACGGCGTCCGCTCTTGCAGCCCGAACATGGAGAGGCATGCCTCGAGGTGCTCGATGCTGACGGGGCAGAGGTCACGCTGCCAGTTCTCACGCCGAAGCAGGTAGCGATGGTGAACGACAGGGCTACCGCGGGGTGCGACGAGGTCCACTCCGTTCGCCTCGTACCCTAGCTTCTCCGAGACGCGTCGCGAGGCGTCGTTCCCGTCGAGAGCCCCCGAAAGCGCGGCAGTCGCGCCGAGCCCTTCGAAGGCCAGGTGAAGCACGGCTGCACGCATCTCCGTTCCCAACCCCTGCCCCTGGTGACGCAGGCCGAGCCACGAACCGGTCTCGACGACCCGTAGCGTCGCGAAGTTCGTCGCCCACACCTCCTGGATGCCGATCGCTTCTCCGGCATGGAGCACCGCCAGGGGCAGCCGCCATGCCTGCGGCGTCCAGGAGGCGCGTGTACCCCAGAGGAACCGCATGAACGACAGCTCGAACTCCGGGGATGGAAGGTCAGTCCACGCGACGCCGAACGGCATCTGATCGGGATCGTGGATACCAGCGCGCGCCACCTCGAGCAGGACGACGATGTCTTCGTCCGTCGGTGCGCGGAGCTCGAGTCGCGGCGTCCGAATCCTGAGGTCGAAGAGCGGCCAGGGATGCGGCATGCGACCGATTGTGGCAGACCACCCATGGGGCCGGCCGGATCACGTCCGGAGCGCGGTCGTTCGCAGCGAGCAGCAGTGCCATGCACCACGCCGGTTACAAACACCCCAAGGTCAGCGCATCGGGCGTCCTGGGCACCAGTGCTTCCGGGATCACCGCCGGCATTGCCACCGGCGAAACAGAGGTGTCCAGAACCTCGTTCGCGTATCCGGATTCGCCCTTGGGGGCGACTCGGCAGCCGTCCGCGACGGCATCGGGGCTCCGTACTGCAGAGGAAGCCCTTGCGCGGTCGACACTGGCTAGCGCCTACGGCAAGAAGTGACGCTCGCAGGGGCAGAGCTCCAAGGCGAGCCGAGGGCACACTGACGTGGGCTTGGCATGCCCTGCCCATTCATAGGTCGAGTCCCGGCGCGGGACCTTCCGGCTGGGTCGCACCAGCGCCGGCCCCGTCGGCGGTCGTTGCCATACCACATAGGCCCAGCACGAGCAGGACGAGGAAGACCACCCCAACCATGCGACGGATCACATCGGGTTGGGGTCGATCGGCATCCAAACGAGGCCGGCCGACCGCCCTGGGAACGATGGCCGGCTTGACGCCAACCGCGATCGCCTGCGTTGTCATCTCGTCCTCCTTGGCTCCAGCGCGACCCCGTTGCCGTCGGGAACACGATGGCTGCTGCTGCGCGCGGAGCCACGGGAGCCAGCCCGGGGATAGACGCTGGGATTCCGCGGGTCCGCACGGTGCCTCGCGCTGGACCGCGGTGGGAGGATTCGGCGATGAACGCCTCACGCGGGACCCTGCTCGGGGTGATCGCCGTCGGTCTCTCGGCGATCGGCACGGCGGTGCTGTTGCCGTTGACATCGCCGTTCGGGCTGGCTGCCGGTGACAGTCCGGCCACGATCACGGTCCACACGATCGTGGGGCTCGTGTGGTTGCTGGCGGCCGTGGTCACCCTGGAGCGCCAGCCGACGAACCCTCTCTGGAAGCTGATGCTCGCCTACCTGGCGGTCACCCGGCTTGTCTGGGCCCTGCAATTCGTCCCGTACCCAGTCGTCCAGAGTCTGGCGTCGACCTTCAATGTGATGTCGATCGCGTTGTTCGTCCACGTCCTCGTCGCCTACCCATCGGGTCACCTGCGCACGCGGTTCGACCGTGCGCTCGTCCTCTTCATCTACGCCTTCGTCGTCGGGGTCGTCCTCCTGGCAGCAGTGATGCGGAGGTCCGCGACCGACTGCGAGACTGCCTGGTGTCCGCAGAACGTCCTCCTTGTCTGGCCCAACGACGAGCTGGCCGGTGCCGTGGGACAGGCCACCGAGCTCGCGGCTCCGATCGTCGGTGCCCTCGTCGTGTACGCCATCTGGCGCCACTGGCAGGTGGCTGCACCGGCCGCCCGACGAGTGCTCCTTCCCGTGGCAGTCGCTGTGCCGATCTCCTATGTCATCGTGTCCTTGGGCTATCTCGCCTTGGCGTTCGGGAGCGACCAGTTGCAGCAGGCCATGCACTACCCTTCGCTCGTCGCAGATGCCATCGTCCCGCTCGGGCTGTTGCTCGGCGTCCTTCGGCTCCGTCTCGGCCGCGGCCGGGTGGCGGGGCTGGTGGTCGAGCTCGGGAGAGGGGTTCCGGCCGGTGGGCTACGCGATACGCTGGCCCGGGCGCTGGGGGATCCAACCCTCCAGCTCGCCTTCGCAGCTCCGAATGCCGCGGGGTACATCGACGGCGCGGGCCACCCGGTCAAGCTGGCCAGCGAGGATTCGGCCCGCGCGCTGGTGTGGATCGAACGGGACGGCGAGCCGCTCGCCGTCCTCGTGCACGACCGCACGATCGACGAGGAGGACCCCGGACTGGTGGAAGCCGTCAGCAGCGCCGCCCGCCTGGCGATCGAGAACGAGCAACTGACCGCCCAGGTGCGAGCACAGCTGGAAGAGGTCCGCGCATCGCGGGTCCGGATCGTCGAGGCGGCTGACGAGGAGCGGCGGAAGGTCGAGCGCGACCTGCACGACGGCGCCCAGCAGCGACTCGTCGCACTCGCCATGCGGCTCGAGCAGGCGCGCGCCACGACGGCAGGATCGGCCCGACTGATCGATGTCGCGACCGCGGAGCTTCGCGAAGCGATCGCCGAGGTCCGCGGCCTCGCGCGCGGGCTCTACCCCCCGATCCTCACCGAGGCGGGGCTGGCTGCCGCGGTCGAATCCCTGGCGGAGCGGGCGCCGATCCCCGTCGAAGTACGGATCCCGGACGCGCGCTTCCCGCCTGCGATCGAGGTGACCGCCTATTTCGTCGTGGCCGAGGCCCTCACGAACGTGACTCGGTACGCCGGAGCCACCATGGCGCGCGTGCACGCCGTGGTGGCGGAGGACGGACTCACCGTCACGATCACGGATGACGGACAGGGTGGCGCGGACCCGGGTCGCGGGACCGGCCTCAGGGGTCTCACCGACCGGGTGGCCGCGATCGGCGGGAGCCTCGAGGTGAGGTCCACACCGGGGGAGGGCACGACGGTGCGCGTCGCTCTTCCGCTCCGTGCCGATCGCCGATGACTCGCCCCGAAGCGATCCGGACCTTCCTCATCGCGGACATCCGCGGCTTCACGAGGTTCACGGCCGAGCACGGCGACGAGGCCGCGGCGCGTCTCGCCACGAAGTTCGCCGACATCGCGGCGAAAGCCGTCGAGGGCCGGGATGGGACGCTCGTCGAAGTACGCGGTGACGAGGCTCTGGCGGTCTTCGACTCCGCGCGCCAGGCACTTCGTGCTGCCGTCGAGCTTCAGTCGATCTTCCACAACGAGACAGGGACGGATCCGTCTGTTCCGCTCGCGGTCGGGATTGGGCTCGATGCCGGCGAGGCGGTGGCCGTCGGTGACGGGTACCGCGGCGCAGCCTTGAACGTGGCTGCCCGGCTTTGTGCCCTGGCCGCGGGTGGGGAGATCGTCGCCAGTGAGAACCTCGTGCATCTGGCGGGCGCTGTGCCCGGCATCGCCTTCGTCGAGTTGGGGCCGCGCGAGCTGAAGGGGTTGAAGCAAGCGGTGACCGCCGTACGCGTCGAGGCCACGGACGCGAGCCTCAGCGCGGAGCGCCCGGCCGCGCCGATCCGCGTCGTGCTCGCCGATGACGCCGTGCTGCTTCGTGAAGCACTGGCCGCGGGTCTCAAGGCCGCCGGCTTTGAGGTGGTCGGCCAGGCCAGCGATGTCGCCGGGCTCCTAAGCCTCGTCGAGACACGGACGCCGGACGTGGCAGTCGTCGACGTCCGGATGCCTCCGACCCATACGACGGAAGGCCTCGAGGCGGCCAGGGAGATCCGTCGGCGGCACCCTGGGATCGCGATCCTGGTCCTCTCGCAATACGTGGAGACCCGCTATGCGATCGACCTCATCCGCGACGGCCCATCCGGCGTGGGCTACCTGCTGAAGGACCGGGTCACGCGGCTGGAGGATCTGTCGGACGCGGTTCGTCGCGTCGCCGCCGGAGGTTCGGTCATCGATCCGGAGGTCGTCGGTAGACTGCTCGGGCGTCCGCGTCGCCACTCACCGCTCGACGAGCTCACCCCTCGGGAGCGGGAGATCCTCGGCCTCATGGCGGAGGGTCGGTCGAACCAGGGGATCGCGGACCAGCTCGTGCTCGAGCTCAAGACGGTCGAGGGTCACGTCGGCCAGATCTTCAGCAAGCTTGGCCTGGAACAGTCGACCGGGGAGCACCGGCGAGTTCTGGCGGTGCTCCTGATGCTGCGTGACGAGTGACACGATTGGCCAGCAGACGTGCTCCCGGACAGCCCCGCCACATCTGCTCAGCGCGGGGTCGTTGGCGCGGATGAAGTCGGAGGTTCGACTTCTATCGGGCGACGGTGTCGGGGTGAGCAGCCTGCAATCGCCCGAGTAAGTGGGTGATAAGGCGCGCTGGCTAGCCTCTGGCTGGCCCCGGCTCCGGGCCGTCCCGGTCGATCCCGCAGGCCGACCTAGAGTGGCCCGGCCTAGGCTCCCGACGGCCGGATGCAGCCCCTGCTCCATGTGAGGTTTGGGACTGACGGATAGCCCGGCTCGCCGCCAAGCACGACCGGCGCTCGAGACATTCCTTCACCGCGCTCGTCCATGTCGTGCAGACAGGCGCCGTAGACTCACCGCGAGGAGGTCCGCGAATGGCCGAGTCGACGCGATACGTTGGGATCCGGCGGCCACGGATCGACTCCCGCGAGAAGGTCATCGGCGCAACTCGCTACACCGAGGATCTGCCCGTCCCGGGGCTGCTCCACGCGCGCATCGTCCCCAGCCTGTATGCCCACGCCTGGATCCGCGCCATCGACGCTGCGGAGGCCCTGGCCATGCCGGGAGTGGTGGCAGTCCTCACTGCGCGAGACCTGCCGATCGTTGGACGCGGCGAGGAGCGGCGATTCGAGCCGCTCGCTCGTGACGAGGCGGTATTCGCCGGACAGCCGGTGGCCCTCGTCATTGCCGAGACGGAGACCGCGGCGGAGGACGCCGTGGGCCTGGTCCGGGTCGACGCGGAGCCCCTGGAGGCGGTGGTCGACGTCCTCGCCGCGATCGAACCGAACGCCCCTCTGGCCCGCAGGACTTCGAGGCGGGAACTCTACGAAACGGCTGACGACGCCGAGCAGGAAGCCTCCGCCCCAAGCGAGGGCGATCCAGATGCGCAAGAGGTCTCGGGCAATGTCTTTAGCCGCCGCCACAAGCACCGTGGCGACGTCGCCAAGGCCTTCGCGCGCTGCGCTGCGATCGTGGAGGGTCGCTTCCGCGCAAGCTGGGCGTACCAGGCGTATCTGGAGCCGCACGCCGCGACGGCCTGGATCGAACCGGACGGCACGCTCGCCGTGACGACCAGCACCCAGGGCACGTTCTATGCCCGCAACGAGCTGGCGAGGCTGTTCGGCCTCGCGTCGTCCAAGGTGCGGGTGACCGCGGCCGCCGTCGGTGGCGCCTTCGGCTCATAACAGGTCGTAGTCGAGCCATTGGTGGCCGGGGCGGCCCTCCGCCTTTGCTCGCCTGTAAGGCTGGTGTTGAGCCGTCGGGAGGACTTCGCGGCCACCAATCCCGCCCAGGGCATGGTCATCGATCTTCGGATCGGAGCAGAGCGCTCCGGCCAGTTCGAAGCGCTCGAGGCTCGCATGACCTACGACGCGGGCGCCTACGCCGAGTCGTCCTGGGAGTGGTTTGCCGCTCAGCTCATCACGGGGCCGTACCGCTGGCCGGCCTTCGACGTCCTGGCGTTTGGTGTCCGCACCAACCGGTTCGGGGCGGGCAACTACCGAGCGCCAACGGGTCCCCAGGGCGTCTTCGCTCTCGAGTCGCTCGTCGACGAACTCGCAGAACGCCTCGGGCTCGATCCCGTTGAGCTCCGCTCGGCCAACACCGTCGTCGAGGGCGACCTCATGGCCGACGATGAGCCGTGGCCGCGGATCGGAGTCCTGGAGTGTCTCGAACGACTGCGCGGGCACCCGATGTGGAGCGGGCGGGCAAGCGTGCCACCGGGTGAGGGCGTTGGTCTGGCGATTGGCGTCTGGCCCGGGAGCAAGGAGCCGGCCGCCGCCGTCTGTCGTCTCGAGCCGGACGGCACGATCAGCGTCATCACCGGCGTCGTGGATATCAGTGGGGCCGCGAGCGGGTTCGCCACGATCGCCGCCGAGACGTTCGGCCTCCCGGTGGAAGCGGTAACCATCATTACCGCCGACACGAGCACCGCTCCCCAGTCGCCCTCCAGCAACGCCAGTGGCATCACCTACGGCTCCGGACCTGCGGTACGGCGGGCCGTCGCCGAGGCACGCGATCGGCTCCTGCGGGTCGCAGCGGACGAGTTCGAGATCGAGCCAGGCGACCTGGAGATCGTCGACGGGGTCGTCCGGCCACGGGGCTCGCCGGAGGTCGGCCGTCCTATCGCCGAATTCGCGAGGGAACTCAGCGAATCCTTCGGGGCAGAGCATGCGCCGGTCGAAGGACACGCCGCGACAGCGCATTCGGCTATCGCGCCATCGGCCGCCGGC
>JBGPFS010000136.1:0-6879 GCA_041483455.1 Candidatus Limnocylindria bacterium | reverse complement strand
TTCACGACGATCGTCCAGTTCATCGTCCTGTTCGTGGCCGCCCAGGCGCCCGAGCTGGTGGGGCGCGACCAGCGCCACCACGTCCTCTCGCTCTACTTCTCGCGGGCCCTGGAGCGGCTCGACTACGCCCTGGCCAAGCTCGGGGCGCTGGTCACGGCGCTGCTCATCCTGTCGTTGCTCCCCCAGGCCACGATCTTCGCGGGCAAGGTCCTGGGCGGGAAGGACATCGCGGCCGCGTTCGGCGAGAACGTCGGGCTGGTGCCGGCCATCGTCCTGAGCGCCGTCGCGGCGGCGGTCGTCATGGGCGCACTCGCCCTGGCCGTGGCCGCCTTCACGCCGCGGCGGGCGTACGCCACGGCCGCGATCTTCGCCCTCTTCTACGTCACCCTGACCGTCGTGACCATCGCGAATGTCGCTGCCCACGGCGACGTGGCGCGCTACGTGCTGGTCCTTGCCCCGACCCACGCCCTCGAAGGGCTCACGGCCTGGCTCTTCAACGAGACGCCCGCCCGAATACTCGCCGAAGCGGGGCTCGGCGGCCAGGCCTACGCGATCGCGGCGTCGATCATGGCGGTCGTCTCGATCGCCGTGCTGGTCCGGCGCTATGGGCGGATCGAGGCATGAGCGATCTCCCGGCCGCCCCCTCGGCGCCCATCGAGGTCCGGAACGTCTCGCGCTGGTACGGCAACGTCGTCGCCGTCAACGACGTCTCGTTCAGCCTGGGCGCCGGCGTCACCGGCCTGCTCGGCCCGAACGGGGCCGGCAAGTCGACCCTGCTCCACCTGATGTCGGGCTTCCTGCGCCCGTCGGCCGGCCAGGTCTTCGTCGCCGGGGGCCCCGCCTGGCGTCGCCCGGACCTGTACCGGCAGGTTGGCCTGGTGCCCGAGCGCGAGGCCGTCTACTCGTTCCTGACCGGCTTCGAGTTCGCCCGCTTCAACGCCCGCCTGCAGAACCTGCCCGACCCCGACCGGGCGGCCTCGCGGGCGATCGAGCTGGTCGGCCTGGACGACGCCCAGCACCGCCAGATCGGCACCTACTCCAAGGGCATGCGTCAGCGGGCCAAGGTCGCGGCCGCCCTCGTCCACGACCCGCCGGTGCTCCTCCTCGACGAGCCGTTCAACGGCATGGATCCCCGCCAGCGCCTCTCGATGATGGAGCTGCTGCGGGGGATGGCCGATGAAGGCCGGACGATCCTCTTCTCCTCCCACATCCTCGAGGAGGTGGAGCGGTTGGCCCAGCAGGTGCTGGTCGTGGTCGCCGGACGGCTGGCGGCCTCGGGCGACTTCCGGGCCATCCGCAAGCTGATGATCGACCGCCCGCACGAGTTCACGGTCCGCTCGTCCGACGACCGCCGGCTGGCCACGGCGCTGATCGGCCAGAGCGCGGTCTTCGGGGTCGAGCTGGGCCACGGCTCGTTGACGGTGCGGGCGTCCGACTTCGCGGCCTTCGCGGCGGCCATCGCCACGGTCGCCCGCTCGAGCGGGGTCAGCCTGTTCGAGCTGCTGCCGACCGACGAATCGCTCGAGAGCGTCTTCGCCTACCTGGTCGAGCGGTGAGGGCGGGCACATGATCGGCGAAGTCGTCCGGGTCACCGCCCGCCAGCTGCTCGGCCGCCGCCGGACGCTCCTGATGGGCCTGCTCGCGGTCGTGCCGGTCGTGCTCGCCCTCATCTACCGTCTCGGCGGCTCGGAGAGCGGCTCCGTCAGCGCCGACCGGGAGTTCCTCATCGGCCTCTTCGACGCCCTCATCGTCACGCTCCTGCTGCCGCTGGTCGCGCTGCTGTTCGGGACGGCCGCGTTCGGCGCGGAGATCGAGGATGGGACGGTCATCTACCTCCTGGCGAAACCGGTCGGACGGCTGCGCCTGGTCTTCGCCAAGCTGGCCGTGGCCGCCGGCGCGACCTTCGCCGTGGTCGGCCTCAGCGCCCTGGTCTCCGGGCTGATCGTGCTCGTGGGCGTGCCCGACGGCCCGAGCCTGGTCGTGGGGTACCTGGTCGGGGTCGGGGCGGGCGCCGTCCTGTACGGGGCGGTCTTCGTCGCGCTCAGCCTCGTGACGGGGCGGGCGCTGATCGCGGGCCTCCTGTACGTCCTGATCTGGGAGGGGCTGCTGGCCAACCTCTTCGCCGGGATCCGCGTCCTGAGCATCCGCCAGTACGTCCTGGGCCTGGCCGACGCAGCCGGGGTCTCCGGGCGGATCACGGCCGACACCCTGCCGGCGGGCTCCGCGCTCGGGCTGGCGGCCGTGGTCGTCGTGCTCGCGGTCGCGGTCGCGCTACGGCGGCTGCAGGCGTTCGAGGTCCCCCAGGCCGACTGACGGCGACGCTCAGCAAGGAAGGGGCGGGGCCGGTTCGCCGGGCCAGTCTCAGGCCGCGGATCCCTGCGGCTCGGGTACCCCGCAGCTGTCATGCATACTTGGCAGCCTGCCAAGGTGCCTTGACATCACGCCGCCCGTTGGGCCAGACTCTCGGTGTGACCTCCAAACCCGACGTCCACCTCGCGAATCGGCTCCGCGTGGCGCGGGCCGAGGGCGATCTGTCGCAGGATCGACTCGCGCAGGCGGTCGGCGTCAGCCGTCAGACGATCAGCTCGATCGAGACCGGCCAGTACTGCCCCTCGGCCTTGCTGGCCTTTCGACTCGCCCGGGTGCTGAGGGTGCGCGTCGACGAACTCTTCTGGCTGGAAGGAGAAGACCGATGGATCGCCTGATGCCGCGCGATGAGCGCGAGACCAGCGTCGACCAGGCGGCGGATCGCCTCGCCTACCTGGTGCTTTCGTTCGGCCTGCTGGCGATCGTCGCCTACCGTGCCATCGTCGTTCGGGAGGCGTCGTGGGACCTTCTCGCCCTGGTGGTCCTGGGCGGCCTGGTCGGCGCGGCGTACCGGCTGAGGCAACGGGTCGTGACTCGGCGATGGGAGCTGGTCCTCGTCGGCTCCGTCGCCGTGGGGCTGGTGGTCGCGGCGATCGTGGCGTTCGCCACGCGGGTCTAGGGCTTTCGTCCACCGAGCCTCAGGCGGCCGGCTCGAATCGCCGCTTCACGAGCTCGACGAGCAGCAGGTACGCGGCGACGATCCCGGCGAGCAGGGGCCAGAACGCCCAGGGCAGCACGCTGAACCCGAGGGTCCCGCCGAGCGGGCTGAGCGGGATCACCACGGCCGCGCCGAGGGCCGCCACGATCGCACCCATCAGCGGCCGGCTGGGTCGGCTCCGCCAGAACGGGCTGCGCCGGGTCCGGATCGCGAGGACCACCAGGACCTGGGTGAACAGCGACTCCACGAACCAGCCGGTGTGGAAGGCCCGCTCGTTCGCGCCGAGCACGAGCATGAGCAGCCCGAACGTGACGAAGTCGAAGACCGACGAGATCGGCCCGAAGATCAGCATGAACCGCTGGATCGCGTGGACGTCCCAGCGGGCCGGGCTCGCCCCCACGTCGGGGTCGATCGTGTCGGTGGGGATCGCGGTCTGGGACGCGTCGTAGACCAGGTTGTTGAGGAGGATCTGGCCGGGGGTCATCGGCAGGAACGGGAGGATGAGGGCCGCGCCGGTCATGCTCAGCATGTTCCCGAAGTTCGAGCTCGTGCCCATCCGGATGTACTTGAGCGTGTTCGCGAAGGTCCGCCGGCCCTCGAACACGCCCGCCCCGATGGCCGCCAGGCTGGGCTCCAGGAGCACGATGTCCGCCGCCGAGCGGGCGACGTCGGTCGCGTTGTCGACGCTGATCCCGACGTCGGCGCTGTGGAGGGCGGGCGCGTCGTTGATCCCGTCGCCCATGTAGCCGACGACCGCGCCACCGTCGTGCAGGGCCCGGATCACCTGGAGCTTCTGGTCCGGGTCGACCCGGGCGAAGATCGTCGTGCGCTTCGCTCGGGCGACGAGTGCCGGGTGGGTGAGCGCCCGGATCTCCTCGCCGGTCAGGACTCCCTCGACGGCCAGGCCGACCTGCTCGGCCACGTGGCGGGCGACCAGGTCGTTGTCGCCGGTCACGACCTTGAGGGAGACGCCCTTCGCGGCGAGGTCGGCGATCGCCTCCCCCACCCCGGGCTTGGGCGGGTCGGAGAAGAGGATGACGCCCTCGAAGACGAGGTCGCGCTCGAGCCGATCCGCGTGGGTCAGGCCGACAGGGCCGACGGGGCCCGCCGGGTCGACGCCGGCCTTCGCCTTCGCGGTCTTCCGGGCGGCCTTCTTGGCCTTCGCCTTCGCAATGACCTTGGCGGTCGCCATGGCGGCGGTCGACTTCGCGGTCGCGCCCGCGGACGCGGCGGCGCTCGCGGGGCCCAGCTCTCCCGCCTCCAGGACCCGCGAGCCCACCGCGACCAGCCGGTAGCCCTGGGCCGACGCCTCGTCGATCAGCCTGGCCAGGCGGGCATGCTCGGCGCGGTCGATCGGTCGGGCCGTGTGGTCCTCCCGGACGTGGCCCGCCCGGGCGAGGATCGCCTCGGGCGCGCCCTTCGTGACGAGGAGCGGCGCGTCCGAGCCCGCCTGGACCACGACGCTCAGGAGCCGCCGGTTGAAGTCGTAGGGCAGCTCGGCCAGCTTCCGGTACGTCGCCAGGTCCGCCGGTTTGGGCGTGCCGGCCAGGATCGCCGCATCGAGCGGGTTCGCAAAGCCCGCCTGGAAGTGGCTGTTGAGGTAGGCGAGCTCGAGGGCGTTCGCCGCCTCAGCCGCATCGTCGCGGTCGATCCCGACGGACCGCACGAACTCGAGGCGACCCTGCGTGAGCGTTCCCGTCTTGTCCGTGCACAGGACCGTGATGCTGCCCAGGTTCTGGATCGCCGGCAGCCGCTTGACCAGGACGCCGTGGGCGGCCAGCGCCCGCGCTCCCTGGGTGAGGTTCAGGGTGATGATCGCCGGCAGGAGCTCGGGAGTGAGCCCGACCGCCAGGGCGATCGCGAACAGGAGCGACTCGACCAGCGGCCGGTGGAGGACGAGGTTGATCGCCAGGACCGCGACGACCAGGATGATCGTCACCCGGAAGACGAGCGCGCCGAACATCCGGACGCCGCGCTGGAAGTCGTTCTCCGGGGCGCGTTCCGCGAGGCGCCTCGCGATCTCGCCGTAGCTCGTGGCCGCGCCGGTCGCGGTGATCAGCGCGCGACCCGTCCCGCTGACCACGCTCGAGCCGAAGAAGACGAGGCCCGCGTGATCGGCGTCATTCGTCGGGTCGAGCGACCCCGACCGGACGTCCTTGAGGTCCGGCGCCGACTCGCCGGTGAGCGACGCCTCGTCGACGTAGAGGTGGTTCGCCTCGCTGACGCGTCCGTCCGCCGGCACGATGTCGCCCGCCTTCAGCGCGACGAGGTCGCCGCGCACGACGTCGTGGATCGGGACCTCCTGCTCCGTCCCGTCGCGGACCACCGACGTCCGCAGGGTCAGGCGGGCCTGGAGCGCCGCGACGGCGGCCTCCGAGCGGGCCTCCTGGACGAACCCCAATGCGGCGCTCATGACGACGATCGAGAGGATGATCGTGGCGTTGACGTCGTCGCCGACGACCAGGCTGACCAGGCTCGCGGCGACCAGGATGAGGACGAGCGGGCTGGCGACCTGGGCGACGAGGATCGCGAGGCGGGTCCGCCGGCCCGTGCCCCCGATCGCGTTCGGGCCGTCGCGGCGGAGGCGCTCGGCGGCCTCGGCGGCGGTCAGGCCGGCTGCCGGGTCCGGGCCGGTATCCGTGCCCGTACCCGGGCCCCCGGAGATCGGTGCGGCGACGTCGGCGGACGGCATGCCGCCGACTAGCGTACTCGCGAGCGCTCATCGGCCCACGCCCGGTACCATCCGGGTCGTGGACTTCGGACTCGTGCTTCCCACCATCAGGGCCGGCTCCAGCGCCGAGGGGATCGAGGCCGCCGCGGAGGTCGCCGAGCGGCTCGGCTTCTCGACCGTCTGGACCACCGACCACGTGCTGGTCGAGCACGGGTCGGCCGACGAGTACGGCCGGATCTTCGACGTCATCGTGACGCTCGCGCACGTGGGCGCGCGCCGCCCGACCTTGCGGCTCGGGACGAGCGTGATCGTCGTGCCGATGCGCGGCGCCGTGGTGCTGGCCAAGGAGCTCGCGACGCTCGATGCCCTGACCCGCGGCCGGCTCATCGCCGGGGTGGGCGTGGGCTGGAACACCGCCGAGTTCGCCAACCTCGGCGAGGCCGACCGCTTCCGCGTCCGGGGCGCCTACCTGGACGAGGCGATCGCCCTCTGGCGCCACCTCTGGAGCGGCTCGACCGAGCCCTTCCACGGCCGCTTCCACGACCTCACCGACTTCGTCTTCGGGCCGCTCCCGGTCCAGGGCGCCGCCGTGCCGATCGTCGTCGGCGGGCGCTCGGAGGCCGCCCTCCGCCGGGCGGGCCGGCTCGCCGATGCCTACCACCCCACCTCGTCGTCGCCGGCCCAGGTCGCCGAGCGGATGGTCGTGGTCCGGGCCGCCGCCGAGGCCGCGGGCCGGCCCGCCCCGGGCCTCTCGGTGCGGCTGCGGGTCGAACCCGGCGCGCAGCCCACAGGCGGCCCGCCCGCCGAAGCCGGCGAAGGCTACGCCCTGCGCGGCACCCCGGATGACATGCGCGCCGAGCTCGACGCCTGGCGCACGGTCGGCGCCGACCACCTGGCGCTCGCCTTCGCTCCCGCAGCGCCGGAGGCGCTCGTCGGCGAGGTCGAGTGGTTCGTCCGCGAGGTCGGGCTCGGCGGCTGAGGCACGGCGCGCGGCTGAGGCACGGCGGCTGAGGCACGGCCGGCGGGCGGCCGAGGCACTCCTCGTCGGTCAGCGCCGGCCCCTTCACCGGTCAGTCTCTGCGTAGAACGGTCACGTCTCGCGCGCGCTGGACCGGGCCTGGGCGGCCATCGACGACCCGCCCAGAGGGCGATCCCGGGCTCGAAGCCAGCGAGATACGCACGG
>JBGPFS010000135.1:0-6889 GCA_041483455.1 Candidatus Limnocylindria bacterium | reverse complement strand
GCGGGCGGCGCTCCCTGGGTCGGAGCATCTCCAGCCCACTGCGCAGGACCGGCCCGCCAGCGGTAGTAGGTCGAGTGGTGGATGCCGAAGATCCGGCAGGCCTCGCGGACGTTGCCGAGCTCGCTGGCCAGGCTGAACAACCGCAGCCTGAAGCCGTACAGGACGTCATCACTGACCACGGCGCCGTTCCTCCTGCTCATCGCGTAAGACACGACAAGCATGGGGCGACGGCGCCGTTCGTTACCCGGCGATCTCGCTCGCAGGTGTCGGGAGAACTCGGGGACTGTTCAAACTAGATGTGCTGACTCGGATGGCGGCCCGACCAACGATCGACAGGCTGCGAACGCAGCACGGCGGGCGGCGAACCTTGACAGTCCTCATAATGTTATGAAGGTATGTCCTGTACCGAACGCGGCTATCCATTGGGTTGCCCGAGGAGGAACGCATGCGCGCGAGTCGATTGATGCACCGGCGGGAGTGGCCGGCCCTAGCCGCAGTGGTGCTCGCGGTGGGCATCGCGGGGTGCTCGTCAGGGGGCGGTACGACGCCTTCTCCAGCCTCGGTGGCGCCCGCCTCCGAGGCGCCCGCGTCTGTCGCCCCAGCCTCGATCGCGCCAGCGAGCACGGCTCCGAGCGGCGTGGATGAGGCGAAAGCCATAGTGGCGGCGCTCCAGGCGCCGGCCGAGTTCAAGTTCACAGGACTCGCGCTTGGTGACTTGAGCGGTCTCAAAGGCAAGCGCATTTACGCCATCGGCAATGGTCTCGAGTTCTTCTTCGTGAAGAACTGGCTTTCGGGTGTGAAAGAAGCAGCCAAGGTGCTTGGCATGGAGGTCACAGCGGTCGACGCGGCTAAGAACGATCCGGCCGGCCTGATCGAGCAAGGCGTGTCCCAGGGATATGACGTCATCCTCATCCAGAGTGTCGACTCCGCGAGCGTCGCGGCACCGCTCGCAGATGCGAAGGCGGCGGGTATCCCTGTCATCGAGCTCACGACGAGCGATCCGCAGCTCCCGTCGGCCGAGGCCAAGGCTCGTGGCGTCTACGGCTACGTGACGTTCTGCTACACGTGCGCGGGCAAGCAGATGGCAGCCTTCGTCGTCGCGGACGGCGGTGACAAGGCATCGGCGGCGATCTACAACGTGCCCGGCCTCGTCGTGAGCGAGGCTATGGTCCAGGCGTTCAAGGACGAGACGGCGCGGCTATGCCCCGCCTGCACTGTGTCGGTCATCGATGCCCCATTCGCCCAATGGGGCAACCTGCAGTCTCTGACCGGAGCCGCGATCGAGTCGAACGCGGGTACCTCGCCGCTCTATCTGGTCCCCGTCTTCGACTCCATGGTCTCTTCGGGAGTCGCTGCCGCGGTCGCCGAGAAGGGCACCACGTTGGCGAAGATCGTGACGTACAACGGGACGGATGCCGGCCTGTCCGCGGTCGCCGACGGCTCGGTCGCCGCCGACCTCGGTGGGCCTCAGGTCTGGCTCGGCTGGGCGACAATCGACCAGGTGGCCCGGGCCCTCACCGGAGCCCAACCGGTAGAAGATGAGATGCTCCCGGCGCGGATCTTCTGGTCGGGCAACATCGGCACCATCGACCTGAAGGCAAGTGAGGGCACATGGTATGGCGGGGCGGACTTCCGCTCCGGGTACAAGGGGTTGTGGGGCGTCCAGTAGGTCCCAGGCTCGACGTCATGGCTGAAGTTCCGGTCGTCGATGCTCGCGGCTTCAGCAAGACATTCTCCGGTCGGAAAGTCCTGACCGATGTGGATCTCGCCGTCTCCTCCGGCGAGATCCACGCTCTGGTCGGGCCGAACGGCTCCGGCAAGTCCACGTTCATCAAGATCCTTGCGGGTTACCACCCACCGGACCCCGGAGCCACGCTCGCGGTGCGAGGCCATCCGGTGGCCCTTCCGCTCTCAGCGGCGACAGCGAGCCACATCGGGCTCAGCTTCGTTCACCAGGATCTCGGGTTGTTCGAGGGCGGGACCGTCCTCGAGAACCTTCTTGTGGGACAGTATCGGACGAGATTCGGGTGGCGCGTACCCTGGCGCTCCGAGCGAGCGCGAGCACGCGGCGTCCTCGGGGAGTACGGGCTCGAAGTCGATCCTGACGCCCCTCTCGCGACTCTGACGGACGTACAGCGCGCACTCCTGGCGATCGTGAGAGCGTTGATCCACCTTCCTGCATCAGAGAGCGCGCTGCTCGTGCTCGACGAGCCGACCGCCCGACTCCCCCACGACTCGGCAGCCGAGTTCTTCGGGCGAGTCCGAGCGATCGCCGATCGAGGTCACGCTGTCCTGTTCGTTAGTCACCGACTGGACGAGGTCGTGACGCTCGCTAACCGTGTCACGGTCCTTCGCGACGGTCGTATCGTCGCCCGGCATCGAGCAACTGACTTCACCGTCCGCGGACTGGTCACGGAGATGCTGGGGTTCGAGATGGAGCAGCTGTACCCCGACCAGAATCATGGGTACGGCGAGGTCGTGGCCAGCATCAAGGAGCTCTCCGGCGGGGTCGTTCGACGGTTCGATGCCGATTGCCACCGCGGGGAGATCCTCGGCCTCACCGGTCTCATCGGGATGGGGCATGACGCTGTCCCGTACCTCGTCTTCGGGGCGGAGCCAGCGCATTCAGGCACGATCGAGATCGCAGGGACGACGATCCGCCTGACATCGATCACCCCGCGCCGAGCGATGAGCCTTGGGATGGGACTCCTCCCGGGTAACCGCTCCCGTGACAGCGCCGTCGGCGAAGCGACCGCACGCGAGAACCTGACGCTGGCGACGCTCCAGCGATACGCGATTGGCGGCCGGCTGCGCCGAGGCATGGAGCGCAAAGATGCGCAAGCCCAGATGGCAAGGTTCGAAGTCGCGCCGGTTGACCCCGAGGCGATCATGGCGACGTTCAGCGGTGGCAACCAGCAGAAGACCCTTTTGGCCAAATGGCTCGCGCGGCGCCCCCAGCTGCTGATCCTCGACGAGCCGTGGCACGGCGTCGATGTAGGTGCCAAGCGTCAGATCATGCGACTGCTGAGCGAGGCAGCCTCGGACGGTATGACGATCGTCATCTCGTCTGTCGAGGCCGCCGACCTCGCCGAGGTGTGTCACCGGGTGCTGGTGATGCGTCGCGGTGAGGTCGCGACCGCGCTCGCGGGATCGGACCTGACCTCAGCCCGGATCAGCGAGCAGGTGCAGCTCGATACCGACACGAGAACGAGCGTTGGCGGTAGTGGGGGACGAGCGTCCCAGTGAGCACCCACCGACCGCACGATTCACACATGGGCAGCGACGTGGATACGTCCATTGGCAGTCCGGGCAAGGGTTCCTTGGGTCTGCTTGCGAGCCGGTTCGCTCTTCCGGTCGCCTGGCTCTTGCTCATCGTCGTCTTCACCTTCCTTCAACCCGACCTCTTCCCCACCGCCCGCAACTTCCAGTCGGTCCTCAGTGAGCGATCGATCCTGCTGATCCTGACCCTCGGCATGCTGTTCGGTCTCGCCGCTGGCGAGTACGACCTCTCCATCGCCGCCACCATGGGGCTCTCGTTCGTCATCGTAGGCTGGCTCAACGTCCAGAACGACTGGCCGATCGAGCCGACGATCGTGCTCGCGCTGGCTGCCGCACTGCTCGTGGGGGTCGTCAACGCCGTGGTGATCGTCGTCCTCGACGTCCCATCGCTCGTGGCCACCCTCGGCATGGGCTCGGTACTCGCAGGACTCGCTCTCGGAATCAACAATCTCATCGTGTCGCCCGTGGCCCCCCTGCTGGTCAACCTCGCGCGCATGAAGATCGGCGGGCTACAGATGGTGTTCTTCGTCGCGTTGGCGCTCACGATCGCAACCTGGTACGTGTTCAGCTACACGCCGCTCGGCAGGTACATCTACTTCGTCGGCGCGGGGCGCAATGTCGCGCGCCTGACCGGCATTCGCGTCGACGCGATCCGAGCCGGAACCCTCATCACGGGCTCCCTGATCGCCGGCCTCGGGGGTGTCCTCCTCGCCGGGCGGAACGGGTCGGTCGACCCGAACATCGCGCCCGCCCTCCTGCTCCCGGCCTTCGCCGGCGCCTTCCTCGGGTCGACAGCCATCAATCCCGGCCGCTTCAATCCCTGGGGGACCTTCATCGCGGTCTACTTCCTCGCTACAGGGATCAACGGCCTGCAGCTGCTGAAGATCACCGGATGGGTGGAGCAGGTCTTCTTCGGCGCGGCCCTCGTCATCGGTGTGGTCTTCTCGCGTTTGGCGCGTCGAGCGCTCGAGAGAGGCGGGTCGTGAAGGAGGACCCGCGCCTCCTCATCGGCCTGATGTGCGGCACGTCGGGGGACGGCGTCGCCGGCGCTTTGATCAGGACCCATGGCTACGGCAGGCAACGGCAGGTCGTCGTTCTCGCTCACATCATCACGCCGTATCCCGCCGACCTCAGGGCCCGGCTCTTCGCGCTCTTCCTGCCTGCCCGCTTCGACGCTCGCGAGCTCGGTGCCGTCCATCGGGACCTGGGCGTCGTCCTCACAGATGCAGCCTCGGCCCTCCTCGCCGCGGAGGGGATCGACAGCGCACTCCTTACGGCCGTGTCGGTGCAGGCGCCGACCCTTCTCCATGAGCCGCCGACCGGCGGTCAGACCGGCATCCATATCGAGATCGGAGACGTGGCGGCCATCGCCGCACGCCTCCGCACGACGGTAGTCTGCGACCTTCGGCCCTCGGACATCGCCGTCGGCGGTCATGGGGCACCGCTCAGCTCGTTCGCGGACTACGCGCTCTTCGCGGACGACACGCTGAGCCGTGCGGTCCAGAACATCGGAGGGATCGCGAACGTGACATACCTTCCGCGAGGAGGGACGCTCGACGACGTGCTCGCGTTCGATACCGGGCCCGGGAACATGATCATCGACGAGACGGTGCGGCGCCTGACCGGCGGCAACGAGGAGTTCGATCGGGACGGACGTTGGGCTGCACGCGGCTCGATCCGGCCCGACCTCCTTGCGTGGATGCTGGAACACCCGTACGTGGGCCTCCCATTGCCGAAGACGTCGGGCCGCGAGGACTTCGGGTCGGGGTATGTGACGGAGGTGTCCGCGTGGGCACGATCCCATGACGTCGCGGATGCCGATCTCGTGGCCACCGTCACGGCCTTCACCGCGGAGTGCATCGCAGCGCACTACATCCGCGAGCTCGTGCCCCGCGCCGGGGTCGACGAGATGATCCTGTACGGCGGGGGAGCCCACAACAGGACGCTCGTCCGGTTCATCGAGGAACGCTTGCCAGGCCTGGCGATCCGCCGCCAAGACGAATTCGGCGTCCCTGGCGATGCTCGGGAGAGCGTCACGTGGGCCCTTCTCGCCGACGAAACCCTTGCTGGGAACGCAGCCAACGTGCCAGCGGCGAGCGGGGCGTCGAGGCGAGTGATGCTCGGCCGGATCCTGCGGCTCGATCCACCGCGTCTGCCATGACCCTGGTCGTGGTGGGCGCTCATGCCCTCGACGCAGAGCTGATGGCGGGGCCGCTCGCGGCGGTTGCCAGTGATGCGGGCTGGCCGGTGACGCTTATCCACCTGACGCTCGGCGAACGAGGGCATCCGGACAAGCCGCTAGACGTCTTCGGGCCCCAGCTCCGCGAAGAGTCGCTGGTTGCGGGGCGGCTGCTCGGTGCCGAGGTTATCTGGTCCGGGGCGCCGGCACCGCTGCGCGGCCCGGATGTCCTCGACTGGCTGGTTGCGGAGCTCATCCGGCGGCGCCCGACCGTCGTCATCACGCACTGGCGCGGGTCCTGGCACCCGAGCCATCGCGAGGCGCACGCGGTCGTGCGTGAAGCCCTCAATCTCGCGCCGATCGACCCCGTGACCGCGTTCGCCGAGAACTGCGAAGACCTCGTCGGGTTCGCTCCGACCCACCTGGTCCCAGTCACATCTGTGCTCGAACGATGGCTCGCGGCGGTGAACGCCTACGAGCTCTTCCGACGGTCCGCCCCCGGGTCTGGGAGCGATGCCGCCATCCCCTACTGGGCCTACTACACGGCAGCCTTCCGGGTGCACGGCCTGCATTTCGACGCAGGGCAGGCTCAGGTGTTCATGAGCGACCGGCCGCTCCCGGCCGAGCTTGGGTTCAGGCCAATCCCGGACCCCTGACGGGAGGTGCTGGTCAGGGGTCTTGCCGACCGGGCCGCAAGACCATCGAGCCGATGGCGTCGACGACCGCGCTCCAGCCCGGAGGGATGAGCGTCGTTGCATCGAGCTGCTCGACGATACTCGGCCCCTCTATCCGCGTGCCCCGACCGATACCTTCCCGCCAATAGACCGGCGTATCGACCCACTCCTTGTGGTACGCGCTGCGCCTGGCGATAGGTTCGGGCGATGGCGCCGCCAACACCGGGGGCAGGGGCGGATGATCGAGCCGACCGATCCCGCTGGCGCGGAGGTTGACCATCTCGACCGGGGTCTCGGGGCCCGGAGCGTGGCCGAACTCGCGGCGATGGCGCACCGCCAGCAGCTCGGAGAGCCTCGAATGGGCTGACTCGGTGTACGGCCTGGGAACGGCGATGTTCAGCTCGTGCGTCTGACCGACGTATCGCAGGTCGGCAGAGTACGTCACCAGGATGCGGTCGTCGTGGAACCCCTCGCGCTTGAGGATCGCCACCGCGGATCGCTCGAGTTCGTCGTAGGCCGCCGCGACCTCCGACGCGGGGGTGACTCGATCCTCGCGGAGGAAGGTCGTGGCGAAGTCGTGTCGGACGTCGGTGAGGAGGAGACCGAGGGCGGAGGTGACGCCGGGGTTCGGCGGCACGAGCACGGTCGAGACGCCCAGCTCCTCGGCGACCGCGGCCGCGAGGAGGGGTCCACCGCCGCCATAAGCGAGGAGGGCGAAGTCACGAGGATCGAGCCCTCGCTCGACCGTTCGCTGCCG
>JBGPFS010000134.1:0-6905 GCA_041483455.1 Candidatus Limnocylindria bacterium | reverse complement strand
TGGCGCCGCCGATCGTGCCCGGGATGGCCAGGCCGTATTCGAGCCCCGACAGCCCGGCCCCCTGGCCGAGCGTCGCGGCGCGCGCCATCGGGACGCCGGCCTCCGCGATCAGGCGATCCTCCGCGATCTCGGCGCCCTCGGCCCGGACCTGGATCACCAGCGCCCGGATCCCGGCGTCGGCGATGACGACGTCGCTCCCCCTCCCCAGGACCACGTGGGGCAGGCCCCGGGTCCGGGCGAACTTCACGAGAGCCCGGAGCTCGAAGGCGTTGCGCACCACCGCGAACAGCTCGGCCGGACCGCCGACCCGGAGCGTCGTGAACCGCGCAAGCGGCTCGTCGCGTGAGGTCTTCACCCCGACCCGGCGCTGGATCTCCGTCCCGACCGCGAGCGCGTCGAACCCGCCGTCGGCCGGTCGGGATCCGTGGGTCGCGGTCATGCGCCGGCCATCCGGGCGTCGCGATCCGCGGTCATGCGCCGGCCATCCGGGCGAGGCGGGCGATCTCGGCGGGGGTCGGGTACGGACGGCGCTCTGCGGCCGCCCGCACGAGGGCCGCCACGGCGGCGGCGGCGCCGGGCCGGCCCAGCTCCCGCGAGGCCGCGGCCATCCGGGCGTGGAGGGCTGGATCCTCCAGGATCGCGGCCGCGGCAAGGAGCGCCTCACCGTCGAAGGCATCGTCGTCGACGAGCAGGGCGGCACCGGCCTCGACGAGCCGGCGGGCATTCGCCCGCTGGTGCCCCGCGGCGTGCGGGTACGGCACGACCACCAGCGGCCGACCGACGGCGGCCGCCTCGGCCAGCGTGGAGCTGCCGCCGCGACCGACGATGAGATCCGCGGCGACGAGCGCGGCCGCCATCTCGTCGCGCAGGAACGGGTACGGTCGGTAGCGCTCCCGGACCTCGGTCGGCAGTCCCTCCCGGCCGCGGAGCGCCGCCGGGTAGCCCGCGTCGCCGGTGACGTGGAGGACGTGAACCCGCTCGACCAGGCGAGGCAGCACGGCCGCGACCGCATCGTTGAAACGCCGGACCGCCTGGGACCCGCCGAAGACGAGCAGGAGGCGCGCCCCGGGCGGTACGCCCAGCCGCTCTCGAGCGGCAACCGGGTCGAGCCCGGTCAGCTCGCGGATCGGGGTGCCGGTCTCGAAGCATCGGCCAGCCGGCAGGGCCAGGGCCCGGCAGGTCTCGGGGTAGGAGACGGCCGTGACGCTCACGAGCCGGGCGATCGCCCGGACACTCCGGCCGGGGATCACGTTGCCCTCCCACAGGACCACCGGGATCCCCAGGCCTCGGGCGGCGAGGGCGACCGGGATCGCCACGTAGCCACCGGTCGTGAAGATCGCGGCGGGCCGCTCGCGGACCAGGATCGCGGTCGCCTGTGGCACGGACAGCGCGAGCCGGGCCGGGTCGAGCAGCAGGTGGATCGAGCGGTCCGTAGAACGGAGCGAACGCAGGGCGAGCCGGCGCGCGGGGATCCCGGCGGCCCGGACGACGGACGTCTCGAGGCCGCGGTGGCCGCCCAGCCAGGCGAGGTCGGGTGGGTCGGCGGGATCAGCGCGGAGCGACCGAGCGACGGCCAGCGCCGGGTAGATGTGCCCGCCGGTCCCGCCGCCCGCGATCAGCAGGCGCATCGTTCCAGGTGCCTCGTTCGAGGGTCTCTCGGGAGATCGAGAGCAGGATCCCGACAGCGGCCAGGCTGATCGCGAGCGAGGAGCCACCGGCGGATATGAAGGGCAGGGTGATCCCCGTGATCGGGATGAGCGCGACGACCACCGCGACGTTGATGAAGGCCTGGATGCACAGCCAGGCGGTGATCCCCGCCGCCAGGAGCGCCCCGAACGTGTCGGGCGCCGAGAGCGAGACCCGGATCCCCTGGTAGGCCAGCACCACGAACAGGCCGATGACGATGGTCGCCCCGATGATCCCGAATTCCTCGCCGATGATCGCGAAGATGAAGTCGTTGCTGGCATTCGGGAGGAACAGGCCGGCCGCCTGCCGGCTGGCGCCGAGACCGGTGCCGGCGATCCCGCCGAGGCCCAGGGCGAGCAGGCCCTGGATCGTGTGGAAGCCCGTGCCCAGCGAGTCCGACCATGGGTCGAGCCAGGCCCGGATCCGCTCGACCTGGTACCCCCGCAGCGCGAAGGCGGCGATGCCGACCAGGCCCGCCGACCCGAGCGTCACCAGGTGGACCAGGTTCGCGCCGGCGACGAAGAACATGGTCAGGCCGGTCAGCGCGATGACCGCCGCCGTACCCAGGTCCGGCTCGTGAAGGATGAGGGCCACGATCGGTCCGAAGATCACCAGGAACGGGACGGTCCCGTGCCAGAACCCCTTCACTTCGCTGCCCCGGCGGGCGAACCAGTGAGCCAGGTAGATGACCAGTGCCAGCTTCGCGAACTCGGCCGGATGGACGGCCGGGAGCGGCCCGATCTTGAGCCAGCGGGCCGATCCTCCGACCACGATGTTGAGGCTGGGCAGGAACACGAGCCCGAGCAGGACGATCGCCAGCAGGTACATCGGGACCGAGGCCAACCGCCAGCGCCGGTAGTCGATCCGCATCGTGGCGAGCATCGCCAGCAGCCCGAGCCCGCCCCACACGACCTGGGGGCCGACGATCGCGAAGGTGTCGCCGTCCGAGGCGTAGGCCTTCATCGCCGACGAGGAGTAGACCATCAGGATGCCGATCGCCCCGAGAGCGACCACGGCGACCAGGATCGCGTAGTCGGGCGCGTGCGTCTCGCGCTGGAGCGCGGTCGGGACGCCGCCCGCGCGACCCGGCGTCGGACGCCTCCGGATGGTGGGCTTCAGCGATCCGGTCATGACGCTCATCGCGGCCCTCTCGGCGGTTCGTCCCGCCGCGCCGTGGCCAGGGCGGCGACGGCGGCCTTGAAAGCCCGGCCGCGGGCCTCGTAGTCGACGAACATGTCGAAGCTCGTGGCGGCCGGGCTCAGGAGCACCGTGGCCGGGCCCCCGCTCGCACTCGCCGCGCGCAGCTCGCGGGCGATCGCGTCAGCCTGGGCGACGGCCGCCTCGAGCGTGACGGCCCGCTCCGTCCGGGCCAGACCAGCGGCCCGGAATCGGGTCTCGAGGGCCCGGCCGCTCTCGCCGATGAGCACGGCCGCTGCCGCCCGCTGAGCGACCACGACCCCCAGCTCGGCCAGGTCGACACCCTTGTCTCGGCCGCCGGCGATGAGGACGATCGGCGCGCGGAACGATCGGAGCGCCGCGATCACCGCGTCGGGTTGGGTGCCCTGCGAGTCGTTCACGAAGCGGACCCCGTCGATCTCGAGCACCGGCTCGAGCCGATGCTCCACGCCGCGGAAGGCGCCGACCGCCTCGCGGATGACGTCCGGGGCCACCCCGAAGAGGAGCGCCGTCGAGATGGCGGCCAGGACGTTCGAGAGGCTATGCCGGCCCGGCAGGGGGACCTCGGCGACCGGCAGGATCCGGCCCCTCGGACCGGACGCCGCTCGGCCCCCGCCGGCCAGGGCCAGCCGCTCGACCCCGGCGGCCACGATCCAGCCGTCGACGAGCCCGACGCCCCCGATCATCGGCCGATCCAGTCGATACATCACGGTCCGGGCCGTGCCCAGCCCCGCGTACGTAGCCACGACCGGATCTTCGGCGTTGAGGACCAGCGCGCCCGTCGGCTCGACGAGCTCGGCCAGGCGGCGCTTCACCCGCCGGTAGGCCTCGAGGCTGCCGTGCCGGTCGAGGTGATCCGACGTGACGTTCGTGTAGACCGCCACGGTCGTCCCGCGCGAGAGGGTCGGGAGCTGGAGCTCGGACAGCTCGATCACGATCCGGTCGTCCGATCGGAGGTCGGGCAGTCGCTCGACCAGCGGCCGGCCGATATTCCCGCCCAGGATCGCCCGATGGCTCGGATCCCCGGCCAGGATGGCGTGGGCGAGCGACGCGGTCGTCGTCTTGCCCTTCGTGCCGGTCACCCCGATCGTCGGTGCCGGGCAGAGCCGCAGGAAGAGGTCGGACTCCGACACGATCGCCGGGGCCGTCGGGTCGCCCGCCAGGCGGGCGGCCCGGATCGCGGCCAGGGCGGCCCGCAGGCGCGGCTCGGTCGTCGGGTAGTCCGGGCTCACCGACGGCGAGGTCGTGATGAGCGCACAGCCGCGCAGGGCCTCCGCCGGGTCGGCCTCCGGGCCGGCGACGAGCCGGACGGAGCGGCCCTCGAGACGCTCGAGCGGGCCCGCGAGCTCTGCCGCAGGGCGCGAGTCGAAGACGGTCACCGCGGCGCCGGCGTCGACGAGGAAGCGGGCCAGCGCGAGCCCGCTCCTCGCGAACCCGAGCACGGCGACCGGCCGACCGGCCAGCGCACCGCCCCGCAGGGCCGCCAGGTCGAGCGCGTCCGGATCGATCGTCGGGCCCGAGCCCGGGCTCGAGGCCTGGATCGGGCTCGTGGAGCTGGCCGGGCTCATCGGAGCGTCCCGAGCGAGGCGAGGAAGAGGGTCACGCCGAGCAGTCCGGCCAGCACCCCTACGATCCAGAACCGGACGGTGATCTTCTCCTCGTCCCAGCCGGCCAGCTCGAAGTGGTGGTGGATCGGGGCCATCCGGAAGATCCGCCGGCCTCCCGACAGCTTGAAGTAGCCGACCTGGATGATGTCCGAGCCGGTCTCGAGCACGAACACGAGGCCGATCAGCGGCAGGACGAGGATCTGCCCGGTGATGAGCGCCGTGACGGCCAGGCAGGCGCCCAGCGAGAGCGAGCCCGAATCGCCCATGAAGATCTGGGCGGGGTGGACGTTGAACCACAGGAAGCCCAAGACGGCCCCGATGACGATGGCGCACAGGAGGGCCAGGTTCGGCTGCGCCGGCACGTTGAGCAGGGCGATGATCATGTACGAGACGAAGGCGAAGGCGAGGGTCCCGCCGGCCAGCCCGTCGAGACCGTCGGTGATGTTCACCCCGTGGCTCGAACCGACGATGGCGCTCATCGCGAAGAGGACGTACAGCGGGGCGCCGATCGTCACGTCGCCGACGAACGGGACGCGGATGGCATCGATCCCGAAGTGGCGCTGGATGTAGAGCGCGGCCAGGAGCCCGACGACCACCGTCCAGAGGAACTTCTGGCGGCCCTGGATCCCGTCGCCGGTCCGGGCGTTGAGGTAGTCGTCGAGGGCGCCCAGGGCACCCACGCCGAGCAGAGCGCCGAGCGGCGAGTAGGTGTCCCAGGTGCCGATCCCGACCGCGCCGAGGAGGATGGCGACCGCGGCGACCACGAGGATGATGAGGATCCCGCCGCCCGTCGGCGTCCCCTGCTTGACCCGGTGGCTGTCGGGTCCCTCCTCGCGGATCCGCTTGCCGAACTTCACGTGGCGCAGGACGCGGATGAACGGGGGCATGAGGATCACGACGAGCAGGAAGGCCAGGAGCAGGCCCTGGATCAGCTCGACGGTCCCGATCCTCATCGGTCCGCCCTCCGCTCCGGCACATCCGGTCGCGCCGCGGTCCGCTCGGCGGCCAGGCCCTCGGGATCGAGCTCCCGGCGGAGGGCGTCGACGAGACGATCGAGCGCGATCCCGCGGGAGGCCTTGACCAGGACCACATCGCCCGGACCGAGGCGCGGCCGAAGGGCGTCGAGGGCCGCCTCGCCGTCGACCGCGACGACGACCCGCTCGGGCTCGAGCCCGGCCGCCCGCGCGCCCTCGGCGATCTCGGCGGCCTCCGTGCCGACGACGACGAGCAGGTCGACCAGCCGACCCGCGGCCCGGCCGACCTCGCGATGCCCCGCGATATGGTCGTCGCCCAGCTCGAGCATGGTGCCCAGGACCGCGATCCGCCGGCCGGGCAGCGTGGCGAGGAGCTCGAGGGCAGCCGTCGTCGAGGCCGGTGCGGCGTTGTAGCTGTCGTCGAGGATCGTCACGTCACCGAGACGGATCAGCTGGCCGCGATGCGGCGCGAGCGAGCCGGTCGCGAGGCCAGTCGCGATCTCCTGGAGCGTCAGGCCGGCGGCCGTACCGACGGCGGCCGCGGCAAGCGCGTTCTGGACCGCGTGCCGGCCAAGGGTCGTGAGTGCGACCGGCACCCGACCGGCCGGCGTCCGCAGCAGGAACCGCATCCCGTTCGCGCCGGCCGAGACGATCTCTTCGGCGCCGACATCGGCGTCGGCGCCGAAGCCGTAGCCCATCGTCCGGGCCGGTGTCCGGGCAGCCATCCGCCGGACTCGCGGGTCGTCGATGTTCAGGATCGCCGTGCCGCCGGCCGGCAACGCCTCGATCAGCTCGGCCTTGGCCGACTCGATCGCCTCGAGGGAGCCGATCCGCCCGAGGTGGACCGGCTGGACGGCGGTGACGACCCCGATCCGGGGCCGTCCGATCCGGGCCAGGTCGGCGATCTCGCCGCCGACGTACATCCCCATCTCGAGGACGAGCGCCTCGTGCTCCGCGCCGAGCCGAAGGACGGTCAGCGGCAAGCCGATCTCGTTGTTCTCGTTGCCCTCGCTCCGGAGCGTCCGGTAGCGGATGGCCAGGACGTCGGCGATCGCCTCCTTGGTCGAGGTCTTGGCGATGCTCCCGGTGATCCCGACGGTCAGCGGGTCGAACCGGAGGCGCCACGCCGCCGCCAGGGCCTGGAGCGCGGGGATCGGTCGGCCGACGCGGATGACGCTGACATCGGCGGCCTCCAGGGCCGCCGGGAGCGGACCGGGCCGACTGACCAGGAGAGCGGACGCCCCGGCCGCGACGGCCGCAGCCAAGTGGTCGTGACCATCCGTCCGCTCGCCCGGCAGAGCGATGAACAGCTCTCCGGGTCGGACGCGCCGCGAGTCCACCGCCGCGCCCCGGATCGGACGATCCGAGTGGCGCACGACGACGCCCCCGGTCAGCCGGGCGATCTCGGCGCCGTCGAGCGCCGCGCGCCGGCCCCGGGGCGGCGACGGCGAGGGAGCGTCGG
>JBGPFS010000133.1:0-6918 GCA_041483455.1 Candidatus Limnocylindria bacterium | reverse complement strand
CGGTCGTTCGGTCGACGGCTTCACGGCGGGCTTCCCGACCGCCTGGGCGACCGCGCCGGAGCGCGAGCCGATGATCGCCGTGGGGATGAACCGCGCGCCGCTCCCGGCCGACCACGGGTTCCCGGCCCGGCTCATCGTCCCGGGCCTCTACGGCTACGTCTCGGCGACGAAATGGCTCTCGTCGATCGAGCTGACGACCCGCGCGGCGGTCGACGGCTACTGGGTGCCCCTGGGCTGGGCGAAGGACGCCCCGATCCTGACCCAGAGCCGGATCGACGTGCCGTCGAGCAACGGGGATGTGGCGGCGGGACCGGTCGAGGTGGCCGGGGTCGCCTGGGCGCCCGACCGCGGGATCGCGAAGGTCGAGATCCGGATCGACGACGGCGACTGGCAGGCGGCGCACGTCGCCGGCCCGATCTCGAAGGCCACCTGGGTCCAGTGGGCGTTCTCGTGGACGGCCGCTGCTGGACGCCACAGTCTCGAGGTCCGGGCGACCGACGGGACGGGCGACATCCAGACCGACCAGCTCTCCGAGCCGGCCCCCGACGGAGCCCGCGGCCACCACCGGATCTTCGTGAACGTGCACTGAGGAGGAGGCCGCTCGTGACCCAACGGACGTTCATCATCGTCGGGGCCGGCCTCGCCGGGGCGTCGGCCGCGGCGCAGCTTCGCAAGGACGGGTTCGACGGCCGGATCGTGCTCGTGGGCGAGGAACCCGATCCGCCCTATGAGCGACCGCCGCTCTCGAAGGAGTACCTCGCCGGCACGAAGGAGCGGGCGAAGCTCGACGTCCGGAGCGCGGCCTTCTACGCCGACAACGCGATCGACCTGCGAACCTCGAGCCGCGTCAGTGCCCTCGAGCCCGGGAGTCACGAGGTCGTCCTCGGGGACGGTCACCGTCTGGGCTACGACCGACTGCTGCTGGCCACGGGCGCATCGTCACGGCGGCTGGCGATCCCCGGCAGCGACCTCGCCGGGATCCACGACCTGCGCACGGTGGGCGACGCCGACGCGATCCGCAGCGCCGCCGTTACCGCTCAGCGGGCGGTCGTCGTCGGCGGGGGCTGGATCGGCGCCGAGGTCGCGGCGTCGCTGCGCCAGCTCGGCCTTCCGGTCACCCTGATCGCGCCCGGCGCGGTCCCGCTCGAGCGTGTGCTCGGGACGGAGGTCGGGTCGGTCTACCGTGACCTGCACGCCCGGCACGGGGTCGAGCTGGTCATGAACCAGCGCGTTGCGGCCTTCCGAGGCCGGACCTCGGTCGAGGCGGTCGAGACCGCGAACGGCACGCGGATCGAAGGCGATCTGCTGGTCGTCGGCGTCGGTGCGGTGGCGCGATCGGAGCTCGCCGCCGCGGCCGGGCTGGACGTCGACGACGGCATCCTCGTCGACGAGCGGCTCGAGACCAGCGCGCCCGGGATCTTCGCGGCCGGCGATGTCGCCGCAGCGTGGCACCCGCTGCTCGAGGCACGGATCCGCGTCGAGCACTGGGACAACGCCCGGCGGCAGGGTCGCGCGGCGGCCGCGGCGATGCTCGGCCACGGCGAGCCCTACGTCCGGATCCCGTACTTCTACTCGGACCAGTACGAGCTCTCGATGGAGTACTCGGGGTATGCGCCCCGCTGGGATCGGGTCGTCTTCCGCGGCGATCCGGCCGGTGGGGCGTTCGTGGCGTTCTGGCTCGCCGACGGCCGCGTCGTCGCGGGCATGAACGCGAATGTCCCCAAGGTCAACGACGCGATCGCGGGCCTCGTGTCCGCGGGCCGGTCGGTCGCCGTCGATCGCCTCGTCGACCCGGCGGTCCCGCTCGACGACCTCGCGGCGCTCCTCCGGCCCGCGAGCGACGCCCGTTGATGGGCGGAACCTCTCCGGTCGCAGCACGAGGTATCGTTCGCGCGGTGAGCCTGCTGTCTACGGCGATCGTCCGGGCCCGCGCCAGGATCGTCATCACGTACGCGGCCGGGGACCTCGCATCCTGGCCCCGGGACGAGCGATGAGCGGCGACGACCAGACCTACATCCAGGCCGTCGCACTCGGGCTAGATCCGGCCTGGCGACGTCTCGCGGAGGATGAGCGCCGCGAGGACGCCCACCGGTTCGCCGCGGCCCATGCCACTGCCGAGGCCGAGGGCGTGCGGAGCATCACCTACTCGTCGGTCGGGCTGGAGCCCGGAGTCGACCTGCTCCTGTGGCGGATGGCGCCGAGCATCGACGCACTCGAGACGACCGCGGCGGCGTTCCTCCGAGCCGGGCTGGGACGCTGGCTGACGGTCCGCCACTCGTTGGTGGGCCGGATCGGGCCCTCCCAGTACGTGCGGAAGCCGACCGGCCAGGAACAGTCCCTCTTCGAGGGCGAGCGCTCGCGCTACCTCATCGTCTATCCCTTCACCAAGGACGCGGACTGGTACTTCCTGTCGCGCGAGGCCCGCCAGGGCGTGATGAACGAGCACATCCGGGTCGGCCACGAATACCCCACGATCCGCCAGGCGCTCGCGTACTCTTTCGGGCTCGACGACCAGGAGTTCGTGGTCGCCTACGAGACCGACGACCTGGTGGCCTTCGGGGACCTCGTCCGCGCCCTCCGCGCGACGGAGAGTCGGCGCTCGACCGTCACCGACACCCCCATCCTGCTCGGGATCCATCGCCCGCTCGACGAGATCCTCGCCCTGCTCGGTGCGCCGTGACCGCCGGACCGTCGGGGGCCGGCGTTCTCGTCGAGCGGGCGGTCGATTCCGGCTGACGCCGTCGCGAGGCGCCGGCTCCCGTCACGGACGCGGAGGCGAGTGGCTGGGGATCGGCACCGGCGGCGTTCGACCGGGTGAGGGCGACGGGACGGGGACCGGCGGCGTCGGAGCCGGGGTCGGCAGCGGGACGATCGGGCTCGGCGGCGGAGTCGGTGAGGCTGCAGGTCCGGCCGTCGGTCCCGTGCTTGCGCCCGGCAGGCTCGTCGGTCGCGGTCCGGAGCCTGCGGGCCGCGGTGTCGCCGAGGGCTCTGGGCGTGGAGCGCCGCGGCTCGGTGACGGGCTCGCGCCGGGATCGGTCGCCGCCGGCGAGGGCTCGAACGCGCCAAGCGGCCCCCGCGGAACCTCTCTGAAGGGCAGCTCGGCGATGGGCGGGCGTCCGCTCTCGAGTGCCACGGCGCCGATCAGCAGGAAGCCCAGCAGGCCCGCGATGGCGAAGCCCGCCCGGGCGGGCCGCGAGCGGATCGCCCGTCCGACGCGCGGGTCGAGCTCGAGATTGGCCTTCTGGCGCAGGACGTCGCTCAACGGCGCGCGCGTCGGATCGCCGAGCGCGTAACCCATCGCGGAGCCGTAGATGAGCAGCGACCAGGTGAGCAGGCCTGTCAGGGCGAGGCCGACAGGTGCGTAGCCGGCCCTGAGTAGCAGCCCGACGGCCAGGCACAACGCGACAGCGGCGAGTGCGGTCTCCACCCAGACGAGGCGCACCTCCCGGATCGCCGCCGCACCCCGGAACTTCGGTGTGCGCAGGAAGACGCCTCGCTCCTGGGTCAGTCCGCGCAGGCAGGCCAGGGCGACCACCCACGAGAGGCTCAGGTTCACCCGGAGCCCGGCCAGAGCCAGGGGGTAGCTGGCTCCGGTGGTGGCGCGCAGCGCCCACAGGTACCGCATGAGGTTGAGCAGGACGAAGGCGACCGGCAGGACCAGACCGATCGCCGAGAGGCGCTGGACGACGAACGGCCGGCCGATGATCGCGCCGACGGCCGCCACGGCGACGAAGATGGTGAAGCCGAGGGTCAGGCCGTCGTTGAACCAGCCGAGCCCACCGACGAGGTAGTCGTAACGTTGCCCGAGCGTCAGTCCGGACCGGCGGTTCCAGGGCACGAGCGATCGCCAATGGTGCCGCAGGATCTGGATCCCGCCGAACGCCCAGCGGAACCGCTGCTTTCGAAGGCCTTCGTAGGTGAGCGGCATGATCCCGTGCCCGTACGCCCGGGGGACGTAGATCGCCCGGCTGCCGCGCTCGAGGATGCGCAGGCTCGCCGCGGCGTCCTCGGTGATGATCCGCTCGTCCCAGCCTCCGATCGCATCGAGCTCCGGGCGCCGGACCAGGCCCATCGTTCCCGCGAAGATGATCGCGTTCCGGTGCGCCCGACTGACCATCCCCACCTTGAAGAAGTAGGCGAACGCCACGTGGCAGGCACTGTAGAACGAGCTGGTCTTCCAGTCGCGGTAGTCCTGCGGGGTCTGGACGAACGAGACCGCCCGATCGCCGAAGTAGGGCACCGTCGCCCGCAGCCAGTCGGGCTCGACCAGGTAGTCGGCGTCGACGATCCCGACGATCTCCACGTCGGGATCGAGCCGGGCGAGACCCCAGTTGAGCGCTCCCGCCTTGAAGCCCGGCCACTCGGGCAGGTGGGCGAACTCGATGAGCAGCCCGTCCTTCCGGAGCCGGGCGCAGGCCGCCTCCACCGGTCGCCAGAGCCCTTCGTCGGTCGTGTTGTTGTCGATGACCTGGATCCGGAGCGCCGGGTAGTCGAGGGCTGCCAGGGCGCGGATCGTCTGGATCACGAGCTCCGGGGGCTCGTTGTAGGTCGGAACCTGGACGCAGACGATCGGCCACCGCTGGGGATCCTCGGTCGGGGGTAGGGCGCTCGGTGGCGCGCCGATGGCGTCGACCATCTCGAACGCACTCGCCAGGATGAGCCCCATCGCGGCGAGCTCGAGAACCAGGAGGATGAGTCCGACGACCGCCGACAAAGGGTCGCTCCCGAGGAGCAGGGTCGCTCGGAGGAGATAGACGGAGTAGAGGCCGACCGTCCCGAGGAGGCTCCCGAAGAAGAGCGCCCCGGGAACGTACCAGGCCCGCGGCATCGCCAGTGCGAGCAGCCCGATCGCGAGGATCGCGGCCGACTCGCCGGGGTCCACTCCTCCGGCGACCCGGCTTCCGACGAGGGCAACGATCGCGAAGGCGCCCACGCCGATCACCCGGGCGCGCCGCCCCGCGAGCGCCCGACGACCGACGGCGAGGAAGAGCAGGGTGGTCGCCGCGAAGGCGACAGCGGCGGCGGCGAGTGCGGAATCGAGCATCGACGACTCGGGATGGATCGGCTGATGGATAGAAAACGGGGACCGAGCCCTGGACTCGGTCCCCGGAAGATTCCCCCGGCGGTAGGCCGGCCGGGTCACGATAACGGATGTCCGCGCATCCGGCTCGCCCTTCCTCGATTCTGCGATGCTCACTGGCACCGCTCCCGCCTCCGTGGCGTCGGGCGGACCGCCGACCATCACCATGGCGTGCCCGCTGCCGGCCATCGAGCCGGAGGTGGGCGGTCGATACCCATCGACGCGGTATTGACCTGTCCGCCGCCGGCCAATAGGCTGTGCCGACCAAACGTTCGTTTGGCGATTCGTCCGATCCCTGGCCAGACCCGGAGCCGCATGGATCATCGCGTGCCATGACGACGACCCGACCTCGCGAGGTGGAGCTCCGGCGCGTCGCCACGGAGCTGTTCAGGGAACGCGGCTTCCATGCCACGTCGATGCAGGATCTCGCCCAGGCGCTCGGCCTGAACCGCGGCAGTCTTTACCACTACATCGCCGCCAAGGACGACCTGCTCTGGACGATCGTGAGCGACGCGCTCGACCGGCTCGAAGCCTGCGTCCGGCCCGAGCTCGACGGCAACGGCAGCGGTGAGGAACGGGTGAGACGCGCGATCGCGGCCCATCTGCGCTTCGCGGCGGGCAATCTCAACGAGCTCTCGCTTCTCCAGATCGAGCTCCGCTCGCATCCGCCCGGGCGCCGGCACGCGCTGGTCGAACGCCGGGACGCGTACGAGGCGCACTGGCGTCGGGTGATCGCCGAGGGGATCGTCGACGGCAGCTTCCGCCCGCTCGACGTACGTCTGGCGGGCTTCATCGTCCTGTCGACCTGCAACTGGTTCACCCAGTGGTACCGTCCCGACGGACCGCTCGGCCTCGAGGAGCTGGCGGGCACGCTCGCCGACCTCCTGGTCGGCGGACTGCGCGCCTCGGCGCCGGCGGAGGGCGCCCGATGATCTCCCGCCTTGAGCGTGCCGTGGTGCTGGGTGCCGGAACCATGGGCGCCCAGCTTGCCTGCCTGCTGGCGGGCGCCGGGACCCGGGTCCAGCTGCTCGACCTCGACGCCACGGTGGCGGCCCAGGGCCTGGAGCGCGCGCTCCGCCTGCGGCCCTCGCCGGCCTACCGGCCGGAAGACGCGGCCCGGATCACGACCGGCGGCTTCGACGCGCTCGAGCCGGCCGTGGCTGACGCCGGCTGGGTGATCGAGGCGGTCGTCGAGCGACTGGAGCCCAAGCGCGATCTCCTCGCCAAGCTGGACGATGCCCTCACGGGACGGCCGGAGATGCCGATCGTCAGCTCCAACACGAGCGGGATCTCGATCCTCGCGCTCGGCGAGGGCCGCTCGGAGCGATTCCGGCGGGCGTTCCTGGGCACGCACTTCTTCAACCCGCCGCGCTATGCGCGGCTGCTCGAGCTCATCCCGGGCGAGGAGACGGACCCGGCTGTCGTCGCCTGGCTCGAGGAGTACGGCTCGCGTCATCTGGGGAAGGGCACGGTCCGCGCCAAGGACACTCCGGCCTTCATCGCCAACCGGCTCGGGGTCCACGGGATGCTCGTGGCGCTCGATCTGGCCCTCGACCTCGGCCTGGGGGTCGACGAGGTCGACGAGCTGACGGGTCCCCTCCTGGGTCGCCCCAGGAGCGCGACGTTCCGCCTGATCGACCTGATCGGCCTCGATGTGGCCGTGGCCGTGGCCGATCACTGCTTCGCGACCCTGCCCGACGACCCCGACCGCGAACGCTTCCGCGTGCCGCCGACCCTGCGCACGCTCGTCGAGCGGGATGCCCTGGGCGAGAAGCGCGGCGCCGGCATGTTCAAGCGGGTCGACGGCGAGATCCTGGCGCTCGATCTCGAGACGCTCG
>JBGPFS010000132.1:0-6977 GCA_041483455.1 Candidatus Limnocylindria bacterium | reverse complement strand
CGTCTCGACCACGAGGACCGGCTGGAGCACGCCGTGCTCGACGATGCTGGCGGCGAGCGCCTCGAGGTCGGCCTGCTCCACGGCGCGGCGCGGTTGGTACGGGTTGACCCGGATCCGATCGAGGGCGATCTCCATCGCCCCGCCATCGGTCGTGGCACGCCCCGGGATGAGCGCGGAGAGCCCGCGGCCGAGGGCTCGCGAACCGGCCGGCCGATCGGTCATCGGTCGGGTCCCGCGAGCGCGGGCGCAGCGGGCGTCGCGGCTGTCGCGATCGGGGAGGGGACGCCCGACGGCCCCCTCGTGGAGGGCGCGCTGGCCGAGATCGCATCGGGGTCGATCACACCGGGCTCGGGCGCACGGCCTCGGGAAGCGCGCCGCTCGTCGAACTCGGCCGCGAACCGAAGGTACGCCTCGGCGCCCTTGGAGTCGGGGCGATAGAGCGCGATCGGCAGGCCGTGGCTGGGCGCCTCCGAGAGTCGGACGTTCCGCGGGATCACCGTCTCGTAGACCTGGTCGGGAAGGTGCCGGCGAACCTCGGCTACGACGTCGGCGGACAGGTTCGTTCGGGCGTCGTACATCGTCAGGAGGATCCCTTCCACCTCAAGGCTCGGGTTGAGGTGATCGCGGACGAGGTTGATCGTGCCGAGCAATTGGGTGAGACCCTCGAGGGCGTAGTACTCGCACTGGAGCGGGATGAGGATGGAATCGGCGGCGGTCAGGGCGTTCACGGTCAGGAGTCCGAGCGAGGGTGGGCAATCGATGAGCACGATGTCGTGGAGCGGGGCCAGACCCGAGAGCGCCCGCATGAGTCGACGCTCGCGCCCGGGCAACGGAGCGAGCTCGACCTCCGCGCCGGCGAGGCTGGGAGCCGATGGGATGAGAGAGAGCCCGTCGACGGGAGTCGAGTGGATGAGTTCAGCCGCGGGAGATCCGTCGATCAGGGCCTCGTAGATCGATCGACGGATGTCGGCGCGCTCGATCCCGAGGCCTCCCGTCGCGTTGCCCTGAGGATCGAGATCGAGGAGAAGGATCCGCTGTCCCGCGAGCGCGAGGTAGGTCGCCAGGTTCACGACCGTCGTGGTCTTCCCGACGCCGCCCTTCTGGTTGGCACAGGCGATCGTCTGGCCCACTCAGGCCCCCGGCGGGAACGCGTTCACAACGTGGATTCTATCAAAGCAGACCTCCGAGGACCCCGAGCCCGAGCGTTCGCTCCGATCGCGGGTCTGATCGGACCCGCGCCTCGTGCGCAGGGTCGCAGACGCGCCTTCACTGGGCCGTATCCGCGCCGTTCACGCTAGGCGCCCCACCCGGGCGCGGCGCGGCACGTTTCACGTGAAACGTCGCCGCGGGGGAGAGTCACCGGTCGCTGGGTGACCGGATCGGCGACGCGGCATGTTGCACGTGAAACGACGGCAAGGGCGGGCGAGCCTGCCTCGGGCGGGGCCCACGATTGCCGGGCTCGGCGACCCGTCGGTATACTTCGCTGGCTGACGTCGCCCCCGGTGCCATCCCGCGGCGGCGAGATCCAGGCGACCTGGCTCCGTCCGAGGATCGATTCCGACCGATGCGTCTGACATTCGCCGCGATCGGCGCCGTCGTGGCGGCGGTCCTGCAGCTCAGCCTCGTCCCATACCTGGCGATCGGGAAGGGCGAGCCCGACCTGCTCCTCGTAGCGGCCGTGATCGCCACGATCGTCGGCTCGATCGAGAGCGGCTTGACCTGGGCCTTCGTCGGAGGACTCGTCATCGATTGCCTGGCGCCACGGCCGGTCGGGCTCACGGCCTTCACACTGCTCGTCTGCGTCGGTCTGGCCGGCGTCTTCGGTCGACTCGTCGGACGCGGGCGGGCCGTCACCCCGATCATCGCCGTCTTCGCCCTGAGTTTCGTGAACAGCCTGTTCTTCCTCGTCATGTATGGCGCTCTGCGGGCGCGCATCACGTCGCCCGACCCGCTCGACGCGATCGTCCCGGGCGCGGTCTTCAGCACCGTGATCGCGGCCGTCGTCGCCCCGGTCGCGGTCCGGCTTCGGATGCGTGCCGCGGAACGAGAGCGTGTGGCGTGGTAGCGCCGGCGCTGCCGCCGATCGTCGACGAGCGACCGGTCCGCGAGCGGCAGCTCGTCCGGCTGCTCGTGTTCGCGATCGTCATGCTCATCGGGATCGGTGGCTTGGTCGCGCGCCTCGTCTACCTGCAGCTCGTCAGCGGACACCAGTTCGCCCAGCTCGCGGACGAGAACCGGACCGTCAGCCAGTCGATCGCCTCGACCCGCGGGGTGATCTTCGACCGGAATGGCCGTGCCCTCGTTCTGAACGAGCCGAGCTACTCGATCAAGGTCCGTCCGGCCGACCTCCCGTTCTCGCAGCGTGACGAGGTCATCGCCCGACTGAGCCAGCTGCTGGGTCTCGATCCGGCCGACGTCACGGCGACGATCGACGGCAACCCCGGCTCGCGCTTCGATCTGGTTCGGATCGCCCAGGACGTCCCGGTCGCCAAGGCCGACCTCATCGCCGAGGAGCATCTCGACCTGCCCGGTGTCGAGGTCGCGGTCGAATCGAAGCGCAAGTACGTCGACGGCCCGCTCCTCTCCCAAGTCCTGGGGTACACCGGAGCGATCGACGCCGATACGCTCAAGGCGCTCTCGTCCCAGGGCTACCTTCCCGACGACCTGATCGGTCGTGCCGGCGTCGAGTCGACGTATGAGACCCAGCTCCGCGGCGTGTACGGCCAGGAGACGGTCGAACGGGACGCGACCGGACGGAAGATCCAGGTCCTGCGCACCGATCGTCAGGCGCAGGCCGGCGATTCCCTGATCCTCACGATCGACACCACCGAGCAGCGGAAGGCCCAGCAGGCCGTCGAATGGGCGATGAAGACGGCCGGCCTGAAGCGTGGGGTCCTCATCGCGATGAACCCCCAGACCGGCGAGATCCTCGCGCTCGTCAGCCTGCCCACCTACGACAGCAACGCCTTCGCCCAGGGGATCAGCCGCAAGGCCTTCCAGGCTCTGCTCGCGAACCCTGAAAAGCCGCTTCTCGACAACGCCATCAACCAGCAGTTCCCGCCCGGGTCCACCTACAAGCTCGTGACCGGCCTCGGCGCGCTGGCCGACAAGAAGCTGGGAATCAACGAACAGGTGATGTCGAAGCCGTACATCCAGATCGGCCCCGATCGCTTCTGGGACTGGAACCGCCTTGGCTTCGGCTCGCTGACGATCGTCAGCGGGTTCGCCCACTCGAGCGACACGTTCTTCTTCCAGGTCGCCCAGAGGCTGGGGATCGAGCGACTCGCCTACTGGGCCCGCCAGTTCGGCTTCGGTGCGCCGACCGGGATCGACCTGCCGGGCGAGGCCGCCGGGATCGTCCCGGACGAGAAGTGGAAGCAGGACACCTTCGGCCAGGCGATCTTCCCGGGCGAAGTCCTCCAGGCCGGGATCGGCCAGGGCTACGACGTGGCGACCCCGCTCCAGTTGCTGAACGCATACGCCGCGCTCGCCAACGGTGGCACGCTCTACCAGCCGCAGGTCGTCCGTGAGATCGTCGACGCGGACGGCAACGTCGTCCAGCCCTTCCAGCCGAAGGTCATCCGGAAGCTCGACGTTCCGCCGCTCCTCCTCGAGACGATGCGGGTCGCGGCCCGCGCGGTCGTCACCAGCCGGCACACGTTCAACCTGGTCGAGCTGCCGATCGTCGTGGCGGGCAAGACCGGGACGGCCGAGTTCGGGACGCGCGACAGCAAGGGTCGGTTGCCGTTCCACAACTGGTGGGTCTGCTTCGTGCCGAGCCACGGAGACGTCCGCAAGCCCGACTCCACGCTCGCGGTGATCGGGTTCGCCTATGACTCGAACACGGTCGGGAACGCGGCCACCGAGATGGTCAAGTACTACCTCCAGCTCCACTTCGACCTGAAGGTCGACAAGCGCCTCCCGGACCTCCTCCGGCGGGGCAACTTCTACGGCGGCAACTGATGGGCGTCCTCAAGGCCCAGCCTGCCAAGGTCAGCGACTGGGCCAGGAACTCGGTCGGGGCGGTCTGGCGCGCCTACGACCTGCAGCTGACGATCTACGCTGCGCTCCTCGCCGGGCTCGGCCTCGCGATGGCCTACAGCAACACCGTCGCGGCCCAGACCGCGCTGCTCGATCCGAGCTCGACGTTCGCGCGGGGACTGATGTGGGCCGGGATCGCCTTCGTCGTCTTCCTGACCGCGACGGCCTTCGACTACAAGTGGCTCAAGACGTTCGCCTGGCCGATCTACCTGGCCAACCTCGGGTTGCTGGGTCTGAGCCTGGCCATCGGAGACGGCGTCAGTGGGGCCGCCCGGTGGGTCTCGGTCTTCGGGCTCCAGTTCCAGTTCAGCGAGCTCGCGAAGATCCTCATGATCGTCGTCCTGGCGGCGTTCCTGGCCGGCCGCCACGATCGGCTCGACCGCCTCTCGACGATCCTGGGAGCGGGCGTGCTCGTGGCGCCCGCGGGGGTCCTGGTCATGCTCCAGCCCGACCTCGGGACGTCGCTCGTCCTCGGCGCGATCCTGGTGGGGATGCTCTTCATGTCCGGGGCCAGCCTCCGCTGGCTCGGGGCGTTCGGGGCCGTCGCCGTCGCCTTCGTGCCGATCGCCTGGACCTACGTCCTGCGCGACTACCAGAAGCAGCGTCTGCTCAGCTTCCTCGACCCGAGCTCGGATCCCCAGGGCTCGGGCTACCAGCTCCTCCAGTCCCAGATCGCGGTCGGATCGGGTGGCCTGTTCGGCAAGGGACTCACCAACGGGACGCAGAACCAGCTCGACTTCCTGCCGGTCCAGACGACCGACTTCGTCTTCGCCCTCGTCGCTGAGGAGCTCGGCTTCATCGGCGCCCTGCTGGTGTTCGGCCTGTTCATCGCCCTCATCTGGCGGATCCTCGCCGCCGCGCATCGCTCGACCGATCCGTTCGGCTCGTTCTTCGCCGCCGGGGTCGCGACGATGGTCCTATTCCAGCTGCTGGTGAACGTCGGCATGGTGATCGGCGTGATGCCGATCACCGGGATTCCCCTTCCGTTCATCACCCACGGGGGCGCCTCGCTCATCAGTCTGGCCCTGGGCCTGGGCATCCTCCAGAGCATCAACCTCCGCCAGGCCCGGGCCGAATGGTGAGGCCGGATCCCGTCCTGTCGAGCGATCTGCCCGGCCGGGTGGACGCTACCGGCCAGGTGGACGCGCCTGGCCAGGTGGACGCGCCCGGCTCGCCAGCCGCGCCAGGCTCCTCCAGCTAGCCGCGCCGGAACAGGCCTCGTCTTCCCTCGGGCCGCGGCGTGGTGACCCGCCGCCCCAGTCGTCGGAGGATCCCGTCGATCTCGGGACGGAACGCTCGGCCGATCGCCATCCGGTCGAGCCATTCGAGGTACTCGAGGTCGACCCGAGCGACCTCGCCGAGCGACCAGCCGGCATAGCGCCCGAAGCCGAGGACGCTGCCCGAGGCGTTGCCCGGCGGGGGCCCGGCGGCGCCCTCGCCGTCGGCGGTCCGCATCGACGAGGGGTCGTAGCCGGAACCGTACGTGGAACGGCCGCTCGACCAATCGCCCGAGACCTCGTCCGCCGGTCGGGTGCCGCCCCCGGAGCCGGCCGCCCCCGGGACCGATCCCGCGGTCGAGGGGCCACCTCGCGCTCCATCCGTGCCTGCGGCGCCCGCTCCGGACGGGGCCGACCGGTGCGCCGGCCCGGCCGTCGAGCGTCGCGATCCCGGGGCGGACCCGCGCAGGACGCTCGCCACGTCGGCGTGGGCCCGCCGCTCGGCGTCATGGGCGGCCCGGCGAGCGGGGTCGCCGATCACCTCCCAGGCCCGGTTGATCTCAGTCATCCGAACCGCGGCTTCGGGCCCTGCAGCCCGATCGGGGTGGAATTTCTGGGCGAGCCGTCGGTAGGCGGCCTGGACCACCTCGGGATCCGCCTCCGGGTCGACCTGCAGCACCTTGTACGGGTCGCGGGGCTCGGGCATCAGTGCGGCGTCACGATGGGCAGGGCCGGCGAACGGGATCCGGGCTGCGCGAAGGACTCCACGGTGAAGCAGACTAGCACGCGTGACCGGTCCCTCCGATCTGCTTCCGACCGAGCGGACGACCCATCCGCCGGAGGCCGTCCAGCGCTGGCGGGTCGGCTTCCGACGCACCGCTCCCGCGCTCGAGCTGAGCCACGGCGAGATCGTCCGGGCGATCGAGGCGGCGGTGGTCGCGGGCGGTCTGCCGACCGCGACGACGCCCGCCGGCCGACCCCGAGTGGCGTTCGGCGCCCAGCTCCCGGCCGGCCTGCGGGCGGAGGGCGAACGGTTCGAGGTGCTACTCACCGCCCGCCGGACGATGGCGGACGTCCGCGCGGCGCTCGAGACCGTCGTCCCGGCCGGGCTCGCGATCGTCGATCTCCACGACGTCTGGCTCGGCGCCCCGTCGCTCAGCGCGTCGATCGCCGCCGCCGATCATCGCGTCCGGGTGACCGGAGCGACGCCCGAGGAGCTGTCCCGTGTCGGCGCCGGCCTCCTGGACGCCCCGACGCTCCCGCGGGAGCGCCTGAAGGGCGGCGGGCGATCCGTCGCCTACGACCTTCGGCCGCTGCTGCTCGGATTCGAGGTGATCGATGCCGCGGGCCCTGCTTCAGGCGCGGGGGACCCCGCTGCAGCCACGGCGGCGACTCCCGCACTCGCGCCGGCCTCCGATCCCGGGGCGGATCTCGCGTCCTCCTCCGTCGTGCTGAGGATCCGGCTGCGGATCTCACCGGACGGGCCCTCCGGACGGCCGGACGAGGTGGTCCTGGCGCTCGGCGAGCGACTCGGGCGCGCCCTCGCGGTCGTCGATCACGTGCGCGAGCGGCTTCTGACCTTCGACGAGCTGGGACCTGGCCGCTGACTCGGCTGCCCTCGGTTCGGTTGACGCTCTGGCGACCCGGTCGTACACTCCCCCTCCGCGCCTCGGCACCAGCCGAGCGCGCCTTCATGTCCCGTGACACCGATCGCCGCGG
>JBGPFS010000131.1:0-7013 GCA_041483455.1 Candidatus Limnocylindria bacterium | reverse complement strand
CTCCCGCACTCGCGCCGGCCTCCGATCCCGGGGCGGATCTCGCGTCCTCCTCCGTCGTGCTGAGGATCCGGCTGCGGATCTCACCGGACGGGCCCTCCGGACGGCCGGACGAGGTGGTCTTGGCGCTCGGCGAGCGACTCGGGCGCGCCCTCGCGATCGTCGACCACGTGCGCGAGCGGCTCCTGACCTTCGACGAGCTGGGACCCGTCCGCTGACTCGGCCTCGGTCCGGTTGACGCTCTGGCGACCCGGTCGTACACTCCCCATCCGCGCCTCGGCACCAGCCGAGCGCGCCTTCATGTCCCGTGACACCGATCGCCGCGGGCGGCGACGCCACCGTCGGTCGTGATCAGCCACCTGAGGATCCATGTACGCAGTCATCGAGACCGGCGGGAAGCAGTACCGTGTCGAGGTCGGCACCGAGCTCGAGGTCGAGCTGCTGGATGCGAAGCCCGGCGATGCGATCACGCTCGACCGCGTGTTCCTCGTCGCCGACGGCGACATGGCCGCGATCGGCCGGCCGATCGTCGACGGGGCCGTCGTCAGTGCCGAGGTCCTGCGCCAGGATCGGGGCGAGAAGCTGATCGCCTTCAAGTACCGCCCGAAGGCCCGCCGCCGGGTGAAGAAGGGCCATCGCCAGGACCTCCACGTCCTGCGGATCACGGACGTCGTGCTGAACGGGAAGAGTGCGGCGGCGTCGCTCGAGAAGGCCGCCGGCGACTCGCGCACGGAGCGCCAGCGTCTCGAGGCTGCCGCCGCCCGACAGGCCGCCGAGGACGCCGCGCTCGCGGCGAAGCTGGCTGCCAAGTCGGCCAGGGCCGCCGAGGCACCGGTCAGCGAGCCGAAGGCCGACAAGGCTTCGGCGAAGACGACGACGGCTGAGACCGCCGCGGCCCCCAAGCGACCGCGCGCCAAGGCCGCCGACGCCGGCAAGCCGAAGGCCGAGGCGAAGACCGAGGCGCCCAAGCGGCGCGCCACGAAGAAGGATGCATAGCGATGGCCCACAAGAAGGCTGGCTCGAGCTCGAAGAACGGTCGCGATTCGGTCGGCCAGCGGCTCGGCGTGAAGGTCGGCGATGGGCAGTCCGTCCCGGCTGGCTCGATCATCGTCCGGCAGCGGGGGATGACCTTCCTGGCCGGCCCCGGCGCAGGCCTCGGCCGTGACTACACGGTCTTCGCGACGGTGACCGGGACCGTCCACTTCGAGCACGCGACGAAGTCGAAGAAGCGGATCCGCGTGACCGCGGTCGAGCCCGTCGGCGCGGTCGCCGCCGAGGCATAGTGACCGGCCGCAGGCGCGGCCACGAGCCGGCGACCACCGGCGGGCAGGGACCCGCTCGGACGGCGTCGGAGGAGACGAGACCCACCGTGAAGTCAGGCATCCACCCCAAGTACCACCAGGCCCGAGTCCATTGCGGCTCGTGCGGCACCGACTACACGATGGGCTCCACCCGCGAGGAGCTGCGCGTCGACGTCTGCAGCAACTGTCACCCGTTCTACACGGGAAAGCAGACGATCATCGACACGGCCGGCCAGGTCGAACGGTTCCAGAAGCGCCTGGAGCGCTCCGCGCGATCCTGACCGCGGCCGGGGATCCTCTCCGACCGGGCGCGAGCACGAAGGCCGACGGCGGGCCGCTGCGATCCACCGTCCCGATCCCCCGCCGACTCACCAGCCTGGCCGCGTCGATCTCCATGGCCGCGGCGGGTCGTCCCCGCGTCAGCCGGTAGACTTCGAGCCATGCCCACCTTCACCTACGGCGGCCAGGCCCTCATCGAGGGCGTGATGATGCGCGGCCGCGACGCGCTCGCGGTCGCCTTCCGACATCCGGACGGCGGGATCGTGTGGGCCGAGGAGCGGCTCGACCAGGGATTCCACGGCAAGCGCTGGACGCGCCTGCCCCTGCTGCGCGGCCTGGTCGTGCTGTATGAGACCCTGGTCGTCGGCACGCGCTGGCTCGTCCGGTCCGCCTCGCTGGCCGCCTCCGAAGAGGGTGTCGAGCTCGGCCGCGGCTCGATCGCGCTGATGCTCCTGCTGACCCTCGGCGCGGGGATCGGGATCTTCTTCCTCCTGCCGCTCCTCATCGCCTCGTTCACGACGGCGAAGGTGGAGAACGGGCTGGTCCAGCACCTGGTGGAGGGACTCGTCCGGGTGGCGATCTTCCTGGGTTACCTCGCCTTGATCGCCCAGGCGCCCGACGTCCGGCGGGTCTTCCAGTACCACGGTGCGGAGCACATGACGATCCATGCCCTCGAGGCCGGCGATCCGCTGACGCCCGAGGCGATCCGCCGCTACCCGACCGCCCATCAGCGCTGCGGGACGGAGTTTCTGGTCGTGGTCATCGCTCTCTCGATCGTGCTGTTCGGCCTGGTCGGCCGGCAGAACCCGCTGATCATGGTCGGCAGCCGGATCGTCCTCATCCCGGTCATCGCTGCCATCGGCTACGAGCTCCTCCGGTTCGGTGCCCGGAACCGGGCGAACCCGATCGTGAAGGCCGTGATGTGGCCGGGGATCCTGGTCCAGAAGATCACGACCCGGCAGCCGACCGACGACATGATCGAGGTCGCGATCGTCTCGCTCGAGCAGGCCCTCCTCGCGGACGGCGAAACCTTGCCGGCGGGCGGTATCGGATCGGCCCGCGAGCCCCTCGAACAGGCCGAAGCCCGGACCCGGGCCCGGCGCGAGGCCGACGCGGCGGCGGTGGCCCCCACGACCGACGCGGCCGCGGTGCCGCCCGAGGCCACGCCGACGGAGCCGCCTGAGGCGTTGGCATGATCGAGGTGCGGCTGAACGAGGTCGCCCGACAGTACGACGCCCTGCAGGCTGAGCTCTCGGAGCCGGCCACGGCGACCGACCCGGCAGCGATCCGACGGCTGGGCAAGGAGATGGCACGCCTGGAGCCCGTCGTCGCGGCCTTCCGCCGGCTTGAGGCGACCCGCACGGAGCTCCACGGCGCCCGGGAGATGCGCGACGTCGAGACCGACGAGGAGCTCCGGGCGATGGCCCGCGAGGAGATCGAGCGGCTGACTGCCGACGAGGCCCGCCTGGTCGAGGAGCTCCAGGTCCTCCTCCTGCCCCGCGACCCGGCGGACGACGGCAACGTCATCCTCGAGATCCAGGCCGGGGCCGGGGGCGACGAAGCGGCCCTGTTCGCCTCGGAGCTGCTCCGGATGTACCTCCGCTACGCGGAGCGCCATCGGTTCAGCGCCGACGTGATGAGCCTCCATGAGACCGGTATCGGTGGGGTGAAGAAGGCGATCGTCGAGGTGAGCGGCGATGGTGCCTACTCCCGGCTGAAGTTCGAGGGCGGGACCCACCGCGTCCAGCGCGTCCCCGCCACCGAATCCTCGGGCCGGATCCACACCTCGACCGCGACCGTCGTGGTCCTGCCCGAGGTCGAGGAGAGCGAGGTCGAGATCGACGAGGAGCGGGATCTCCGGATCGAGGTCAAGCGCTCGTCCGGGCCGGGCGGCCAGTCCGTCAACACGACCGACTCGGCGGTCCGGATCACCCACCTTCCGAGCGGGCTCGTCGTCGAGATCCAGGACGAGCGGAGCCAACACAAGAACAAGTCGCGCGCCCTGGCCGTCCTTCGGGCCCGGCTCCAGGACCTCGAGCAGGCGAAGCAGCGCGAAGCCGACTCCGTCGCCCGCCGCTCGATGGTCGGGACCGGCGACCGGGCCGACAAGGTCCGCACCTACAACTTCCCGCAGGACCGGGTCACCGATCACCGGATCGGGATGGACCTCTCGAACCTGCCCGGCGTCCTCGACGGCAACCTCGACCGCCTGATCGACGCGCTCGCCTCACGGGACCAGGCCGACCGACTGGGGGAGCTGGGCGAGGCGGACTCCGGGTGACCGAGCCCGTCCGGCCCGGGATCGTCGCGACGACCCTCGCCGCGGGCGTCGAGCGCCTCCGGCGCGCCGGCTCCGAGTCGGCCAGGCTCGACGCCGAGCTGCTCCTCGGGCACATCCTTCGGCGCGACCGGACCGCGCTGATCGCCCATCCCGAGGCGCCGGTCCCGGAAGCAGCCGCGGCGACCTACGAGGCGGCCCTGGTCAGGCGGGAGGCGGGCGAGCCCGTCGCCTACATCCGCGGCTTCAAGGAGTTCCACGGCCTCGCCTTCTCGGTCGACCCGCGGGCGCTGATCCCGCGGCCCGAGACGGAGCTGCTGGTCGACCTCGCGACCGCCGAGGCGATGGAGATCCTCACCTCGACGCCGCGCCCGGCCGGGACGCCGCCGCTCCGGGTGGCCGATGTCGGGACCGGCAGCGGCGCGGTCGCCGTCAGCCTGGCCGTGGCCCTCCGCCGCCGCCGCGTCGGTGACGAAGTCGACATCCTGGCCACCGACCGTTCGGCGGAGGCGCTCCAGCTGGCCAGGGAGAACGCCGTCGGCCACGGCGTCGCGGACCGGATCCGGTTCGTGGTCGCGGACCTGCTGCCGGCGGACGGCGAGCCCCTCGAGATCGTGGCGGCGAACCTCCCATACGTCCCGTCCGCGGCCATCCCGGCGCTGCCGATCGCGGCCTCGTTCGAGCCGCGGGTGGCCCTCGACGGCGGGCTCGACGGGCTCGACCTCGTCCGGCGCCTGCTCGAGCTCCTGCCGCGGGTCCTGGCAGGCGGGCCCGGCACGGTGGTGGCACGCGGGGGTGTCGCGCTCCTCGAGATCGGCTCGGACCAGGCCGATGCCGTCGCGACGGCTGTCGCGGAGCGCCTGCCTGAGTGGCCCTGCCGGGTGATCCCGGACCTCTCGGGCCGGCCGCGCGTCGTCCGGATCGAACGGCCGGCGGCCGAGGGCTCGCATGGCTGACCGCCGGAGCGCCGGGGGCTCCGACCCGGCTGCGATACCGCTCGCGGCGCGCTTCCCGATCCGGCTCCTGGCGCTCGACATCGACGGGACGCTTGTCGGCGACGACCTGACGCTCCGGAGCCGGACGATCGACGCCGTCCGCGGCGCGACCGCCCGCGGCGTCCAGGTGGTCCTCGCGACCGGACGGATGTCGTCCAGCGCGCGTGGATTCGCCGAGACGCTCGGCCTGCACGGGCCGGTGATCGCCTACCAGGGCGCCCTCATCCGCGAGATGTCCCAGCTCGGCCGGCCCCTGGGTCGCCTGCTCGTGCACCGGCCGCTGGGCGTGGAGGTCGCCCGGGAGACCCTGCACTGGGCCGCCGACCATGGCCTCGACGCCCACCTGAACCACCTCGAGCGGCTGATCATGCCGTTCGACGATCCGCGGGCCGAGGACTACTCGCGCTTCCTCGGCGCCCGGTCCGAGCTCGTCCCGGATCTCGAGCGCTGGATCCGCCACCCGGTGACGAAGGTGCTGGCCGTCGGCCGCGATGGGGCTCCAGCCCGGCTGATGGGCGAGGCCCGGGCGGATTTCGCGGGTCGGGCGGAGGCGACCGTCAGCCACCCGGACTTCCTCGAGTTCCTCGCGCCGGGCGTCTCGAAGGGCCGGGCGGTCCGCTGGCTGGCCCGTCGGCTCGGGATCCCGCTTGAGCAGACGATGGCGATCGGCGACCAGTACAACGACCTCGAGATGCTCGAGACGGTCGGTCACGGCGTGGCGATGCCGACGGCCCCGGGCGACGTGCGAGCCGCCGCCCGGTACACGGCCCCGCCGGTCGACGACGATGGTTCGGCGCAGATGATCGAGGCCCTGATCCTGGCCGGCCGCGCCGCGCCGAGGAACGCCGCGCGGCTGCTGGCCGGCCGGATGACCGCGGCACGGCCCCCGGCACCGCCCGAGACCGCCGGATGACCGTGGCACCGCCCGAGAACGCCGGATGACCGCTCGACTCCTCGCGGACGACGCATCCGGCCGGGCCGAGGCGGTCTCCGCCCTTCGGGCCGGCCGGCTCGTGGCCCTGCCCACCGACACCGTCTACGGGCTCGCGGTCGCGCTCGACGCCCCGGACGGGATCGAGCGCCTGTTTGCCGCCAAGCGTCGACCACCCGACCGGGGGGTCGTCCTCCTCGTCGCGGATCACCGCCAGGCGGAGGAGGTCGGCGACTTCGACGCGGCCGCCCACGTGCTGGCCGCCGCCTTCTGGCCGGGCGGCCTGACGCTCGTCGTGCGCCAGCGCGCGGATCGGCCGCTCCCCGCGGGCCTCACCGGCGGCGCGACCACGATCGGCCTCCGGCTGGCTGCCCACCCGACGCCGCGAGCGCTGGCCGCGGAGCTCGGCCCCCTCCCCGTCAGCTCGGCGAACCGATCGGGTCAGCCGGACGCCACCGATGCGGCGGGGGTGCTCGCCCAGCTCGGCGACGTCCCCGAGCTCGAGCTCGTGCTCGACGGGGGGCCGGCGCGGGGCGGGGCGCCTTCGTCGGTCGTGGATTGCACGGGCCCGGCGCCGGTCCTCCTTCGCCTCGGGGCAGCTTCGCGCGAGGCGCTCGACGCGGTCCTGGCCGAATCGGGACTCCCTGCGCTCGCCGCGATCGGCGAGCCCTCAGCCCATGCCAGCGATGGAGACTCGAGTCGGCGATGAGCTGGCGGAGGAGGGCGATCGTGGGGCTTGGGGCGGTCACCGCCCTCAGCCTCGTGATGATCTCGGTGACGGCACCCCCAGAGCGCCATCCGGACGGCGCCGGTCCGCTGGCGTCCCTCAACAGCCCTGGGCACGAGATGATGGCCGTCGATCCGACGGCGGCTGGCCATCCGACCTCGTGGACCTACGGCCTGAGATTGTGCCTTGGCTCCGGCACCGATCCAGCCGTGATCGAGTCGGTGACACCCTCGGTGCCCGTCGGAACAGGCTATCGCTTCCTCGGGTCCGGGATCCGCCAGTTCCAGCCCACCCACTCCCATACGTCGGTGATCGGCCTGTCAGCCTGGCCGCCGCTCCGCGACGTGGTCCCTGACCCATTGGCCGACATCCGCGGGTACGCCGTGACGACCCCATGTAGTGCGGACCCGGCAGCACCCTACACCGAGCTGATGATCGGCCTCGGGATCCAGGGCCACGACGGTGGTGGGTGGCAGGGGATCGACGTGGCGTACACGGTCGGCGG
>JBGPFS010000130.1:0-7017 GCA_041483455.1 Candidatus Limnocylindria bacterium | reverse complement strand
GGGTACGCCTCGCGGCCGGGTGGACGGCGAAGGAGCAGCGCCATCTCGCGGTAGGCCCAGGCGTGCTTGGACAGGTCGTCGTAGACGCACAGCGCGTCCTTGACCAGGCCCTGGCCGGGCAGCTCGACGCCGTTCTCCATGATCTCCTCGCCCATCGTCACGCCGGCGTACGGGGCGAGGTACTGGAGCGGGGCGGGATCCTCCGCCCCGGCGACGACGACGATCGTGTGGTCGAGCGCGCCGTGCGCCTCGAGGATCGCGACGGTGTTCGCGACGGTCGAGAGCTTCTGGCCGATCGCCACGTAGATGCAGACCAGGCCCTGGCCCTTCTGGTTGATGATCGTGTCGATGGCGATGGCGGTCTTGCCGGTCGAGCGGTCGCCGATGATCAGCTCGCGCTGGCCCCGGCCGATCGGGATGAGCGCGTCGATCGCCTTGATCCCGGTCTGGACCGGCGTGTCGACCGACTGCCGGACGATGACGCCCGGGGCGATCCGCTCCACCGGGCGGGTCTGGGTCGCGGCGATCGGGCCCTTGTCGTCGAGCGGCCGGCCGAGCGGGTCGACGACCCGCCCGAGGAGCGCGGCGCCCACCGGCACCTCGACGACCCGGCCCGTGGTCTTGACCGTGTCGCCTTCGCGGATCGCCGACGCGTTGCCGAGGATGACCGCGCCGACCGTCTCCTCCTCGAGGTTGAGGGCGATCCCGCGGACGCCGCCCGGGAACTCGAGCAGCTCCGACGCGAGGGCGTCCGCGAGCCCGTAGATCTGGGCGATGCCGTCGCCGACCTCGATGACGGTCCCGACCGTGCGGGTCTCGACCCCGGCGTCGAACCCGTCGATCGCGGTCTTGATGATGCTGGTGATCTCGTCGGAACGGATGGCCATCGGCTGAGACTCCTACAGGGCGCCCGAGACGAGCTGATCCCGCAGCCGCTCGAGGCGACCCCGGACGCTCCCGTCGATCAGGCGGTCGCCGACCCGGACGATCAGGCCGCCGAGCACGCTCGGGTCGACCGTGAGCTCCAGCTCGACCGGACCGCCGGTCATCTGCTCGAGGCGGGCGGTGAGGGCCCGGACTTCGTCCGGGCCCAGGGGCGCCGCGCTCGTGGCGGTTGCGATGGTGATGCCCCGGCGGGCATCGTCGAGCCGCCGGAACGCCGCGGCGACGTTCGGCAGCTGGTCGATCCGCCCGCGCCGCAGGAGCAGCTGGACCAGGTTGAGGACGGGCCCGCTCACCCGGCCGCCGAGCGCCTCGGCGATCAGCGCGGAACGCTGCTCGAGGGCGACCGCGGCAGACCCGAGCGACCGGGCGAGCCGGTCGTCGGCAAGGACCCCGGCCAGCGCAGCCAGCTCGGTCCGCCAGGTCTCGACGGTCCCGTCGCGTTCGGCCACCTCGAAGGCGGCCTCCGCGTAGCGGCGCGCGGCCGAACCCGTCCGGGCCATCAGGCGTTCGATCCGGGGGCGGTCGAGGTCTCGGTCAGGAACTCGTGGACCAGGCGCCGCTGGCGCTCGCCATCGAGCGACTCCCCGACGACCTTGCCGGCCGCCGCGAGAGCCAGGTCGGCGACCTCGCCGCGGAGGTCCGAGATCGCTCGCTGCTTCTCCGCGTCGATGTCGGCGCTGGCCCGGACGCGCAGGCGCTCCAGCTCCTCCTTCGTCGCCGCGATGTCGGCATCGCGGGTCTCCTGGGCCACCTTCTGGGCTCGGTCCAGGATCTCGCGGGCCTCGCGGCGGGCGTCGTCGATCGCGGCGAGGCGCTCCGCCTCGGCGTTCTCCCGCTCCTGGCGGGCGTGCTCGGCGTCCGCGAGGCCGCGCTCGATCCGCGCCTGCCGGTCGGCCAGCGTGGCGGCGATCGGCTTGAACGCGAACGACCAGATGAGCGCCAGGAAGACGAGGAAGTTCAGGGCGAACACGATCACCCAGAACCCGTTGATCTGCAGGCCGGCGTCGGCCCCGGACGCGGCCGACAGGCGGACGACCTCGCGCGTGGCGGCGCCGGCGACGGCCAGGAACTCCACGACCTGCTCTCCGTTCCCGGACGACTACTTGGTGATGAAGATCGCGAGCAGGCCGACGACGACGGCCAGGACGCCGAGGCCTTCGGCGAACGCCGCCAGGATGATCGCGAGGCCGCGGATCTGGCCGGCCGCCTCCGGGTTGCGGCCGATCGCGCTGCTCGAGAGCCCGGCCAGGATGCCGATGCCGATGCCGGGGCCGATGACCCCGAGGGCCGCGATGCCGGCGCCGATGTGCTCCATTCGAGTCGTTCCTCCTTGTTCCCGGACCGGTGGCCCGGGATGTGCTGGGGCCTAGCGGGCCGGCGCCGGTCGGGCTCCGGCGGGGTGCGGATGGACGGCGTCCTCGACCGCCTCGACGGCCTCCTCGCCGAGGTGACCCTCGTCGGGCTGGTGGCTCTCGATGGCGGCGAGGGTGAACATCAGGGTCAGGACGCTGAAGATCAGCGCCTGGACGAAGTTGAGGATGAACTCCAGGCCGAACAGGGCGACCGGGATGATCGTGACGGTCAGGGCGGTGATGACCCCCAGGGCGACTTCCCCACCGTAGATGTTGCCGAAGAGTCGCATCGACAGGGTCAGCGGCTTGACGAACTCGAGGAGGAGCTCGATCAGGCCCACGAACAGGGCGATGACGCCGGCGCCGATCCCCTTGCGGAACTCGTAGAGCGGGAAGAACTTGGCGAGGTAGGGCCGCAGGCCCAGGTTCCGGACGCCCTCGATGTGGAAGAGGCTGAAGCTGACCAGGGCCAGCCCGATGGTCATGTTCACGTCGCTCGTCGGGGCCCGCAGCTCCTCGATCCGGCCGACCGGCGGGACGAGACCGCTCCAGTTGCAGAACAGGATGAGCACGAAGAACGCGGCGAAGATCGGGACGTAGCGCCGGGCGGCCTCACCGCCGATCGAGACGGCGAAGTTCGTCAGGGCCTCGTACATGGCCTCGATCGCGTTCTGGAAGCCGCCCGGGACGAGCTGCCGGCGCCGGCCGGCCAGGATGAACACGAAGAGGACCAGCGCCGCGACGATCCACATCGTGATCATCGTGTTGGTGATGCTCGGGTGGAAGCTCAGCAGCGCGCCGGCCGCGGGCGCCGTCGTGGGGTCGAGGTCGAGGACGACGTGGGGGGCCGGGAACTCGAGCGTGCCGTTGATGAAGCAGACCGGGAAGTCGCAGGCGCTGCCGGCCGCCTCGCCCTTGGGGAACGGCGGGACGAACAGGTAGGCCAGGACGTTCAGGGCGATGACGGCCGGGATCAGGAGCCGGAAGTCGATCCTCCGACCGCGTTTCGCCGGGGCGTCCGCGCCCGCGATGGCGGCCGTGGCCGCTTCGCCGGACGCGGGCTGATCGCTCGACACGCTCTCTCCCACACAGAGGAGCGCGGCTCCGTCGCCGCGCTCGTTCGCCGCTCGCTTCGTTCAGTCGTACCGGGCGAGGAATCGGACGATCATCACGTACATCGCCCGGGCGCCCAACCCGGCGCCGCCCAGGAACCCGACGATCACCAGGATGGGCAGGGTGCCCAGCTGCCTGTCGAGCCAGTAGCCGGCGAGGACGCCGCCCAGCGTCGTGACGAGGAGGACCAGTCCGATCTCGGAGAAGAGAGCGAAGTAGGCTCCGGCCCGTCCGAGCTGGGTCATGGGCGGCTCGACAAAGCCCCGGGAGTGTAGCAGGTGGCCCTCGGCGGCGGCAACCGCGGGTCGACCCCGGGTCGACCGTGGATCGACCTCGTGGCTCGCTTCGGCCGCCGTGGCGGCGGTCGGGCTGACGGCTACGGCGCGGGCGCGACGGAGGCCGACGGCGTGGGCAAGTCTGATGGCGAAACCGATGGGGCGGCGGAGTCCGACGGCGACGCCGATGGCGGAGGCGACTCCGAGGGCGAGGCCGATGGCGGAGGCGACTCCGAGGGCGCGGCGGAGGCCGACGGCGCGGGCGAGACCGAGGGCGCAGGCGTGGGGGCCGGGGTCGGCCTCCGCCTGGGCGTCGGGACCGGGGTGAGGGCGGGAGTCGGCGTGGGGGTCGGGTTCGCTGTCGGCGGCGACGATGCCGCCGGACCGAGGCTCGGGCTGGAAGTCGGGACCGTCGAGCTGGGGGCCGACGTGGCCGGGATCGGAGATGGGCTCGTGACGGTCGGCCGGGGCGTCGCCGTGGCGGCCGCGACCGCGCCGAGCGGGAGCCCGCTCCATGGCGCGACCGCGATGAAGACGACCCCGCTCGCGGTCAGCACAAGCAGGACCGCCGCGAGGTTGCGGACCCGCCGCCAGTCTCCGAGCGACAGGCCGAGGAGCGGCCTCCCGGCGGCGGGAGACACCCGATGGGCCATGGCCGGACGAACGCCGCGCGCCTCCGCGCGTCTACCGGTGACGACGATCCGACCGGGAGCCGTGACGATGGGCCTGGCGGCCGCATCGGTCGAGTGCGGCTCGGCCTCGGTCAGGCCGATCGCCCGGCCCCGCTTGCCGAAGACGGTCCCACCGAGGTCCGAGCCGTCGTCCAAGGCATCGCGGTCGAGCAGCCGTCGGACGGCGGCCAGGCCGACCGACCCGGCGACCGCGTCGCGGAAGGCCTGGACCGCCCGGTGGCGACTCCGGGGCCTGGCGCTCGGGTTCCGCCAGCGCAGGTTCGCGACGACCTCGACGAAGATCGCGAGGACGACCCCGGCGACCAGGACGAGGACGAGAAGGTCGAGCGTCACTGGGCGGATGCTAGCACCGGACCACCCGATCCACGCTCCGGGACGGGGCTCACATCGGCGCCCGGCGACGCCTGCCGGTCAGGGTCCGTCGGGCTCGTCCGGGTAGGACCGAGCGTCGAACTCCTCTGCGACCAACGACCGCCGCGTCAGCAGGAACAGCCCCAGGCCCGAGGCGAGCACCACGCTCAGGAACGCGTAGACCTGGCCGGCGCCGGAGAGGACGACCGACAGGATCGCCAGGGCGGCCGTGAGCGCGTAGATCAGGACGACCACCTGGGTCTGGTTGAGCCCCAGGTCGAGGAGTCGATGGTGGATGTGGCCGCGATCCGGCGTGAACGGGGCCCGTCCGGAGGCCAGCCGGCGGACGATGATCCAGAAGGTGTCGATGATCGGCACGCCCAGGACGAGCAGCGCCACCGCCACCTTCGCCGAGCCGAGGATCGCCAGGAGCGCCAGCGTGTAGCCGAGGAACATCGTGCCGCTCGTGCCGGCGAAGATCGTCGCCGGGTGGAAGTTGAAGCGCAGGAACCCCAGGAGCGAGCCGGCGAGGGCGAAGCACAGGACCGCGATGAGCGGCTGCCCGAACGGCCCGACCGCCGTCGTCAGGCTGATGACGCCCAGGGTCGCCGCCGCGATCAGCCCGATGCCGGACGAGAGCCCGTCGAGGCCGTCGATGAAGTTGATGCTGTTGATCATCCCGACGATCCAGAAGACGGTGAACGCGACGTCGAGCACCCCCTCGAGACGGATCGGATCGTGACCGAGCGGGTTGGCGACCGAACCGACGCCGATCCCGAGGAGGACTGCGACACCGGCCAGACCCAACTGGCCAGCGAGCTGCCAGCGGGCCCGGAGCTGGAGCTGGTCGTCGAGGAAGCCGAGGCCGGCCGCGACGGCCGCTCCGGCGATCAGCGCGACGAGCTCGCCCGGTTCGATCGAGGCGAGCACGAACGCCGGGCCGAGATGGCCGGCGGCGGCGAACCAGACGCCGACGAGGGCCACCGGCAGGAACGCCCCGACGACCGCGAGGCCGCCCGCCCGCGGGATCGGGCGGACGTTCACCCGGCGCGGATCCGGTCGGTCGAGCAGGCCGCGGCGACGCGAGAACCGGCGCACCCGGGGCGTGAGGAGGAAGGCGATGACGGTCGCGCCGACGAACGCGGCGACGAGGTAGGGCCAGACGCCCGCGACGCCGACGAACGGTCTCATCTCGGCGCCTCCGGCCGCATCAGGCCGGGCGGAGGCCCGGAACGGGGAAGCGGCTGACGATCTCGCGGACGACCGCGGCGTGCCTGGCCAGCGTGGTCGGGTCGTCGCGTGCGGCGATGACAGCCACGATCAGGGCGGCCACGACCCGCATCTCCTCCTCGCCGAAGCCGCGCGACGTCGCGGCCGGCGTCCCGATCCGGATCCCCGAGGCCGTGTTCGGCGGGTTCCTGTCGAAGGGGATCCCGTTCTTGTTGACCGTGATCCCGACCCCGTCGAGGAGTCGCTCGGCCTCGCGGCCCGTCACGCCCAGTGGGGTCACATCGACCAGGATCAGGTGGGTGTCGGTCCCCCCCGAGACGACCCGCACGCCAAGACCGGCGAGCGTCTCCGCCATCACTCGCGCGTTGGCGATCGTCCGGCGCTGGTAGTCGCGGAACTCGTCCGTGTCGGCCAGCTTGAGCGCGACCGCCTTGCCGGCGATCACGTGCATGAGCGGCCCGCCCTGGACGCCCGGGAAGACGCTCCGGTCGATCGTCGCGGCCAGATTCGGCTTGACCATCGGGTAATCGGCGGGGTCGATCCCCGCGGGCAGCTCGCGCCGGCTGAAGATCAACCCGCCGCGCCCGCCGCGGAGGGTCTTGTGGGTGGTGGTCGTGACGATGTCGGCGTGGGGGAACGGGCTGGGGTGGAGTCCCGCTGCGACGAGCCCGGCGACGTGGGCCATGTCGACCCACAGGAGCGCCCCGACGGCATGGGCGATCTCCGCCATCCGCTCGAACTCGATGATCCGAGGGTAGGCCGAGGCGCCGCCGATGATGAGCTTCGGGCGGACCTCCCGCGCCTGCCGCTCGAGGGCGTCGTAGTCGATCCGCTCGGTGTCCTCGCGGACGCCGTAGCCGTGGATCTCGAAGTACCGGCCGCTGAAGTTGAGGGCCATCCCGTGGGTCAGGTGGCCGCCCTGGTCGAGCTTCATGCCCAGGACGCGGTCGCCCGGATTCACGCTCGAGAGGTAGGCCGCCATGTTCGCCTGGGCGCCGCTGTGGGGCTGGACGTTGACGTGCTCGGCGCCCGGAAAGAGCGCAAGGGCGCGCTCCTGGG
>JBGPFS010000129.1:0-7024 GCA_041483455.1 Candidatus Limnocylindria bacterium | reverse complement strand
GGCTGGCGGTCCCGCTGCTGGTCTTCCAGCCGCTCCTCGCGCTCACGATCCTGGCGATGGCCGTCGCCGCGGCGGCGGACGGTCAGGCACTCGAGCCAGTCTTCCTCGCGATCTTCTGCGCCGTCGTGCTGGTGAGCGCTGCGTTGGCCTGGCTCGCGCTGGATCCTCGGTCCCGGAGCGCCACTGGCACGACCGCGGGTCGGGCGCAACTGGGACGGGCGTGATGCATCGCCCGGCTCGAAGGTTGCGCGGGCACACAGGGTCAGCGGCGCCATAGGTCGCGGCGACCCGCGCTCTGTCTGTCGCCGGAGAGGTCGGCGGCCACCTGGCCGGTCCGGGAGTCCAGGCACGGCGTCCCTCGAATCGAGGTCGCCTGGCCCGCGCGATCATCCCGGCGGTCAGTCGACGCTCCAGAGCGCCTCGATCGGGGGCGGAGCCAGGAGGGTCTGGAGGACGACGCAGTAGCGCTCGGTCCGCTCCTTCAGCTTGTCGAGGCGCTCGGCGGACACATCGCCCGATAGCCCGAACCGGATACGGATCGCCTCGAAGCCGACCGCCACGTCAGCCGTGCCCAGCGTCCCACGCAGGTCCAGGTCGCCTTCGACCGTGACCGAGACGGCCACGCCCTCGAGTCCCATGTTCGCGGCGACCATCTGGCAGGTGAGCTGCGCGCAGGCCGCAAGCGCGGCGAGGAGCAGATCACCTGAGCAGGCCGCGCTGCCGCTGCCGCCGACACCGGGATGGGCGCCCGCCGCATAGAGCGCGCGCCCGAGGTCGACCGAGCAGCTCATGGCGCCGTCGGCCGTGCTGCCGGTCGCTCGAAGGGTGATCCGCGCCGCGTCGGGTTCCGCCCGGTAGTGCGCCTTGATCGGCTCCTGGATCTCGCGCAGGGTCACCTGATCTCCTCCCGACGGTCACTCAGTTCGGTCGAGGGTAGGGTAGTGCCGCTCCGTGGTCGTGACGCTGTCTCCGACCCGACGCACCGCGTGTCTGTTGCACGGTTGAGATCCATGGAGCACCATCCATGCTTCGGCGACCCGGCAGTCCCACCATCAGGAGATACGAGGCCGATGCCCCTCTACCTCGACACCCACAAGAAGATCCCCGGCCTGACCGCAGAAGCCGTGGCCCAGGCCCACGCAGCCGATCTTGCGGTTCAGGGGAAGCACGGCGTGAGCTACGTGCGCTACTGGTATGACGAGGCGACCGGCAAGGTCTTCTGTCTCGCCGAAGCCCCCAGCGCCGAGGCGGCGATCGCCGTCCACCGCGAAGCGCATGGCCTCCTCGCCGACGAGATCGTCGAGGTCAAAGAGGGAGCGTAGCGAGGGCCTCGTTGGGGGTCATCAGGCGTCCCTCGCGGCGGGCGGCCTCGAACCGGTCGATGCCCAGTCGCGCCTCGAGGTCGGCCAGGTTCTGATCGTGAGTCACGGCCGCCTGGGGAGGGACCATCGCCCGGATCGCCTCGCGGAGCGACTCGGCCGCGCCGTGGAGGCGGGCCGCCGCGTCGGCGTCGTCGGCCGCGACCGCTCCGGCCAGGTTCTCCATCGCGCTGGCGAGACCCGGCATGTCACCGAGGTCCTGGCGGATCGCCAGACTCTGACGGAACAGTCCGCGAGCCTGGGCGGTGTCGCCCTCGGACAATGCCAGGTCGCCCAGGTGGGTCAGCACGCGCGCGACGCCGCGCCGGTCGCCGATCTCCTCGAGGATCGCCAGCGCTTCAGCGTGGAGCGCCCCGGCCCCCTGCCGATCGCCCGCCCCGCTCGTCGCGCTTGCGAAGGTGTCCAGGGCGAACGCTTCCATCCACCGATCGCCGAGTTCGCGGATCGTGGCCAGGATCTCCTCGTGCAACGCGCGGGCCTGCCCGAGGTCGCCCTCGCTCGTGGCCACAGCGGCCAGGTTGACCGACCCGAACGCCACCCCGCGCACATCGCCCAGCTCGCGGGTCAAGGCGATCGTCTCTTCGTACAGCGCCCGGGCCCGCGCATGATCGCCGAGCTGCAACGCCGTGTTGGCGAGGTTGTTGGCCGCGTAGGCGATGCTCTGCCGATCTCCGATCTGGCGATGCAAGGCGAGGCTCGCCTCGTGAAAGGTCGAGGCGGCTCGGAAGTCGCCCTGCATGAACGCCAGGTTCCCGGCGCCGGTGAGCGCATTCGCCCGGAGCGGCGAGACTTCGCCACCGACGGCCTCCACCATCCGCTCCAGCCAGCCCCGACCCTCGGAGAGGTGACCTCGGATCTCCCAGAAGCGCCACAGTCCCGCGGCGATGCGGAGGCCCGACCGACCTTCGCCGGGCTGGTCCAGGCACCATTCGAGAGCGGCTCGCACGTCTTCGTGCTCGCGGTCGAGGCGGCGCAGCCATTCGACCGGCTCGGGACCGTGGAAGAACGCCGGCGATGCCTCGTCGACCAGGGCGAGATACCAGTCCCGGTGCCGACGCAGCGTCGTCTCGCCCTCGTCCGCCTCGACGAGCCGGCCCCGGGCGTACTCACGGACCGTCTCGAGCAGCCTGAAGCGGGCCTCCGCTGACGTCGGATCGGTGAAGACCAGCGACTTCTCGACCAGGCGGCCGAGCACGTCGAGAATCTCGAACGGCTCGACCGGATCGCCCGCGCACACGGACTCGGCCGCCTCGAGGGTCGCTCCCCCGGCGAACACGGACAGGCGGCGCAGGACCGCTCGCTCCGGCTCCGCCAGGAGGTCGTAGCTCCAGTCGATCGTCGCCCGCAGCGTCTGGTGCCGGGCGACCGAGGTGCGACTACCGCCGGTCAGGAGACGGAATCGGTCGTCCAGGCGAGCCGCGATCTGCTCGACCGGGAGAGCTCGGACCCGTGCGGCGGCGAGTTCGATCGCGAGCGGGATGCCGTCGAGGCGACGGCAGAGCTGGGCGACCGCCCGCGCATTCCTCTCGGTCAGTTCGAACGTGGGCTGGACCGCCCTGGCCCGCTCGATGAACAGCCGGCAGGCATCGACGGCGCCGAGGTCGCGCGCCAGGACGGCCGATCCGATCTCGGGTGTCATCAGGGAGGCGATCGGCAGGATCGCCTCGCCGGGCACTCCGAGAGCCTCGCGGCTGGTCACGACGATGCGGACGGCCGAACACGATCGAACGAGCGCCTCGGCCAGCTCGGCGCACGCGGTCAGGACAGGGTCGCAGTCGTCGAGGACCAGAAGGAGCCGCTTGCCTTTCAGGTGGTCGACGATGGCGGCCAGGAGCGACCGTCCGGCCGGTTCGGTCATGCCGATGGTGCTGACGACCGACGGAAGCACGAAGGCCGGGTCGGTGAGGCTGCCGCATTCGACGATCCAGGCCCCATCGTCGAACTGGTCGAGGAGCACCCTCGCCAGCCGGAGACCGACCCGCGTCTTGCCCACGCCGCCGGGACCGGTCAGGGTCAGGAGCGACGACTGCTCGAGGATGCGGGTGGCCTGCTCGATCTCACGCTCGCGGCCGATGAAGCTCGTGACCTCGAGCTTGAGGTTGTTCCTCCGCACCTCGGTCGTCCGCGGCGGCGGGAAGTCGCGGGCCAGGCCGGGGCCGGTGACCTGATAGAGCCGCTGCGACGTGTCCAGCGAGCGCAGCCGATGGGCACCCAGGTCGATGACGCCCATCGGCTGGCGCAGCTCATCGGCGATCAGGTCGCGGGTCGTCTGCGAGATGAGGATCTGGCCGCCGTGACCCGCCGCGCAGATCCGGGCGGCGCGATGGACGTCCAGTCCGACATACCCCTCGGACGCGCTCCAGGGCTCCCCGGTATGGAGGCCCATCCGGTCGCGGATCGCGATCCCGTCGGGCCAGGCGTGGCTGCCGATCGCCAGCTGCGCATCGATCGCCGCCTCGACCGCACCGCGCGCTGCCGGGAAGACGAAGTACAGCCCGTCACCGGCCGATCCCCGCTCGACCGCGCCGTGGCGGGCGAATGCGTCGCGGATCAGCCGATGATGGTCGGCCAATACCTCCGGATAGCGGTCGCCGAGAGCCTGGAGCAGGCTCGTCGAGCCCTCGATGTCGGTGAACGCCAGCGTGACGGTTCCCGTCGGCTGGTTGGTCTCGAGGGAACTGAGGGGCGGCACGCGCGTAGCTCCGATCTCACCCGTGCGGCCCGCAAGACTACCCGCTGCGGTCTGGGGCGGCAACGCCTTTCGGCGCCTTGCCCGGCCGGCACGACGGGATCACGCGCTGCTCAGACTGCCGGCGCGCCATGACGACCTCCGGCAGCGGCGGTCTCAGGGTCGCAACACCCGTTCATCGGGTGATCGCCAGCTCATGACATCGACCCGGCCGGCGTCATCGCGAGAACGGCGTTCCCACGGCGCTCGGGCCCGTCATGCTCGAGTGTCGCGTTCCTCAGGCGTCCACGGGCACGACTCAGGAGCGTCCTCGTGGCCGCGTGGCTGCGCCCGAGATGACGTGCGATCTCCTCGCCGGTGGCTCCGTAAGCCGCCAGGAGCAGCGCGGCTCGGTCCGCCGACGACAGCGTTGCCAGGGCAACGGAGAGCTCCTGGCGCTGCTCCTGCAGGACGGCGATGGCATCAGGCTCCGCCGGCCCGTCGAACCGAGCGAGGCGGGGCGCATGCCGGCGGGCGACGGCCTCGTGACGCGCCCGGCTGACGATGAGATTCGCGCTGGTCCGGTAGAGCCAGGCGCGGACGTTGTCGGGGAACCGACCCGCCTGCGCCTCGGCGACCAGGCGAAGGAACGCTTCCTGGGTCACGTCCGCGGCGAGCTCGGGGTCCCTGGTCGACCGCAGGGCCGCGCCCTGGATCGCGGCCGCGTGGTCGCGGAAGGCCGTCGCGATCGCCTCGCCCATCACCGACGGATCGCGCGGGCAGAGGCCCAGTGCGGGCGACGGCGGGAGCGAGAGATCGTCGATCTCGGCTCGGGCGAGGGCGGACATCAGCGAACCTCGCGATCGATGTGACGGACGGCTGAGCCGTTTGCCTGCGGCGGCCTCGCCGCCGGCCGTGGGCTCGCGTGTCCGAGCGCCGCAGAACGCGAGATCCGGCTGGTCTCGATCGCGCGTCTGCGATCTCCCTGGTGACTTGGCTTCGACACCGTCTCACCCCTGTGCGATGGGTTGGTGTCGCCACCTTGGCCGCCGGGTACTGCGGTTCGGCTGCGGGGTGACTGCGGCCAGACTGCGGTGAGGTCAGGCGCAGTCGAGCACGATCCGGAGGACAGTCGAAGGCCCCCGCCGGAACCCGACGGGGGCCTCGTTGCGACCGATGCGAGCGCTCAGACCTCGCTGCACCGTGAGCGGTAGGTGGACTTCCCGTCCGTGATCGACGCGTAATCCTGGCCGAAGCTCAGGCCGTCGATCGTTCCTGAGAAGGACGCTCCCCTCGTGTAGCCCTTTCCCGCCTCGTCGTACCGGCAGGTTCCATCGTCGCCGACCGAGCGGTACTTCGAGAAGGTGACCGGTCCGACGCCGGTCCAGGTGCCCGCGACCGTCACGTCACGGCTCGAGACCGGCTCGCAGGTGGACTTGTCGACGCAGACGTATCGCTGGATCGAGATGGCCGTCGGCGCGAGCGTGACCGTCGTCAGCTTGCTGCCGAACCCAAGCGTCCCGATCGACAGATCGACCGTGCAGCCCGACTCGGACACGGGTTCGCCCACCAGAACTCCCGTCGCGTCGAAGGTGAAGGAGTTCAGGAACAGGCACAGCTGGTTGACGTGGGTCACGCCCGAGAGGTTGCCGCTCATCTTGCCGGCGAAGACCTCGATCCAGTCATCCGAGCACGTGGATGTCCCGTCCACATTCGACACGCAGCTACTCGAGGCGGCGAGCGCGCTCGTCCCGTTCTGGGTGAACGTTCCGTCGATTCCCGGGCCAGTGGCCGCGGCCGCAGAGCCAGTCGAGAGCGCCAAGAGCGCGATGACGGCGGCGGACGTCAGCGCGGACCGGAAGCGATGCGTTGGTCGCTGGAACACGGGAGGTCCTCCCCAGGGTGGCCGCGGGTTCCCGCAGCGCTGCCCCTTCGACGCGTTGCTAGTCGGCGTGTTACCGACCATGGCGCCGACCTGGCGTACGCACCACCACGTCTCGCAGGACCTACCACGGCTGACAGGTCCAGCTCAATGAGCCTGAAAGGGAGGCTGGCCAGCCTGGGGCGGTCGACCTCACGGCCGACGACCCAGAGTCGGGCTTCGCCGCTGGGTTCGACACCTCGAGACCGCTGAAGGTCAGCTTCCCGGAGGCGCCGTCGACACCGATCTCGGTGACCTTGACGGACCCGCTCCAGGACGGCGCGATCGAGCCTTCCTGGAGATCGGCGCCGTCGATGAAGAATTCGGCCGTCGCGCGGTCGGGGGCCTGGGCGGTCAGGCTGAGCGTCGCCCGCAGGGTGCCCGAGCCGAGCTTGCCAAGCTCGAGCGCCGTGATCGCCGCGACGGTCCGGCCATCCGGCACGGAGCTGCATGCGGCCCGGCCGGGGTCCTTGGCCACGAACGGCACGACGACGGGTTCGAGCTCGAAATGCGTCTGGCCTGCCGCTTCGAGCACGACCGGCTGGTGGTAGAGGCCACCGGACGCCGAGGAGGTCGCGTTGCCGCCCACTGTCCCGGCGGCAAGCAGGCCTGCGGCGGCCAGGGTGGTCGCGATCGCCCGGCTGATCTGGCCGTGCCTGATCTTCGTCGCGAACAGCCCGATCAGCACCAGCCCGACCACCCCCAGGATGACGAGGAAGGTCAGGACGACCGCGTCAACGAATTCGCCGAGGCCACCCAGGCTCCTTTGGTAGGCGATGGCACGCCCGGCCAGGACGCCGAGGATGCAGGCGCCGGCTGCGACGAGAACGGACAGGCTCGGGCCGATCGCCGAACGAGGCCGCTTCGGCTCGGCCGGGCCGGAGGCCGACGCCGGCCCGACCGGAGGGCTCCCGACCCGGGCCACGGCGAACGCCAGCCCGATCACGACGCCGAGCGCCGCCACGAGCGCCGCGAGCGGGACCACGTACGCGAGCACCTGACTCAGCAGGCTGACCTCTGACTCAGCAGGCTGACCTCGGGCTCGGTGACCGAGCC
>JBGPFS010000128.1:0-7166 GCA_041483455.1 Candidatus Limnocylindria bacterium | reverse complement strand
TCCACGAAGGCGTGGTCCGGTTGAACGTGACGTCGCAGTGGGTCGCGGCGCAGGGGTGGGATCGGGCCGGTAGCCGCAAGCAGCGATAACCTTCCGAGTCCTCACAGCTCGACGACCTGAAGCGGCCGCCAGGGCCCCTCACGATGTCTCGACCGTGCGAAACGGCAGATCCGGTCCCTGCCTCAGGTGCTCTAGCCGCGAGCCGGGGCCGGCTCTAGTGATAGGCCGCACGATGCGCGGTTCGTGTGGGTGCGTGGCGCCGGCAGACCTCACGGCGTAAGGTACGAGCATGAAGGCAGAGCAGACCGACCGACCGCACGAACTCGAGGTCGAGTTCTGCGTCGTCTGAAACTACACGGATCGAGCCACCGGTCTGGTGGCTGAGCTCCTCAACGCGTGGGCGCCACGGATCGCCCAGGCAGTGCTGCTGCCCAGCAGCGGCGGCCGTTTCGAGGTCAGGCTCGATGCGGAGCTGATCTTCTCGAAGGTGGCCCTCAACCGACATCCGCACCCGGGCGAAGTGCACGGCCTCGTCGCGGCAAGACTCGGTCCGCCCATCGTCCGCGATGAGTTTCACTAAGCCGACGTCGCCGAGCCGTTCGGGCGCAGGCGTCTCGGATCGGGCGCGACCACGCGTCCGCGTGACGACGGGCGCCACCTGGGTCTAGTCTGTCGGCCGAGGAGGCGGGCTGAGCTGATGACGGTTCCCGACCGACCCGGAGTGTTAGCGGCGATCGGAGGTACACCGATCGCGCGCCTGGCGACGCTTCCGGGCCCGCACACTGCCGAGGTCTGGGTCAAGCTCGAAGGCGCGAACCCGACCGGCAGCTACAAAGACCGGATGGCGCTCGCGATGATCGAGGGGGCCGAACGCTCTGGCCGCTTGCGACCCGGTCAGACCGTCGTCGAGTACACAGGCGGCAGCACCGGCTCGTCGCTGGCCTTTGTCTGCGCACTCAAGGGCTATCCGCTCCGGATCGTCTCGTCGGACGCGTTCGCGCCCGAGAAGATCGCGACGATGCGGGCCTTCGGGGCGCAGGTCGAGGTTCTCCGAAGCCCCGAGGGGATCACGCCGACGTTGATCCCGAGGCTGATGGCCCGCGCCCGGGAGATCGTCGCCGAGACGGGTGGCTATCCGACCGACCAATTCAACAACCCGGACATGGTGGACGGCTATCTGAGCCTGGGACGAGAGCTCGCGGCCCAGCTCGAGGGTCGGATCGACGCCTTCTGCGTCTACGTCGGGACGGCCGGCTGCTTCCTCGGCACGACCCGAGCCCTCCGGGAACGAATCCCGCAGCTGCACCGGGTCGTCATCGAGCCGGCTGAATCACCGGTCATCTCGGGCGGCTCCCCCGGCACCCACCATATCGAGGGCGGCGGCGCCGGCTTCTTTCCACCGCAGCTCCGGCCGGACGACTTCGACGAGGTCCAGACCATCACGACCGCCGACGCGCTCGACATGGCTCGCCGCGCCGCCCGCGAGGACGGCATCTTCTCGGGCCCCTCGACGGGGGCCAATCTCGTCGTCGCCAGACGACTCGCCGTCCGTCTTGGTCCGGGGGCTCGCGTCGCCACGATCCAGGTCGACTCCGGCCTCAAGTACCTGGGCGGATCGGTCTACCGCTGATCCCGAAGACTCTGCGTTCGCGGCGTCAACCTGAGCAGGCGCCGAAGGGCTTCGTCCGGGGCGGGCCGTCCACGGGGCGCCCGTCTCACCATGAGCAGATCGTGTCGATTCTCAAAGCCCGTGAATGAACTCGGGGTCCGAGCGAGGCGCGCGGACGGGGAGAGCTGGCACTTGACTCGGCTTACCGCCGTGCGCAGGGTGAGACCGTGCTGCGCCGACACGTCCGCCTCTTCGCGATCCTTGCCGGAAGCATCCTGCTGCTTGCCGGGGCTGCGTTCAGGCTCAGCCCGCTGTGGCCCGGGCCGGCCCTTCCGCCGGGCGCGACCCGCCTTCACATCGTCACGAGGCCACCGCATCTCATGCCGACCTTCGGGTGCAACACCGCCCTTCTCGCTCCAGCTCGCGTCGCGACTGCGGGCGATGACCTCATCCTCGTGTCCGAGTGGGACGGACAGCCAGTCAAGGTCGTCTGGCCGAGCGGATGGGCAGCCTGGCGGGTCAACGGGCGAGCTGAGCTGGTCACGCGCGACGGTGCGATCGTCGGCCGCGAGGGCGAGATCATCGACGGACTGGGCGGAGGCACGGGCCTCGACGACGCGTTCCACGTCTGCATCTTCGGGAGCTGACTGCCCGGGAGTGGGCGGCTGCGATCAGGCCGGTTCGACTCGCAACCGCGCGAACAGGTAGCTCCGCCTGGTCGGCCTCGAGATGCTTTACGCGCCGGGCGCCACGACAGACGATGTCGTCATGGACCCCGTGGTCGCGTTCGTCGGGCTGTACCGGATCATCGGTTCCCTGTTCGTCCTGCGGTGGCCGTTCTGGGGCGCCCTCGTCGCGGTCGTGTGCGACCTGTTCGACCTGCTCCTGTTCAACCTGTTCGTCGTGTTCGGGGGTTGGAGCGGCTTCGCGGGCTACCAGACCTTCGACAAGTGGGCCGACCAGGTGTACCTCGCGGCGTTCCTCATCGTCGCGCTCCGGGACTTCGCGCCGTTGCCGAAGCGGATCGCGGTCGCGCTCTATCTCTTCCGGCTCGTCGGCTTCGCCGCCTTCGAGACCGGGCTCGTGCCGCGCGAGGCGCTGTTCTTCTTCCCCAACCTCTTCGAGTTCTGGTTCATCGCCGTCGCCTTCACGATGCGTTTCCGCGCCGCCTTCATCTGGACACCTGCTCGCGGCGCCGCCGTCCTCGCGGTCCTGCTCGCGGGCAAGCTCGGCCAGGAGTGGGCGCTTCATGTCGGACGGATCTTCGACGAGACGACCTTCCTCGGCGCGATCGAGTGGATCTGGCACGCGCTGACGGCCCCGTTCAGGTTCAGCTAAGTGCGGCCGCGGAGTGCGGCTCGAGATCCCCTTCTCCACCCCCGGACCGCAACCCCGCGCGAGCGGCCAACCGACCCGGAGCGACCGGGGGACGTTCGTCCTATTCGATCAAGCACGATCCAACGATCGTGTCCGCGTTCCACGCTGAGAGCGGGCACCTGCGGAGTATTGTTCGCTCCGTGAAGGGTGACCGAGTCGAGGCCGTGGTCGACACCGGGCAGGGCGTCCAGATCTTCGAGATCGTCGCCACGCGAGCCGGTCGTCGCATCGAGGTCGTCACGTCCCGCGGAGTCGTGGAGGTGCGCGAGGTGACGCGGACCGGTCAGCCGGTACGCACCGGCCGCTTCATGACCAGCCGCCTGATCGCCCTCGTCGAGCATCCCGCAAGGGACGAGCGGGGTCGAGTCGAGGTGACCACGCGGCATCGTCTCCAGGCGCGCGATCGCCCCTAGTCGGGCAGGAGAACCACGGTGACGATCGACGTCGGTTGGGAGCGCTAACGACCGCCGCTGCATCGGGGTCCGCTGCGGGAGGTTTCATGGATGTCGTGGAGTTCCGGCGTCTCACTGCTCGGGTTGTCGCGACGCGAAACTCGGAATCGCGCGCCTTCCTCCAGGCGTTTGATCTGGCTCCCGGGGCCATCTCGGGGTGGTCGGAGCGAACCTGCGGCCAGTGGCGGGTCTGGAGTCGCGCCAACGATGCGCTACGAGACGCGATCGCCCAGCTGGAAGCCTTTCTTGGCGCAGAAGGCCCCCAGGCTGGCTAGGCCCGTACCGCCTGACCGGCTCGCCCACGATCTCGCCATCGTGTCGGGTGCGTCCGAGGGTCGGTGGCAGGCCACCCCACGTTCGTGGGCGAGACCGACCCCGGACCGCTGGAGCCGCTCACCGGGGTCATCATCCCGAGCGCTGCTCGAGCGGGCTGGCGACCACCGACCTGGGCCGCGCTAGCGTGGCCCCGCCGCCGGACGGCCAACTGGCCGCATCCGCGAGATCGCGAGCCCGACGAGGGCACCGAGGACCCCGACCGCGATGAGCAGACCGCGAACTTCCGCCGAGTAGGACAGCCCCAGGGTCGCATCGAGCGACGTCGACCCAGCTCCCGTGCCGGCGAGGGCCACGGCCCCCGCCGCAAGGCTGAGCGGGAACTCGACGCCGCCCTTGGCGTTCCAGAAACCCTTGGGCAGGTGGACGAGCCCGATGATCACGACCGACTGGGCGATGAGCGCCGCGGTCGCGAGGGGGGTGAGGAGACCCACCGCGATCAGGACACCGCCCCCGAGTTCAGCCGCCATCGAGACGGGGGCCCAGAAGCCCCCCGGGCGGAGCCCCATGCGCTCGACCCCGGCGCGCCAGCCCGCATACCCGGGACCCGACCACCATCCGAATGCCTTCTGCGCGCCGTGGGCGGCGAAGGTCAGGCCGATCACGAGACGCAGGCTGAGTAGACCGAGATCGCCGGGTGTCATGGCCGTGACTCCAGTCGAGACAGGTGCACGACCGAACGAGTGGCTCATCAGCCGTGAACCTGCCTACTCTACGCTTCCGTTGCGAGCGCAACCAAGTTAGGGCAGGGCCCGGGCTTGTCTAACCGGCTGCGCTGAATGGCGGAGAGGGGACGCTCCGGATCAGACGAGGTACCGATCACCGTTGGTGGCTCCCATTCGCAATCGCTGCGGCAGGGATCGTCGGCCTCGCCGCCGCGATTCAGCTGGCCGCGATGCTCACCACTAGCCCAGCGGCACCAGCGAGGACTGACCGACCGGCCGGAGGACCTATGGCGAGGGAGCGTGTGGTAGTCCGATTCCGGAGGCGCTTCGGCAGCGATCGTCTGGGCGAGAGGGCCTCATGCCAATCGTCATGATCGTCGGTGGAGCTCGGCGACCCCTCGGCGGGATCGGTGCCCTGTGTCAGCCCCTCCGCGATACTGCCGATAGATACCGTGCGATAGGGTAAAGAACCTATTGACCGCGGCCGCACCGAGTTAGACCTTGAGCTATCCGCGACTGTCAGGCGAGGGGAAGGGGGCACACGGGCTCAAGCCCGCCTGAGCTCGTTGGGCGTAGCTAGCTGGCCTTTCGATGGCGTGCGTCCCGCAGCTGGCTGAACATCTGAATCGTGCCTGCCAACAGCGGTATCGGCTATCTCGCGGATGCCCAGCGCCACGAGGGATTCTCGGAAGGCCCAGGTAGTTGCCAAAGCGTCGCGTCCCTAGCGCAAAGGATGACTACCGTGGCAGAGAGAATCAACACGACATTCAAGCCGTCTGACGATGTTCTGGAGGAACTCGTCAAGGCGCGCCGCGAAGAAGTGATCCGCCTCCAGAAGAGTCAGGCGGACCAGCTCAAGGACTTGGAGGCCCGCGGCCAGAAGCGGCTTGGGGCACTCCGAGAGTCCCTCCCGAGAGACATCAGCGCTGTCCTGGACTCGCTGGCGAAGGAACACGAAAAGGCAAGCGCCGCCACCCAGACGAATGTCGAGCGGATCAAGAAGACCCTCGCAGCCTCGCAACCGTCACCAGAGGGTGAGACAGCGACGCACCCTGGGCTTGCTGGGGGCCACCTCGTCGCGCCGAATTCACTGGGATGGTTCACGCCGTATTACGGCACCGTGCATTGGGACAACGGCACGGTCCTCTGGCAGGGCTACTCGCCTGGGAACTTCGATGTCTGGGACGCCTGCAACGGGAGCGGCTCCGGCATCTTCGGAACCGGCGCATGCGGGGGTGCCATCGTGATCGACTGGTGGTTCTCCTACGTGCCGACGGAGAATCGCAACTACAGCCACACGATCTGGGTGCCGTTCCACGGGTTCTACATCATCTACGCGGACGACGGCTTCTGGGATTCCAAGGAAGCTCACGCACGCATCGATCTATCGGCTGTCGGTTACCAGTACAACTACAAGGCCGGCGGCTCGACCAACGTGTTCGACATGGACAGCCAGAACATCAACGTCAACGACCGTTTCGACGGCTGGCGCACCATGTACTACTCGGATCTGCTGGGGGCTGACCGCGCCTACCTCCGCGTCAGCGCCTCGTTCTACGTCTACGCCCGGGGCGGAGGCTCCACGGCCCAGCTGAACTTCAGCGACGGCAACGCCAACTACATTGGTGTGCCTTGGGTCTACGTCGATTAGCCATGAGGTGAGTCCGGCTCGGGCCGACGGCCGATGAGGCCGAGGCCTGGAGGGTATCGCTGGCCGGCTATGTCGAGCTCATGGCCGGCCAGCCCCTGATCGGGTATGTCGACGCCGGGCCGGGCGAGGATCGTCGCTCCCAGGATTGTCTCTGCCCGGTTTCACCTCGCTGCTGACTGATGGGGTTGCTTGCGTACCAGACGGCGGCTCCCGGCACCTGTTGCCTTCGCCCCAAAAGGGCAATGCGCAGCACGCTCGGTTAGCACGCTCAAGTGAGACCGCCCTCGGCGCACTCCGAAACGAGGCGCGTTTCGGGACGGTCATCGGCGGTAGGTGACTGAGCGCCGAACCTCGGGTCAAGGTGGGCTGCCCTTTCGGAACGGCGCCCCTGTGTTCCAGACACACGATGGAAACATCGCGCCATGTTTCGGCCCTACAGAAGTTGACGGGTCCGGTCGCGGCTCGGTGGAGTTCGTCGGCTACGGCGTTCGTCGGCTACGGAGTTCGTCGGCTACCGCGGCCGATCGATGCCTATGGCGAAACCTCCCCGAGCGCGGTCGTGAGCTGGTCGAGATAGGCGCGATCGGCAGCCGACGGTGTCGGCAGCGTGAAGACGGAGAGAGCCACGTTCTCGACGACCAGCCAGCGCGTGGTGAGCGAGTAGGAGCGGCCGGCGACGTCGGTGCCGCTGGTACCGGAGTGCCAGGCCGCCGGCATCAGTGAACCGGCCGCGCCAGGCTCGACCGCGGGGAGCGCCCGATGCATCGCCGCGACGGACGGCAGGACATAGATACCCGCCAGCTGCCGGTCGGCGGGGGCGAGAGCCCCGGGGAAGAGCGAGCGAGCATCCGCCAGACCGGCTTCGGTCCGCATGTCGCCATCGCCGAGCAGCTGGAGCGACACCGTCGGATCGACCCGACGGATCGCCGAGAGGGTGGCCCCCTGGTATGGCCCCTGGGCCGTGTTCGAGGCCAGCTCGACGCACAGCATCACGACCAGGATCGCCCAGTACGAGCCCGACAGCGCAAGGATCGCGAGCAAGAGCAGCTGCAGGGTGACGCCGACGACCATGAGCGGCC
>JBGPFS010000127.1:0-7196 GCA_041483455.1 Candidatus Limnocylindria bacterium | reverse complement strand
TGTTCGGCCGCGAGCGCATCGCCAGAGAGGTGCGTGGCCAGAGCCATCACCAGATGTGTCCTCGCTAAGAAGGCAGACTGCCGGTGTGGGCGATCTGAACTGACCCCACTAATGAGCCTTGTAGCACCCAGCGGGTCGCCCTCGCGGATTCGCTGGAGGGCCCGAGATACACAGATCATGTCGTCGACGTCCCATGACACGCGACGAGCCCGAACGGCTGAATCGAGCCAAGCGACACCCTGCTCCAACTCGCCGAGCCACATGAGTATCTCTGAGGCGTCTGCAAGGACCTCTGCGCGGACGCCATCCGGGGCGACCGAGACTGCCTCGTCCAGGGAAGCGTTCGCCTCGTCCCAACGGCAGGCCGTCGCCAGCGCCCATCCGCGCTGAACAAGCGCGGTCCCCAGCTCCGCGCGGGACCCTGTGTATTCCAGCGCGAGGATTGCCCGTTCCGCGAGAGCTAGGGTGGCTGGAGCGTCACCTAACGCTCGATGGACCTCTGCTAGGTTGATAAGTGTCACGCCGAGGTAGTGCTCACTTCCGGTTTGTTCAAGCTCCGATGCGAGGCGAGTCAAGCGGTCCCTGATCAGTAGAAGGTCGCCGGTCATCGACAATTCGATGACAGACTGAATTCCCTCGGCAATCAATCGGAGTCGAGTCCCCGGGTCCGTGGCCGCGAGCTCTCCTGCCACACGATGCGCAGCTTCGAACTCGCCGATGCTGAAGTAGATATGGGCGAGATTCGACAGTGCGTAGCCGGGAAGTTCGCCAGCCTCGTCACCCAGGGCGTCTGCTGCTGCCTCGGCGAGATGTTTGGCCGTCTCAATGTGACCATCCCGAAGGTCAAGTCGCGATTTGAGAACATCGCAAATGGGCTCAGTCCATGGCAGGCCCGCCAAACTCAAGTACTTGGCTCCAAGCTCGAGTTGGCCGCCGGCTAGGATCTCGGGAAGGGCTCTCGCCACCGACGCGCCGAGGACCTCCAGGGCCCCAGCTCGAGCGTAGTGATAGCCGGCGTGCATCCAGCCCCTCGAACCGCCCAGAGCTGCGGCGAGGTGAATCGCCGTGAGGCCGTCGGCATTGACCGTTCTGGCCAATCGCGACTCGAGGAAGGATCTGACGAGCGGGTGAAATAGTCGGGAGTGTTTCGAAAACGCGCCGCGGCGACCGAGGAGGCCGAGGCGTTCGGCGGATGAGAGGAGCTCGGCGACCCGATCGGGCGGTAGGTCCGTGACGGCCGTGGCGAGCTCTCGGTCGACCTCCTGCAGGATCGAGATCCGCATCAGGAAGGACTGCATCTCCTCGTCGAGGTCGCCGATCACCTCCTCGGCGAGGTAGTCGTAGAGGTCCTCGCTCGCCCCCGACAGACTGCCCACGAAGGCGCGGATCTGGCTGGGCGTCCGTTCGCGGATGGCGGCTTCCACGAGCTGAAGCGAGGCGGCCCAACCCTCGGTCCGCCGGTTGAGGTCGGCGACGACGTCTCGTTCGAGGGGTCGCCCGTAGGTCTCACGGAACAGGCGGTCGGTCTCGTCGAGGTCGAACCGAAGGTCGTCCGTCCGGAGCTCCGCCACCTCGCCCTGCGAGCGCGCTCGGGCGAGCGGCAGGGCAGGCTGGCGTCGGCTGGCGATCACGAAGGTCACTCGCTCGGGCGCTCGCGAGACCAGCTCGCGCATGACGGTCCGGATGTCCTCGACATCGTCGACCAGGTGGTAGTCGTCGAGGACCAGCGCGGCGCCGCCCTCGGCGAACAGGCCGAGCTCGCGGATGAACGTCGCGACGATGGAATCGCGCGACGGCCCCCCGGTGGCCGAGAGCTCGCCGAGCAACGACCTGGTCGACCGACCGAAGGTGGGCTCGACTTCCTGGCCGGCCGCGACCAGGTAGTGCATGAAGCTGATCCAGTTCCGCTCGTCCGGATCGATCCGGTACCAGAGCATCCGACGCCGCGTGCGGCGCGAGAAGTCGGCGAGCAGGGTCGTCTTGCCGTAGCCGGCCTCGGCGATGACGAGCACGAACCGCCGGTTGATCTTGGCGGTCAGCCAGTCCAGGAGCCGGTCGCGTTGAAGGGTCTCCGGTCGGAGCGGCTGGGGCTGGACCTTGGCTGCGTTGAGCGGGAACTCGGGCACGTCCTCGTCGCCGAACGGGAGCAGGAGGGGCAGGGGCGATGCCGCTCGTCCCGGTCCGACCGGCACCGACGCCGGGTGGACCGCAGGCAGCCGAGGATCCCCCGGGGACGGCGCGAACGATAGGGAGCCGCTCTGGGCCGTGTCAATGGGTGCCGAGCCTATGGGGGGCGACGAGCCGATGGGGCGTGCCATGCTCACATCGTCGCGAACAGGGCTCACCGGCCGATTAGCTGCGCCCGCGCCGCCCGAGCGACTCCACGCCTCGGCGAAGGGCTGACTCAGCCCTCGTATTCGAAGCCGATCTTCAGATCGACCCGGTACTCGACGATCTCGCCGTCCTCGACGGCCGCCGACGACTTCACGACCTCGACGGTCCGGATGTTGCGGACGGTGCGTGACGCGGTCGCGACGGCCTGGCGTGCTGCGTCGCTCCACGAGGTCGGGCTGGTCCCGACCATCTCCCGGATGATGATGACGCCCATCTCGCTCCTCTCGCGCTGGTCGGGCCAGTCTAGGGTTCGTCCGGGGGAACCGCTCGCCGGGCGGTGGCGTCGAGGCGCCATGTCCCACTCGATCCGCCGCCTCGCCCTGCCCACCCTGGCCCTGCCGATCCTCCTTGCCGCCTGCGCCGGCGCCGGCGGGACGGTCGCCCCGGCCAGCCCCACGCCACCGGCCACGTCGACGCCGGCGCCCAGCCTCGAGGTCGCTCACGCGACCGCTGCGACGAGCGTGGTCCTCCGCAAGGCCACCGGCGGTGGGTTCGTCGCTCCGGGCTTCCTCCTGACCGAAGTCCCCGAGTTCACCCTCTACGGCGACGGGACGATCGTCTACCGCGATCCGGCCGCCACCCCGCCGACCCCGCTTCCCGACGGGGCATCGCCGCTGACGCCGTTCCGGACCGCCCGACTCACCGAAGATGCCGTCCAGGCCCTCCTGAAGTTCGCGCTCGGGCCGAGCGGCCTCGGCGTCGCCCGCTCCGAGTACCCCGCGATCGGGATCGCCGATGCCGGGGAGACGAGCTTCACGGTCGCGGCCGGCGGTGTGGAGAAGACGGTCCGCGTCGGGGCCCTCGGGTTCACGGGTGGACGACCCGGGCCGGATGACGCGGCGCGGGCGGCATTCGTCGGCCTGGCCGATCGGCTCGATCGGATCGGATCGGCGCTCGGCGGACCGTCCCAGACGTACCAGCCGGCCCACTTCCGGGGGTTCCTCTCGCCCGTCGACGGCGTGGCAGGGGCCACGATCGCGTGGCCCTGGACCGCGTTCGGCCCGGCCGGCTTCCCCGAGCCGACGGGTGGCGACGCGGTCATGATGCCGCGCCGGCTGTTGACCGCGGACGACGTGGCGAAGCTGGGCCTGGGTGGGCTCGAGGGTGGGGCCCAGGGGATCCCGCTCGCTGCACCGACCGGATCGGGCTCCTACGACCTGACCCTGCGCCCGCTCCTCCCCGACGAGGATCCCTAGCCGGCCACGTCGGCGTAGCGCTCGCCGGCGTAGGACACGAACCGCGTCTGGCGCTTCTTGAACCAGAGCTGGATCTCGCCGGTCGGCCCGTTGCGGTGCTTGGCGAGCTTGAGGTTGATGACCTCGCCCTCGGCCTCCTGGTCGTCCCCGGGCCGCTCCTTGTCGCGCCACAGGAACATGACCAGATCGGCATCCTGCTCGATCGCCCCGGATTCCCGCAGGTCCGAGAGCCGCGGCTCCTTCGACTCGCGCATCTCGGGCTGGCGCGAGAGCTGCGACAGGGCGATCACCGGGACGGAGAGCTCGCGAGCCAGCGCCTTGAGGCCGCGCGAGATCTCGGAGACTTCCTGGACCCGGTTCGCGTCGCGGTTCGTTGTGGTCGCCTGCATCAGCTGGAGGTAGTCGACGATGACCAGATCGAGACCCGCTTCCGCCTGGAGCCGACGGGCCTTGGTCCGGAGCTCCATGGCCGTGATGTTCGGCGTGTCGTCGATGTAGATCGAAGCCTCCGACAGGGCGTTCATCGCCGGGGCGATCCGGGCGAAGTCCATCTCCTCGAGGAAGCCGGTCCGCAGGCGCTGGGAGTCGATGTTGGCGACGCTCGAGAGGAGCCGCAGGACGAGCTGCTCCTTGCTCATCTCGAGGCTGAACACCCCGACGCTGCGGCCCTCCTGGACCGCCGCGAACTCCGCGATGTTGAGCGCGAGGCTCGTCTTCCCGACGCTGGGTCGGGCCGCGAGCACGACGAGATCGCTCTTCTGGAGGCCGGTGGTGAGAGCGTCGAGATCGGCGAAGCCGGTCCGGACGCCGCTGATCTCACCGCGATGGGCGTGGAGGTAATCGAGCCGGTCGTACGCCTCATGAAGGAGCGACCGGAGCGGGCTGAACCCCCCGTCCACGCGCCGCTGGCTGACGCTGAACAGCTCGCTCTCCGCGCGGTCGATCGCCTCCTGGATCTCGGCCGGGTCCTCGTAACCGATCCCGGCGATCTTGCCAGCCGCGGCGATGAGGTTCCGCAGGACGGCCTTGCGCTCGACGATCCGGCCGTACTGGACGGCATGGACCGCGGTCGGCGTCTGGTTCGACAGGCTCGCGAGGTACGAGCGGCCGCCGATCGTCTCGAGCTGGTCCACCCGCTCGAGCGCCTCGGCGACGGTCACGATGTCGACCGGCTCGCGCTTGTCGAAGAGCTCGAGCATCGCCGCGAAGATCGTTCCGTTCGCCTGGCGATAGAAGTCGTCCGGGCGGAGGAACTCGGCGATCTCCACGACCGCGTCGCGATCGATGAGGATGGCGCCGAGGACGGATTGCTCTGCCTCGAGGCTCTGGGGCGGGAGTCGGTCGATCAAGGCACACCAACGCTGCGAGGATTCGTGACCGCTCGAGTGTCACGGTCGGCCCCCGTTACCGGAAGAGGCTTACCAACGAACCTCGCCGACGGCGGACCGGGAGCGTGGAGAACCGGCGATCAGGTGTGGACGATATGGGGCCGGCTGTGGACGAGCCGCCAGGTCGACCGGCCGGACGATGACGCCCGGCGGGTCAATCGAGGCGGCGGATGACCCCGATGAGCTTGCCCTGGATCCGGACGTCGTCGTAGTACATCGGCTGGTACTCGGGGTTGGCCGGCTGAAGCCGGATCCGGCCCTGTTCCTTGAAGAACCGCTTGAGGGTGACCGCGTTCTCCTCGACCTGGGCCACGACGATGTCCCCGTTTCGGGCGGTGGACTGGGGCCGGATCACGACGAAGTCCCCGTCCGTGATGTGGGCCTCGATCATCGAGTCGCCCCGGACCCGGAGGACATAGGCATCGCCGCTCGGTGCCAGGGCCTCCGGGACGGCCAGGGTCTCGTCTGCCCGCTGGTAGGCCTCGATCGGTCCGCCCGCGGCGATCTCGCCGATGATCGGCAGGAAGTGCGCTTCGGCGGCCAGGGCCTGCGGCGTGAGCTCGCTCGAGAGGCCGAGCTGGAGTGCCGCCGTGGGGGTTAGCCGGAGCGACCGCGCCTGCGATCCGACGCGCTCGAGGTAGCCCTCGCGCTCGAGGATGAGCAGGTGGTGATGGACGGCCGACGTGGAGGCCAGCCCCACCGCATCGCGGATCTCCCGGACCGTCGGCGGCACGCCCCGCGCCCGGAGGGTGGCGGCGATGTAATCGAGGATCCTGATCTTGCGGTCGGGGTCGTGCTTCGTCATGAGGCCTCCTGCCCGACCACGGTACCGAACGGACGTTCGATTGTCAAGCGGCGACCGCGGCTCCGAGCCGGCCGGCGGCGGGGATCGGATCGCCCGCGCGGCGAGCGCCGGCCTGCACCGCCGAGCGTCGGCTGGCGCGCTGCCGCCCGGCTGCTAGACTGCACCCTCCCGACGATGTGCCCGGCACCCGGCCCGCGGCCGTCGACGGTGGATCACCGTCCGGAGGGTGGATGGCGTCGACGCGAACGAACGCACCGACCCGGGGATCGTGGCGGGCCTTCCGCCGGGTCCTCTGGGTCTCCGCATTCCTGCCGGTCGCGAGCCGTGCCCCGAGCTACACCCGGCTCCTCTGGGCGCTCGTTCGCGACGAGCGGATCCCGCAGGGCCGGAAGGCCCTCCTGGCGGGCGCTCTGACCTACCTGGTCGTGCCGGGCGACCTCATCCCCGACGACGTGCCGCTCGTGGGTGGACTCGACGACCTCGTCGTCCTGGTCCTCGCCGTCGACTTGTTCCTCGAGGGTGTCCCCCCGCAGATCCTCGGCGAGAAGCTCGCCGAGCTCGGTCTCGACCCCGGGGCATTCGATCGGGATATCGCCCAGCTTCGCCGCCTGATGCCGCGTCCGGTCCGGCGGCTCATCCGACGCATCCCGGAGGCGGCCGGCGTGGCTGCCCGGGCGGTGCGCGCAACCGGGATCGGACCGCGGGTCCGCTCCTGGATCACTGAGGAGGGTTCGCTCGCGTGAAGGTCATCCTGACCGCCGACGTCGCCAAGCTCGGGAAGAGCGGCGAGATGAAGACCGTGGCGGATGGATTCGCCCTGAACTTCCTGATGCCCCAGAAGCTCGCGGTGCCCGCTGCCGGAGGCGCCTACCGCGCCTGGCAGCACGATATCGCGAGCCGGGAAGACAAGCGCCGACGAGAGCGCGACGAGGCTGAGATCGCCGCGACCCGCATCTCGAGCACGACGCTCACGATGGGCGTCAAGGTCGGCGACGGCGGCAAGCTCTACGGCTCGATCACGACGAAGGACATCGCCGATGCGCTCGGCCGGCGCGGGATCGAGGTCGATCGCCACAAGATCGACCTGGAGGAGCCGCTCAAGTCGCTCGGCACATACAAGGTCGCCATCAAGGTGCTCGCCGGGATGACCTCGGAGGTAACGGTCATCGTCGAGCCGAAGGGCTAGGGCCGAAGGGCCAGGGCCCAGGCGCCAGGGCCGGAGCGTCAGGGCCGGAGCCTCGTCCACCCACGCGCCGCCGCCTGGCCGGCTGTTCGGCCGGCGGTCCCGGGGCGATGATGGCGGAGTGACCGGGCGGACGATCCTCCACGTCGACCTCGACGCGTTCTTCGCGGCGGTGGAGCAACGCGACCGGCCGGAGCTCCGGGGTCGGCCGGTGGTCGTGGGGGGCGGCG
>JBGPFS010000126.1:0-7213 GCA_041483455.1 Candidatus Limnocylindria bacterium | reverse complement strand
CGTGAGGATGAGGTTGCCCCCCACCAGCTCCGCGTTCGTCACGACGTCGCTGTGGGCCATCCGCCAGGTCACTTCGCCATCGCCCGCCAGGGCGAAGGTCTCAAGCTCGGCCTGGACGATGACGTGGTCGATCCGCGACGAGCCGAGGAGCGCCACGAGGGGCGTGCCCGAGCGATGGCTCCAGCGCAGGTCGCCGGTCCGGGCATCGAACCCGTACGTCCGGAAGCCGTAGCCGACGACCAGCAGCCCCGGCTCGTCCCACAGGACCGCTCGTGGCTCGTCGAAGACCGGCGAGGCGAGTCGGGCCGTCCACGGCCCGCCGGGCGTCTCGACCCGCAGCTCCGCCCGGCACATCGCGTCGAAGCGCGGCCCCGCCAGCGCGCCGTGGTCGCTCAGGGGCCCACCGACCTCGCTCAGCGCGAACACCGCCGGGCCGGCGCCGCTGCCACCCCAGGCCGACCGGACGCGGATCCCGCCCGGGTATGCCGTGACGCCGACCCCGGGTTCGGCGGTCACGCCGGTCGGTCGGCCGTCGAGGTCTCGGGACGCGCCGGCGCGACCGACGCGGGGCCCGCCGGCGGGGTGGTCTCCGCGATCGGCGCGACGATCGCGTTGGCGATCATCCTGAGGGTCGCGGGCGGGACCGGGAAGACGGCGGTCGGAAGCCCGGCCGCCGCCCACACGACCGGGAACCGCCCGAGATCCGGGTCCATGAAGACGCGGACCGGCCGATCGTGGCCGACGGGCGGGATGCCGCCGATGGTGAAGCCGGTCAGCTCGTTCGCCTCGCGCGCTGTCGCCCGCCGGAGCTCGGGTTCGCCGGCCACGGCCGCCAGCCGCGCCAGGTCGACCCGGTTCGGGCCGGAGACGAGGCAGACGACCGGAAGGAGCGAGCCGTCGGGTCCGGCCGCGACGAACACGAGCGACTTGACGATCTGGCCGAGCTCGGCGCCGACCGCCTTGGCGGCCTCGGCCGCGGTGTGGGTCGACTCGTCGAAGATGCGGATCTCGAGCGTGACGCCCTTCCTGGCGGCGGCGTCGCGGACGCGCTGGAGCGCGGGGTGAGCAGGTACGTCGGGCACGCACGGAGTCTAGCAGCGGGGCGTCGGGTAGCATCCGGGCATGGGCAGCCAGCCGCGGCCGTCGGTCCGAGCGATCGTCCTGCTGGGCGGCGATCTTCCCCGCCGCGACGATCTCGACGCGACCTGGCCGGGCTGGGACCGGGAAGCGGCGTTCGTCGTGGCGGCGGACGGCGGGGCGCGGGCGGCGGAGCCCCTCGGCCTGACGCTCGACCTCATCGTGAGCGACGCGGACACGCTGACGTCCGCCGAGCTGACGGCCTTCGCCGAGCGCGGGATCGCGGTCCGGGTCGTGCCCGCGGCGAAGGATGCGACCGACGCCGAGCTGGCGGTCGAGGCGGCGCTCGGGGCAGGAGCGACGGCACTGACCCTCGTCGGGGCGCTCGGCGGAGCGCGTCTCGATCACGAGCTGGCCAACCTCGCGCTGCTCGCGCTCGAGGGGCTCGCGCCGCTCGAAGCGACGGTCGTCGACGGGACGACGAGGGTCCGCCTCGTCTCGGCCCCGGGCCCCGGCGGCGGGCCGGTTCGACTCGCGCTCGACGGTCGGTCGGGCGACCTGGTCTCGCTCGTGCCGTTCGGCGGAGACGTGCTCGGGGTCACGACGATCGGGCTGGCCTGGACGCTCGTCGAGGCGAGCCTCAAGCTCGGCACGAGCCGGGGCGTCTCGAACGTCCGGATCGGGCCGGCCGCGGCGGTCTCGGTGCGTTCGGGGCGCCTGCTGGTCGTCGAGGCGCTGCCGCCGGCCGATGGACTGGCTCGGCCGGACGGAGGTGCTAGTCTCGCGCCGTGAGCACGCAGATGCCCGTCGATCCGCCCACCCCCGAGGTCGGTTCCGCCGCTCCGGAGATCGTCCTCCCGGACGCCAGCGGCACGGTCCATCGCCTGGCCGACCAGCGCGGACGCTGGACGATCGTTTACTTCTACCCCGAAGACGACACGCCCGGCTGTACGACCGAGGCGTGTCAGTTCCGCGATCTCGACCGGACGATCCGCGACGAAGGTGCCGACATCTGGGGGATCAGCCCGGACGGCTCGGCCAGCCACCTCCGGTTCCGGGACAAGTTCGAGCTCCCGTTCACGCTCCTGTCCGACGAGCATCACGCCGTGGCGACCGCCTATGGGGCGTGGCGGATGCGCAGCCTCTACGGCCGCCGGTTCCAGGGCACCCAGCGCTCGACGTACCTGGTCGACCCGGACCGTCGGATCGCCCGCGCCTGGCCGCGGGTCAAGGCGGACGGGCATGCAGCCGCGGTCCTCGCCGCCCTCGCCGAGGCGAAGGCGAGCCGCGGCTGAGGGTCGCCGAACACGGAACGAGGCCTCGCCCGTGGGGGGAGACGAGCGAGGCCTCAAGGCAAGTCTAGCGCGACATCCCAGCACAGGAAGAACCCAGGACCAGCGATGACGACGTCCGAGACCCAGCCGCCCGCCGAGCCTCACGAGTGGCGCCCGGAACGCTTCATGGTCATCGCCGCCCATCCCGACGATGCCGATTTCGGGCCGGCCGCGACGGCGGCGCGCTGGATCGATGCGGGATCGGTCGGCTGGCTCGTCTGCTGCACGAGCGGCGATCAGGGTGGCGAGGATCCGGACCTCGATCCGCTCGAGCTCTCGCGGAACCGCGAGGCCGAGCAGCGGGCCGCCGCCTCCATCGTCGGGTACGCCGGCGTCAGCTTCCTCCACCAGCCCGACGGGGCGCTCGCCAACGATCTCGCGCTCCGCGAGCTGCTGGTCCGCGAGATCCGGACCTTCCGGCCGGACGCCGTGCTGACGCATGACCCGGACGTGATCGTCTACGCCGGAGGCGGGATCAACCACACCGACCATCGGGCGGCGGGGATCGCCGCGATCGACGCGGTCTATCCGGCCGCCCGGAACCCGATGGCGTTCCCGGCGCTCGCCCGGGGCGGCCTGGCGCCCCACCGGGTCCGGCGCCTCTACCTGTTCTGGACCAACGCCCCGGACGCATGGATCGACGTCAGCGCCACGGTCGGTCGGAAGATCGCCGCGCTGGCCGCCCACGCCAGCCAGATCCGCGAGCCGGACCGGCTCGCGGAGCGGATCCGGGACTGGGCCGCCGAAGACGGCGCGCGGATCGGCCGTGCGGCTGCCGAGGACTTCCGGATCGCCGTCATCGACGACGACGAGGCCTAGGAGACGAGGAGCAGGGGGCGGACCCGGCCCCAGGCGTTCCAGAGGTCGGTCAGGCCCTCGGTCCGCCCGCGCAGGAGCGCGACCATCTCGCCCAGAGTGAGATCGCCGGCCGTCGTCGCGACGTATTCATCGGCGGCGATCCGGACGCCGCGCATCAGCGCCGGGATCTCCACCTCGGTCGGCCAGACCCGGATCCGCATCGGGTCGAGCCCGGCGTACGCGATCGCGAGCGAGAGGTCCCGCTGGCTCGGCAGCCGCTCGTCCGCGAAGCCGCCGAGGCCGTCGAAGCGGTAGCCGAGCGAGGCGAGCGCGGTGGCGATGTCGCGGCACTGATCGCGGGTGAAGGATCCCCAGAATGGATGGTCCGCCGGGAAGTCGAGGATCGCCGCCTCGATCGTTCGAGCCTGGACGGCGCCCACGAGGTCCGCCAGGAGGAGCTGCCAGCGCCGACGCTCCTCGGCATCGTCGCCGGCGAGGGCCGCGACCACGTCGCGGAGCGCCGCGTCATCGCCCTGGAGGATCCGGAGGATCCGCGGCACGGCGTCCGCCGGGTGGGGCTCGTAGGTCGCCGGCAGCTCGGCCGGCCACCCGGTCCGGTCCACGGGCGCCGGCTCGAGCTCCGGCCCCCCGACCAGGGGCGGACGGGCCGCGACCGCGGCCGCGTCGATCGGCGGGCGTCCGGCGGCGCGATCGACCAGTCCCTCCTCGCAGGCGGCCAGAGCCTCGCGCGCCGCCAGGCACGCTTCGGCCGCCGATTCGGCGGTGATGCGCGCGGCATCCGCCTCGACATCGAGGCGCTCGATGAGCATCACGAGGGCTGCCGCGGCTTCACGCTCGCGACCGGCCGTCACCGTCGCGTCGCGGACCGAGGAATTGATCCGATTGATCGCCTGGAGCCAGGTGCGGGCCGCGTCCTCGAGGGCGCCGGGGTCGTGAGCGCCCGCGTGGGCGACGCGGAACGCGAGGCGGGCGCTCTCCTTCTCCGCCAGGATCGTGCGCGGGTCGGCGAGCGCGGTCGCCTGCTCGGCTCGCACGGCGTGCGCGTCGTACTCACGCCGGCGATCCTGAAGGACCCGGGCGACGTCGCCAGCCGCGTCGGCCAGGCGGGCCGCGAGCGTGCAGCGCTCGTCGGCGACCCGGCGGGGCTCCGCGCATCGGCCGGTCGCCCCGGGCGCCGACTCGGTGAGGTCGGAGGCCGCCGGTTCGGCCGCCCGGCCCGAAGCCGCACGGCCCGATGTCGACCGGGCCGCCGCCGACGGCCTGGCCGTCGGATCGTCGGTCGTGCCGTCGGCTCCGGCCAGCGCCGGCCCCATCGTCGCGACGGAGGTCGGGTGGGCGGCGAGCGAGACCAGCTCGGACCCGCTGCGTGCGGCCACGGCCGCGGTCTGAGCGGTCAGGATCGCCATCAGCGGGTCGACCTCGCGGACGACCGCCACCGCGACCGGCGCCCGCTCAGCGGCCGGCTGCGAGGCGGCGGGTCCCCGTCGGTCTGGAACGGACGTTCGCGATCCGGCGCGGGCAAGGACGAGCCCGCCCCGCATCGCGGTAGCCAGATCGAACATCGACGGGTCGGCCGGGCCACCGCGCGCCGGATCGCCGCCGAGCCCGGTCGAGGGGCTCTCGGCGAGCGTCGCGGACCGGCGCCGCGGGACGCTGTCGGGAGTGACCGTGAGGCGGACCTCGCGCGGAGCGGGTGGCCGTGCCCGCAGGACCTCGATGATCGCGGCGCCCGTCGCGACCCCGAGCACGAGCCCGAAGGCCAGGAAGGCGAACTCGCTCGCGGTCACGGTGCCTCCTCGCCGGACCCGCGACGCCAGAGCGGCGCGCGCGGACTTGGCCGCGAGCGTAGCTGCCGCGGGTGGACGCGTCAACCTGAACGGCGGTCGACACCTGCACTGCGGTCGATCCACCCTCGGACATATCGAGCGCGGATGCAATGCTCTCCCCGGAGGTGTAGATTCCGCGCCGTCGGCCGAACGGCCGGCATGCCTCCTGTCCGAGCCGATCGCACGGAAAGGTACGACCGCCGCGTGGCCATCGACCCGAACCAGGAATTCCTCGTCCAGCCCGTCGACGCCTCCTGGCTTCAGTGCAACATCGAGTGCCAGGAAGCCTGTCCGGTGGGGACGAACTGCCGGGGCTACCTGAACCTCGCCGCCGAAGGGCGGTTCGAGGAGGGCTACATCCTGTCCCGCGACCCGAACCCGGTCGCGGCGATGTGCTCGTACGTCTGCTCCGCGCCGTGCGAGCGGGCCTGCCGCCGGGGCGACATCGACCGACCGCTCGCGATCCGGGCGATGAAGCGGTTCCTCGTCGAGTGGCACGAGGCATCGGGGATCCCGGACGTCATGCCCGAGATCGACCCACGGCCCGAGAAGGTCGCGGTCGTCGGAGCCGGGCCGGCGGGTCTCTCGGTGGCCCGGGAGCTCGCGCTCAAGGGGTTCGGGGTCACCGTCTACGACAGCCTCCCCTACGCGGGCGGCACGATGCTCATCGGCGTGCCGGCCTTCCGCCTTCCGCGCGAGGCGATCGAGATGGACGTCAAGCTCGTCGAGCGCCTCGGCGTCCGGTTCGTCTACAACACGGCGATCGGGCGGGACATCCCGTTCGAGCGCCTGCAGGCCGAGTTCGACGCGGTCGCGATCACCGCCGGCGCGATGGACGCGGTCGGCCTCGACATCCCGGGCGGGGACCTCGAGGGCGTCGTCTACGGCGTCGACTTCATGAAGACGGCCAACCTGGGCGAAGAAGTCTCGGTCGGAAGCGACGTCGTCGTCATCGGCGGCGGCTACACGGCCATGGACTGCTCGCGGACGAGCCTCCGGCACGGGGCGGAGCGGGTCTCGATCGTCTACCGCCGGACTCGCTCCGAGCTTGTCGTCGACGAGGAGGAGCTGGGCGAGACCGAGCGTGAGGGCGTCCGGATGGAGTTCCTGGCCAGCCCCATCGAGGTGCTCGGCACCGACGGTCACGTCACGGGCGTGAAGTTCATCCGGAACAAGCTGGGCGAGCCGGACGCCTCCGGTCGCCGGTCGCCCGTGCCGATCCCGGGCTCGGAGTTCGTCATCCCGGCCGACACGGTCATCCCGGCGGTCTCGCAGGCGGCCGACCTCTCGTTCCTTCCGGTCGAGTCGAGATTCGAGGTCAACCGCGGCCGGGTCAAGGTGGATCCGGCCACCTACGCCACGAATGAGCGGGGCGTCTTCGCCTGCGGCGACTTCGTCACCGGGCCGACCACCCTCATCGAGTCGGCCGGCCATGGCAAGAAGTGCGCCTACGCCATCGACCGCTACCTGACCGGCCGGGCCGACGTCAGCGTCACGGCCAACGTGAAGATCACGAGCTCGTGGCGCCACGAGATGCCCGAGCTCTACGACGTCCTGCCCCGCCAGCACATCCCGATGGTCCCGCTCATGGAGCGGATCCCGTCGACCGACCCGGCGGTCAACTTCACGACGCCGGTCGAGCTCGGTTATGGGGCCAGCCAGGCGGTCGCCGAATCGACCCGCTGCCTGATGTGCAACTTCAACATCTGGTTCGACCCATTCCGGTGCGTCCTGTGCGGAGCGTGCGCGGATGTCTGCCCGGAGGGCGTCATCCACATGGTCGACGTGAACCAGCTGAAGTCGGAGGGCCTCCTCCCGGAGATCGAGGAGGCCTACGGCTGGGAGCAGGGTGCGGCGATGATCCTCGACGAGGAGCGCTGCATCCGGTGCGCCTTGTGCGTCAAGCGATGTCCGTTCGACGCCATTACGATGGAGCGGTTCGAGCTGCAGGAGGTCTCGAGCGACGGTCGGCTCTACAAGGAGTCGTACCGTGATGCGCAACTCGCCGGGACTCCCGGCGTCGCAGGAGGGGCCCGGTGAGTTTCCTCGAGCGGGTGGACCAGAGCATCCGCCGAAGCGCCGTGTGGCGTTCGCTGTTCCGCCAGCCGTACCCCAACGACGAGCGGTCGCGGGCGTATGCGGTGATGAACAACGTCT
>JBGPFS010000125.1:0-7222 GCA_041483455.1 Candidatus Limnocylindria bacterium | reverse complement strand
TTCGAACCCGTGCCGGTCGGCCAGCGGGCGAACTACACGGCCCTCGTCCGTGGCTTTCGAGCGGCGCTCGACGCGATCCGACCCGGCTACCAGCTGACGGTTGCCGTGACCGGTTACTACCAGTCGTACGACCTCAGGGCCCTGGTCGCGCCGGGCGCGGCCGATGCGATCTACCTGATGGGCTATCACTACCGCGGCACGTTCTCGAAGTCGGCCGGCTCGAACTCGCCGATGGGCGGCCCGACCTACGACGTCGTCGACACGATCCTGGCGTTCGAGAAGGTCGGCATCCCGGCCGGCAAGATCATCCTGGGGGTCCCGTTCTACGGCCACCTCTGGCCGACCGCCGGGCCGGCGATCAACGCCCGGACGACGGGCCCTGGCCGGGACGTGCTGTACGCGGAGGGGATCGCGCTCGACGCTACGTACGGCGCGAGCTACGACCCGGTCGAGGGCGTGATGTGGGGCAAGTACCAGGCCCGCGCCTGCCCCGCGTGCCCGTTGACCTGGTGGCAGTTCTACGTCGACAACGCGACGACGCTCAGGCGCAAGTGGGACTACGTCAACGACCACCGCCTCCTCGGGACGGGGCTCTGGGCCGTCGGCTACGAAGGCGACCATCCCGAGCCGTGGATCCAGCTTCGGGCGGCGTTCCTCAAGTAGCCCCGCTCCGGACCGCCGGGTACATCCTCGGCAACGCGTCAGACGCCGAGGAGGCCACGCAGGACGCGATCCTCCACGCCTGGTCAGCCACCTGGTGGCACGTCGAGCCAGCCTTCGCGCACGGCGCGTGCCGCGAGCTCCGCCCGCGACGAGATGCGGAACCGCTCGAAGACGCGCGACAGGTGGGTTTCGACGGTCTTCGAGCCGATCCCGAGCGTCGCGCCGATCTCGTCGTTGCTGCGGCCGTCGGCCACGAGCCGGACGACGTCATGCTCGCGCGCGGTCAGGTGCACGCGTCCGGTCGTGCGCGGCCGAACCGCGAACGCGAGCCCGCCCGCCGCGACCCGCCGGATCGCATCGACCAGCTCGGGGAGCGGCGCGGTCTTGAGCACGAATCCGGCGGCACCGAGACTCAAGGCCGCCTCCGCGTACTGCGGATAGTCGTAGGCGGTCAGGACGATGACGGCGGGGAGCGGCGCCTCGCGCTGGATCGCGACCTCCGACAAGAGACGCAGCCCGCTGTCAGCGCCCAGGCGGATGTCGAGCAGGAGGACGTCGACCGTGCCGGCGTCGGTCAGGCCGATGCGCCGAGCGGAGTCGAGGGAGACCGCGACGCCGACGATCTCGAGACCCGGCTGCGTGCGAAGAACGGCCGCCATCCCCTCCCCGACCACCGGGTGGTCGTCGACGATCCCGACGCGGATGGCCGGATCCGCCGGCCCACCCGTGCCCGCGCCCGTCAGTGCGCCCGCCACTCGAGCGCGAGGTGCGTCCCGCCGGCCGGCCAGCGTCGAACCTCGAGGATCGCACCGATCGCCTCGGCCCGCTGCTGCATGTTGAGCAGGCCCAAGTGGCCCGATCGCTCGGCCTCCTCGACCGCGTCGGCGGAGATGCCCGGTCCGCCGTCGTCGATCGAGAGCGAGACCCCCGAGGCGCTCGAGGTGTAGCGCACGACGATCGGCGGGCGCCCATGTTTGACCGCATTGGCGAGTGCCTCCTGGGCGACCCGAAAGAACGCCAGCTCGACATCCGCCGGCGGTCGGGCTCCATCAGCGCGCTCCAGGCGAACCTCGCCGCCGGCCAGGCGCTCGATCCGGAGGACGAGCCAGTCGAGTGCCGGCCCGACGCCGAGGTCGTCCAGGATCGGCAGACGCAGGTCGCCGCAGATGGCGCGCAGGCGGTCCGACACCGTCCGCGCGAGGTCGGCGCCCTCGGCATCGCCGGCGGTGTCGAGGCGCTGGACGAGCAGCGTCAGTTCCTGGAGCGCGTCGTCGTGGATATCGGCCGCCACGCGTGCCCGCTCCGCCTCCGTTGCGGCGACGACGAGATCGCGCTGGAGTTGCGCGCGCGTGGCGAGCCTGGCGAGCGGCCGGATCGTGAACCGGCCGGCCACGAGGATGAGGCCGATCCACAGCACGAACGGGAGCAGGTACGGGCTCGAGTCGGTGGACAGCGCCACGAGCGGCGTGGCGCCCGCGACCGCGAACTCCGTGGATTCAAGGAGGCGTCCGCTGGACGTTGCCGCCCCGAGCAGGCCGCCACGCTGGATCGGCCCGGCCGCCGCGAGACCCGGGATGAGCGGGATCGCCCCGACGAGCGCCCAGCGCGCAACGCCCGAACCCGACCACGGCTCGGTCGCGGCCAACCCGATCCCGACGAGGATCGCACCGATCGCGCAGGCGGCGGTCGCCTGTGCGACGAGCCGCCGTTCGTTCGGGTCAACCACCCGTTCCAGCAAGCCGATGGCGAGCGGCACCATGGCGAGGGCCAGCATCATGCCACTCAGCGCGATGATCGGCGGCGACCAGGTGGCCTCGAGCGGCCGGAGGATGAACGGCACAGCCGTGGCGACGGCCAGCGGCACGGCCAACGGCTTGAGACCCGCGCCGGCACGCCCGCTCGCCAGCCACCAACCCGCGACGAAGAGGATCGCGGCGCCGAGGAAGACCGCGGGCATCGACTCGCGCAGGCCGCTCCGGCCGTCGTCGCTGATCTGCGCCGTGTTCCAGCCGTTCGCCGCGGAGCCCTGCTCGAGCGCCCACGGCTCGATGGCCTCGAGGTCCCGGATCGGCGCAGCCAGCAGCGCGACGCGGACATCGGGCTTGAGCTGCACGACGGTCGGCTCGGAGGGTTCGACGCCGATCGGTTGCTGGGGGGCGCTCTCGCCCGTCGCAGGGTCGGGGGTCGGCGGGATCGCCGGATAGACGTAGGCCGGCAGCCGTACCAGCGTCACCCCGTTCAACCGAGTGACGATCATCCCGCGCTGGATGCCGTTCGCGTGCGCGAGGCTGTGGTCGTTGACGTCGCCGATGACCACGTGGTCGCCCTGATCGGCGAGCCGGATACCGGAGTCGAAGGCCCCGAACATCAGGGTCCCGAGGGCGGCGAGCACGGCCAGCGTCGCGATCCCCGTGGCCAACCGGTCGCGAAGCCTCGCATCCACGGTCCGACAGTAGCAGAGGTCGATGCGCAGCTGGGTCCGGGGAATCCCGGAACGGCCGGCGGGGAAGCCCGGGGTCCGTCACGGCCGTCCCAACACCTACCATCGGCGCACCGGGGCGTCGGATGCACCGGCCACGAGGAGGGAACGATGGCCGTCCTGGAGACGCACGACATCGGCAAGCGCTACGGGCGTCGGCGTTGGGCGCTCCGCCATGTCGATGTCTCGGTCCCCGATGGCAGCATCACGGCCCTCGTCGGGCCGAACGGCTCGGGGAAGTCAACGCTGCTCAAGGCGTGGGTCGGGTTCGATCGACCGATGGAGGGCCGCCTCCACGTCGACGGCATCGACCCGTGGCGCGACCGAGGCGGGGCGATCCGGCGTATCGGGTACGTCCCCCAGGCGCCGTCGCTGTACCGCGAACTGACGGTCGACGAGCACGTGCGGCTGGCGAGCTCGCTCCGGCCCGGCTTCGACCCGGGGCTTGCCCGACGCCGACTCGACGATCTCGAGATCGCGCTCACATCCCGCGCCGATGAGCTGTCCGGAGGGCAGCAGGCGCAGGTCGGACTGGCGCTCGCGCTGGGGGCGCGGGCGCCAGTCCTCCTTCTCGACGAACCGCTCGCGAGCCTCGACCCGCTGGCCCGCCGCGAGTTCCTCCACGTCCTGGTGAACGCGGTCCGTGCCGACGGCGCGACCGCGCTCCTCTCGTCGCACGTCATCACCGATATCGAGCAGGCCTGCGACCGGCTGCTCGTCCTCGGCGCCGGTCGGACGCTCCTCGACCTCTCGATCGCCGGCGCCATCGCCGAGCACCGCGTCATCGAGGCGGCCAGCGCAACGGACTCCGATGGCGCGCCCGCCGCCCCGCCGGCCGGATCGGTCGTCGGGCTGTTCCCGGGTCCGGCCGGTGAGCGCCTCAGCCTGGTCCGGGGAGACGCGGCCGTGGGCGGACGCCCGGCCACGCTCGAGGAGGTCGTCCTCGGCCACCTCGCAGCGGCACGCGTGCCCAGGCCGGCGAGCACGCCCGTGGAGCGTGCCGCATGAGGCTCGACTGGGTGCGCTTGACCCTGCGCCTCCATCGCTTCGAGCTATTCGCGTTCGGGGCTGCGATCGCGACACTCGTCGTGGCGTCGTTCGTCGCAGCGGCGTACATCGACAGCCTGCGCCCAGCACCCGACTGCTACGCCATTGCCGGGGCCCTCCCGCCCGCCTGCGTGGAGGCCGTCCGCAGGTTCTACGAGGCGCAGCAAACGCTGGGCGGTCTGCTGCTGACACCGCTCCTCTTCGTGACCTACGCCATCGGGCTCTTCCTCGGAGTCCCGATCGTCGCCCGCGAACTCGAGCGTGGCACCGTGCGGCTCGCCTGGTCGCTCGCCCCGTCACGGTGGCGGTGGTACGTCGCTCGGATGGTCCCGATCCTGGTGGTCCTGGTCGTTCTGACGTTCGCGGCCGGGGTCGCCGCGGATCGGCTGGTCGCCGCGAGCACACCCGGCGCCCCCGGAGCCGACCTATCCAGCTCGTTCAACGGCTATGGGAACCGCGGCGGCCTCCTGGCGAGCCGGGCGGTCTTCATCTTCGCCGTCTCCGTCGTGGTCGGGTCGTTCCTGGGGCGGGCGTTGCCTGCGGTGATCGTGGCCGCGCTGGTAGCCGCGATCGGCCTGTTTGGCGGTATCGAGGTCCACCACAAGATCCTGCAGGGCGAGGCGGTCACGATCCCGATGGACAATGGCGGGCCCGGCCCCGATGACCTGTTCTTCGACCAGAGGTTCGTGCTTCCGGACGGCACTCTCGTCGGCTACGACTACTTCAACGGCACGGATCCGTTCGACCCGACGACCGGCACCTCGAAGTACCCGATGGTCGCGCTCGTGGTTCCCGGCGGGCGCTACCGGTTCGTCGAGACGCGCGAAGCGCTCGTGTTGGCCGGCGGCTCACTGGCCGGCCTGGCTCTCGCCGGGGTCGTGGTGTCGAAGAGGCGCCCGGGCTGACGAGCCGAACAACCCCTCGCATGCGGCAACGCCCTTCGTCTCAGACGTATCGCTACGTTGGCTTCGAGAAACGATCGGCCCACGTCTGATATCGCGGGTTCGGTCTCATCGGCGGCGAAGCAGTCGGTGCGAAGTCCTGACCTGTCGCCGGGCGTCGACCGCTTCAGGCCGCATCTCGACGCACGTTTGCGTCCCAGGCCGCCAAGAACACCGGGTCGTTTCTCCTCGCTGGGCTCAGACGGTCGTGCTCAGCGGGCCTGTTCGTGCTCAGGAAGTGGAGGCGACGAGCGGATTCGAACCGCTGAATAGAGGTTTTGCAGACCGACCCGGCCCTCGGGACTCCCCCATTTCGTGCGTGAAACGCACCGTTACAGCCGCTCCGGATGGGTGGTTCCGCTGGGAACTCCCGACCGAACTCCCGACCAAGAGGCCAGTCCTGGCCGACGACCACGCCACTGCGCTACTTGGGTGCAGCCTCGTCCACAACACCCATCTGGCGACATCTCCGAGCCGCGTGGAATTGGGTGGTCTTGACACAGCCCTTAGCGCGGCCAGGTAGTACTCGTTGGGCATGACCTAGGCGCACCGAGCCCACCCTAGGTCAGACCGGATGTTCAGAACGAGACGGCTGGGACGAAGGCAAGAAGGCCGCCAAGACGGTCGGCGCGGCCTTACCCAATCGTCCGAGTCGCAGTTAGCCCTCGACCGCGAACGAGGTCCCGCAGGTCTGGCAGAAGACCCGGCTCAGCGTGCAGTCGGTCCCACATGATCCCCAATCGGAGCATCGATGACATTCGGGGTTGTCGTGCTCGGTGCCGGCCACCTTCATGCAGGTGTTGCACATCCACGTCCCGTCAGAGCGTTCCAAGGTCTTTCTCCGGCTGGCGCACGTGGACCTCCGCCACCCCGGGTAGGCGCAGCGCTTCGCCGGGGGCCGCTCTGTGTCCACGACGGAGGTGCGCCCTCGCGTGCCCCCCCGATAGCGGCCGGGAGTGACGCGCTAGAGGGCCGCTCCCGTTCGGAAGACGCACAATGCGCCACGGTGCGGCGTCAGGCCCGTCACTTCGCGCAAGAGGTAGCGAAGATCCGCTGACGGGTGTTCCGTGGATCCGACGAGCGGCGGCGAGAGGCAGAGAATGGCGTAACTCACCTTCAGCTGGATGTATCCGGGGGTCATGATGGCGTCACCGCCGTTCGGCCCGAGCTGTCGCGCCATCAGCGCACCGAACGCTCGCTTCTGCCATATGTGCGGGCATTCATACGACCCGAGCGGTCGGCCCGCAGACCGTCTGCCTTTGGACCCGGTCCCAACCCCACCCAGCACTGAAGTGCGCTTCACAGCTGGGACCGCCGTCAGGTTCGGCATCGGCTTCGCAGTCGGTGCGGCGATCGTCGGGGTGATCATCGTCTTGGCCTGGCTGATCGTGTTGGGCCTGCTGCTCGGCACCCTGCGCCTCGCCTGGCAGTAGCCAATCCGCGCAGTTACGACGCCTCTTTCGGGGACCGGTCCTGGATCCGATCCGTTTCGAGGACACTTCTATGAGACTTCACACTTACGTGTGGGATCTCGGGGTTGTGGCCGAGCGGGTCCCAGCTTTCTGCCCGTGGAATCGCAAGATCTGTCCATGGAATCCCAAGTTCCGTCAGTCGGCAGCAGCGCTTCAACGAGAGGCAAGCCCGACGATGGCAGACGCTTGTGCAGCGATGTTGCCCGTGAGCGCGAGTGCCTCCTCGGCCATACGTCGCCCAGGCTCGCTCTCCCAACCCGCGGCCAGTGCGAGCTGCACGAGGATCGAGGACCGGACGTCATCATCGACGGAGCCGGCGAGCCCGCGGCGAAGTTCGGTCTCCGCCTCCGCACCGCGACCCTCAGCCAAGAAGGCGGCTGCGAGGTTGAGGCGTAACCAGCCGAGCTCGGGCACGGCCGCCACCGCAGGCTCGAGCAATCGTCGACGCGATGACGGCGATCCCCTGTCGTCCGCGGTTCGGACCAGCACGGGCACGACTCGGGGGTCGATCCGCCCTGCCGCGACACCCCGTGCTCCCCGATACCGCTCCGTCACCGCGTTCAGATACCGCGTTGCCAGCGGTGCCGCGTGCATCCACCCGCCGATGATCGCCCCGTACA
>JBGPFS010000124.1:0-7248 GCA_041483455.1 Candidatus Limnocylindria bacterium | reverse complement strand
GTGATGGGCGAGACCGGCCGGCTCCAGCGCGACGTCCTCACGCTCGTGATCAACGGGGCGCGCCTGTCGCTCGTCATCGGCGTCCTGGCGACCTCGATCTCGGTGGTGATCGGGGCCATCTGGGGCGGGATCGCCGGCTACTTCGGCGGCTTCCTCGACACGGTCATGATGCGCATCGTCGACGCGATCCTGTCGCTGCCGCTCCTGTTCGTCATCCTGGTCGCCTCGAAGTTCCTCGGCTCGGGGAGCTGGGTGACGGTGGCGCTGATCTTCGGCTTCCTGGGCTGGGGCGGGATCTCGCGCCTGGTCCGGAGCCAGTTCCTGAGCCTGCGCGAGGAGGCCTTCGTCGACGCGGCGCGAGCGGTCGGCGTCTCCGACCGGCGGATCATCTTCCGGCACATCCTGCCCAACTCGCTGTCGCCGCTCATCGTCGTGGCGACCCTCTCGATCGCCGGCGTCATCGTCGGCGAGGCCTTCGTCAGCTACCTCGGCTTCGGCGTGGACGCGACCCAGCCGACGTGGGGCAACGTGCTGTCGAACTCGCTCGAGTTCATCACCCAGGGCAACTGGTGGTGGCCGTTCTTCCCGGGCATGGCGATCGTGCTGACCGTGCTCGGGATCAACTTCATGGGCGACGGGTTGCGCGACGCCCTGGACCCGAGGGCGAAAGTGTGATCGAGCCGGCGAGCCAGCGGGAGGCGACCCCGGTCGCCGAGCCGCCGATCCTCCAGGTGCGCGACCTGCGGACCTACTTCCACACGCTCGATGGGCTGGTCAAGGCGGTCGACGGGGTCGACTTCGAGATCCCCCGCGGCGGCCGGCTCGCCCTCGTCGGCGAGTCGGGCTGCGGCAAGAGCGTGACCTCGCTCTCGATCATGCGCCTGATCGACACGCCACCGGGCGAGATCGCGTCCGGCGAGATCGTGTTCGACGGCAAGGACCTGCTCGACCTCTCGAACGAGGAGATGTTCCACGTCAGGGGCGGCGAGATCGCGATGATCTTCCAGGAGCCCATGACGAGCCTCAACCCGGTCCTCACGATCGGCGACCAGCTGACCGAGGCGATCCTGCTCCACAACGTGGCGACCAAGAAGGAGTCGATCGGGATCGCGATCGACGCCCTCCGGGAGGTCGGGATCTCATCGCCGGAGCGCCGGGTCAAGCAGTACCCGCACGAGTTCTCGGGCGGGATGCGCCAGCGGGTGATGATCGCGATGGCGCTCGCCTGCCGGCCGAAGCTGCTCATCGCCGACGAGCCGACGACGGCCCTCGACGTCACGATCCAGCGCCAGATCCTCGACCTGATCAAGGAGATCCAGGCCCGCACCGGGACCGCGCTCCTGCTCATCACCCACGACCTGGGTGTCGTCGCCGAGACCGTCGAGCGGGTGGCCGTGATGTACGCCGGCCGGATCGTCGAGAGGGGCTCGGTCGAGGAGGTCCTCCTCCACCCGCGCCATCCGTACACCCGCGGTCTGCTCCAGTCGATCCCGTCGCGCGGCACGAAGGGCCAGCCGCTGTCGGTCATCAAGGGCGTCGTGCCGAACCCGTACCGCATGCCTCCCGGCTGCAAGTTCCAGCCCCGCTGCCCGTACGCCTTCGAGGCGTGCGAGGAGGAGCCCGAGCTGCTCGAGGTCCGCCCCGGGCGGAGCACGCGCTGCTGGCTCCAGGATCCCGCCAACGCCGGGCGACTGAACGCCTATCTCACCGAGCCGGGCGCCTCGGGGTCGGCCGTGCCGATAGTGCCGGCCGTGCTCATCGCCCCGCCCGATCCGCCGACTGCGCCCGACCCGCCCGCCGCCTCCCCCGTCCAGGAGACCGCCTCGTGACCACGTTCGAGCCGCCGCCGCCGCCGATCGCCGACCCGGCGTCCCCCGGACAGGCTCCTGCCCTCCCGGCTCCCAGCAGTCTGGCGTCCGCGAGTTCCGCCCGGCCGATCGGCGAGCCGCTCCTCCAGATCCGCTCGATGAAGACCTACTTCCCGATCCGGTCCGGCCTCCTCCGACGCGTCGTCGGCTACGTCAAGGCGGTCGACGACGTCAGCTTCGACGTCCGGCGGGGCGAGATCTTCGGCCTGGTCGGCGAATCCGGCTGCGGCAAGACGACGCTCGGCCGGACGATCCTCCGGCTCGAGACGGCGACCTCCGGGAGCGCCGTCTTCGACGGGCAGGACGTCTTCGCCGCCCGCGGCCGGGACCTCAAGCGGCTGCGCCGCAGGATGCAGGTCATCTTCCAGGACCCGATGAGCAGCCTGAACCCGCGGATGCCGGTCAGCGACCTGATCGCCGAGGGCCTCCTCGCCCAGGCCGACTCCGAGAACAAGTGGGCCCAGCGGAGCGTCCGCGATCAGCGCGTCGGCGATTCCCTCGAGGCGGTCTCGCTCCGGCGAGACTACGCCCGGCGGTACCCGCACGAGTTCTCGGGCGGCCAGCGGCAGCGGATCGGGATCGCCCGGGCCTTGGCCCTGTCGCCCGATTTCATCTTCGCGGACGAGCCGGTCTCGGCCCTCGACGTCTCGATCCAGTCGCAGATCCTGAACCTGCTCGTCGAGCTGCGCGGCCGGTTCGACCTGACCTTCCTGTTCGTCGCCCACAACCTCTCGGTCGTTCGCTACATCAGCGATCGGCTCGGGGTGATGTACCTGGGCAGCCTCGCCGAGGTCGGCGACGTCGCCGACGTGTACGAGAAGCCGCTCCACCCCTATACGGTCAGCCTGATGTCGGCCGTCCCGGACCCGGACCCGACCGTGCGGAAGCGGAGGATCGTGCTCACCGGAGACGTGCCCTCGCCGGCCTTCCCGCCGTCCGGCTGCCGGTTCCACACCCGGTGCTGGCTGCGCGAGTACCTCGGGAACCCCGAGCGCTGCACGACCGAGCGGCCGGTCCTGCGAGAGACCGGCAACGGCCACCAGGTCGCCTGCCACTTCTCGGACGAGGTCAAGCCCGAGTCGATCGCCGCCGCTGCGCGGTCAACGGCCCCCTGATCGAGCTCCGCACCACGCTGCCGACGGGGTTCCCCCGCGCCGGCGACTGAGTATGATGCGCCCCAGTGGCGTGCACGATCCGGATCGCGTGAGCGACGGATCGGCGTACGCCAAGGGGCAACCAGGAGGAGGAGAACAACCGGATGCTACGGAACCGAACCGGAGCCTTGATCGCCGTCGCGGCGATCGCCTTCGCGGCCTGTTCAGGCGCGACGACCACGACGGCGCCCTCGACGGCGCCCAGCCAGCCGGCGACCTCCGGGGCGCCGTCCGTCGCCCCGTCGGCCGCCCCGAAGGAGGGCGGCACCCTCGTCGTCGCCATCCCGGGCGACATCAAGCGGACCGACTCGGCCCTCGTCGACGACAGCAACTCGTCGTACGTCTTCGCGAGCGTCATGGAAGGTCTCGTCGGGCTCGAGCCGGGCTCGACCAGCAAGCTCAGGCCGGTCCTCGCCGAGTCGTACACGCTCAGCGCCGACGGCAAGACCTACGACTTCAAGCTCCGCACCGGCATCAAGTTCCATGACGGGACGGACTTCAACGCCGACGCGGTGAAGTACAACTACGACCGCTGGACGAGCTTCCCGAAGGAGCTCCAGGACTACTCGTACTACGCGAACACCGTGCTCGGCCAGGGCGACACCTCGAACGTCGCCTCGGTCACGGTCGTCAGCCCGACCGAGGTCACGATCGCCCTCAAGGTCCCGAACTCGAGCTTCCTGCTCAGCCAGACGCTGCCCCAGTTCGGGATCGCGAGCCCGGCCGCCCTGAAGGCCGGCAGCGCCGACAACAAGACGACCGACATCTCGAAGGTCACCTACGCCCAGGGCGGCCCGCCGGCGCTCGTCGGCACCGGCCCGTTCAAGTTCGACAAGTGGGTCAAGGGTTCCGAGACCGACATCGTCAAGTTCGCGGACTACTGGGACAAGGCCAACGCGGCCCACCTCGACAAGGTGGTCTTCAAGCCGATCGCCGATGAGACGGCGATCCTCAACGGCCTCCAGGCCGGCGACATCGACCTCGCCCAGAAGGTCAGCCCGACCGACATCGCCACGGTCAAGACCAACACCGCCCTGTCAGTGGTCGATCGCGGCGAGTCCTGCAACCTCTTCCACCTCGGCATCAACCAGGCCTACGTCAAGACCGCGGACTACCCCGGTCACACCCCGGCCCCCGCGAACGCCAAGCAGATCCTGACCAACCTCAAGATCCGCCAGGCGATCATGTACGCGATCGACCGCCAGGGACTCGTCGACGCGTTCTACGCCGGCCAGGCCAAGATCGCCGACAACTGGATGCCGCTCAACACGATCGACGCGATCCCGCTGAGCCTGCCGACCTACGACGTTGCGAAGGCCAAGCAGTTGATCACCGACTCCGGCCTTTCGCCGAGCGACCTGACGATCGACTTCTACTATCCGTCGGACGTCACCCGCCCGTACCTGCCCGATCCCAAGGGGATCTTCGAGGCGATCCAGAAGAACCTCACGGACGTCGGCTTCACGATCCGGCCCCACACCGACACCTGGAGCCCGACCTACCTCGATAACGAGTACGCGGGCAAGTACGAGATGTGGGAGATCGGCTGGACCTGCGACTGGGCCGGTCCGGACAACTTCCTCAAGACGGCGTTCTTCGGCTACGTGAACGGCAAGCCCTCGACCGAGTTCGCCTACAAGAACGACGCACTCGACAAGGCGATGAACGACGCGCTCGCCGCCACCGATCCCGCGACCGCCAAGTCGCTCTGGGCGCAGGCCGAGCAGCTCGTCGCTGCCGACCTGCCCACGATCCCGATCGTCAACTCGACTCCGCCGGCCGTGGTCCAGGCCTACGTCAAGGGCTTCGTCGGAGCGGGCAATCTCGAAGAGCTCTTCAACTCGGTCTGGCTCGACAAGTAGTCGACCCGCACCGAAGCTCCGGTCCGGACACCCCGGACCGGAGCCGCGACCCAGCGTTCGAGTCACCCCCGGGGAGCTAGCCCCCGGGGGTGACTCCCACCATGCGGAGTCAGCGCCAGTCCCGTGCTCAAGTACATCGTCCGGCGCATCCTCGGCGCGGTCCCCGTCCTGTTCGGGCTGTCGATCATCCTGTTCGCGTTCGTCCACCTGCTCCCGGGCGATCCGACCCGGGCGCTCCTCGGCCAGCACGCGACCCCCGAGCTCGTCGCCCGGATCCGCGAGAACCTCGGCCTCGACAAGCCGCTCTACGTCCAGTACGTGATCTACCTCGGCCAGCTCCTGCGGGGCGATCTCGGTGAGAGCATCACGACGGGTGCTCCGGTCGCCCGGGAATTCGCCGCCCGATTCCCGGGCACGATCGAGCTGACGGTCGCGGCGCTCATCTTCGCCGTGGGATTCGGGATCCCCCTCGGGCGGCTCGCTGCTCGCCATCCCCAGGGCTGGACCGACGCGTCCGTCACGGTCCTGAGCCTGCTCGGGATCAGCATCCCGATCTTCGTCCTGGGCCTCACCCTCCAGTTCATCTTCGGGGCCCAGCTCCATTGGCTGCCGACCTCAGGTCGGGTCGACCCGCGCCTCGGGCTCGACATCCAGTCGAACTTCATGGTCGTCGACGCGATCCGGTCCGGCCGGCTCGACCTCATGGTCGACGTTCTCAAGCACCTCGTCCTGCCCGCGATCGCCCTCGGCTCGATCCCGCTCGCGATCATCACCCGGATCACCCGGGCCTCGATCCTCGACGTCGCCAACGAGGACTACGTGCGGACCGCGCGGGCGAAGGGCCTGACCGAGCGCCGGGTCAACGACCGGCACATCATGCGCAACGCCTGGCTGCCGGTCGTCACCGTCATCGGTCTCCAGGTCGGCGGCCTCCTGGCCGGAGCGGTCATCACCGAGACCATCTTCGCCTGGAACGGTGTCGGCCGGTGGGTCGTCGACGCGATCACCGACCGCGACTACTTCGTCATCCAGTCGTCGATCCTCATCTTCGCCCTCATCTTCCTGGTGGTGAACCTGCTGGTCGACATCGCCTACGCCTTCCTCAACCCGCGGATCCGGTACTCCTGAGGTGGCCTCGGTGACGACAGACGCCCGCCCCGTCGCAGCCGCCCGGGCCAGCCGCGGCCTGTGGCGCGACGCGTTCAATCGACTTATGCGCAACCGGCCGGCTCTCCTCGGCGTGTTCCTCATCGGCGTGTTCGTCCTGACGGCCGTCCTCGCCCCGGTCATCGCGCCGTACGGCCCGTTCGACGGCCGGCTGGCCGACACCCTCAAGGCCCCGTCCGCGGCCCACCTCTTCGGGACCGACAAGCAGGGCCGGGACGAGCTCAGCCGCGTCCTGTTCGGAGCCCAGATCAGCCTCTACGTGGGGGTCGTCTCGGTCTTCATGGGCCTGGCGATCGGGGGGACGATGGGGGCCATCGCCGGGGCGTTCGGCGGTCGAGTCGATACCGTGCTCATGCGCGTCGTCGACGTCCTGCTGGCCGTGCCGGGGATCCTTCTCGCGATCGGCGTCGTCGCCTGGCTCGATCGCGGCCTGCCCCAGATCATGCTCGCGGTCTCGCTGACGAACGCGCCGATCTTCGCCCGGCTCCTGCGCGGCTCGCTCCTGGCGCTGCGCGAGGCCGAGTTCGTGACCGCCGGCCGGTCCATCGGCGCGGGCAGGATGCGCCTGCTCATGCGGCACATGCTCCCGAACGCGCTCACCCCGCTGATCGTGGCGGCGACGCTCGCCCTCGCCACCGCGATCATCGACATCGCCGGCCTCGGCTTCCTGGGCCTCGGGCCGCCGGACCCGCGGACGGCCGAGTGGGGGACGATGTTGACCGACGCCCGGAGCTTCCTCCAGCGGGCGCCCTGGCTGCTGCTCTTTCCGGGCCTGGCGATCTCGATCAGCGCGATCGGCTTCAACCTGTTCGGCGACGGCCTCCGGGAGTCGCTCGACCCACGCCAGAGGCGGTGACGCCGATGCCCCTCCTGGAAGTCCACGACCTGGTCGTCAAGTTCCGCACGCATGAAGGGACCATCCACGCCGTGAACGGGGTCAGCTTCGACCTCGAACCGGGTGAGACACTCGGGCTGGTCGGCGAATCCGGCTGCGGCAAGAGCGTCACGAACCTGGCGATCATGCGTCTCCTGCCCAAGCCGGCGGGACGGATCGAGGCCGGCCAGGTCCTGTTCGACGGCGAGGACCTGGCCAAGCTCCCGGAGGACGAGATCCGCCAGATCCGCGGCCGCGACGTGGCGATGATCTTCCAGGACCCGATGACCAGCCTCAACCCGGTCCTGACCATCGAGGAACAG
>JBGPFS010000123.1:0-7372 GCA_041483455.1 Candidatus Limnocylindria bacterium | reverse complement strand
GTTCCGCGATCTCCGGCAGGGGAAGCGGGAGCGTCTTGCTCGTCGGCGCCCAGCCTTCGACGGCCTCCGCGTCCCAGATGGGACCTTCGTTGAAGGTGACGATCGGCTCCGGGAACGTCTGATCGCTGCGCTGCACGAACTCCACGAGCGCGGGATTGATCCGAAGCTGACGGGCGATGTCTTCGCGTGTCTTCACGTCGAAGCCCGTCAGGGGTGGCCGGGCCTTGGCACGGCTTTCCACCACCTGGGAGGGCTGACCGCCCCGGGTGAAGGGCTCGGGGTTGCCGCCGCCTGGATCCGTGAGGAATGCCTGGCGGCGGTACTCGATGACCCAGGCACCGTTGGGCCGCCCCTCCACGGGGTCAAGCAGGAGGTGGATGCGCACGAGCCGGTGGTTGATCGCCATATCGCAAGCATGCGCCCGTGGATGAGCCTGTCAATCCGGGCCCGTCGATCCGGGCCTGTCAGGCCTGGCGAGTCGATCCCACCTCTCGATCGCACGGTGTCCACTCGGGATCGAGCCGCCGGGCTCGCCACCGCCGGAAGGGCCGCGATGACCGCCCCGGTCAGCGCGTTGTCGCGCTCAGCCGGTAGAGGGTATCGGGCAGGGCGGTGACGTACAGCTCGCCGGTATCGTCCTGCCCGAAGGACACGATCGAGCGGCCCGTGCCCGCGACCTCCAGCGGCGTCTGACGACCCGCGGCGCCAGCCGCCAACCCCCAGATCCGACCGGAGCAGGAGTCGGCGAAGAGATAGACGCCGTCGAGGAGCGGGTACGCCGCGCCCCGGTAGACGAAGCCGCCCGTGACGGCGCAGCCGGCGTCGTGGCCGTACTCGGCGACCGGCAGAGTGAGGCCGGCCTGGTCGCACCCGCTGGCGGGTGCGTAGCAGTGGAAGCCCTCCATGCGATTCCAGCCGTAGTCCTGGCCGCCCAGCCCGGCGCCGGCGTGATCGATCTCCTCCCACCGGTCCTGGCCGACATCGCCGATCCAGAGGTCGCCGGTGAGGCGGTCGAACGAGAAGCGCCACGGGTTCCGCAGGCCATACGCCCAGATCTCAGGGCGGGCGCCGGACCGGTCCACGAACGGGTTCCCGGCCGTGCCGTAGAGGAGGCTCCCGGACGGGTGGTCGACATCCAGGCGGAGCACCTTGCCGAGGAGGCTGCCAAGGTCCTGGGACGTCCCGAGCGGGTTGCCGGCACCGCCGCCGTCCCCGGTGCCGGCGTACAGGTGTCGGTCGGGCCCGAACGTCAGCTGGCCACCGTCGTGGTTCGGGTACTGCCCGTGGGGGATGCGGAGCAGGATGCGCCCGGAGGCCGGATCGGCGACGTCCGGCTCGCTGGCCGAAGGACGGTACTCCGCGATCGTGATCGCGAAGTCGGCGCTCGTGTCGGTGTAGTAGACGTAGAAGCGCCCGTCGGCTGCGAAGTCGGGATGGAAGGCGAGCCCGAGGAGTCCCCGCTCGCCACAGCAGCTGACGATCGACGAAATGTCGAGGAACGGCTGGGACAGGAGGCCACCGCCGACGACGATCCGGATCCGCCCCGCCTGCTCGAGGACGAAGAGGCGCCCGCTGCCATCACCGGCGCCCGTCACCGAGACCGGCGAGGCGAGGCCCGAGACGAGGGCCTGGAGGGCGACCGTGACCAGGCCCGGGTCGCCCGCCGGGGTCGGGCTGGGCTGCGCCGACGACCGCGGTCCCACTGGCGACGGCGACACGAACGATGGTGGCGCGGGTGATTCGAACGCGCCGGCCGGGCTTGCCAGACCGGCCGGCGAATGGGTGACGACCTGGGCACAGGCGCCCACGAGCATGGCCGCCAGGCCCGCGACCGCGATCTTCAGGGCAGGTCGCCGGAACCGGCGGTCATTCACCGGCCGGGGCCTCTCGGGCACCGGGCGGGTTCGGCCCGGACGTCATCGCGTCGACGCGGCCAGCCACCACCGCGAAGGGCGCCATTCGTCCGACCGCGACGAGGAGCCCATGGATGAGGGCTTCGGGCCGGGGCGGACAGCCCGGCACCAGGACGTCGATCGGGAGGACCTCGCCGATCCCGTCGCGGCCGGCGTAGGTGCCGGCGAACACTCCGCCGCTGATCGCGCACGCCCCGACCGCGACGACGAGCCGTGGCTCCGGCATCGCCTCGTACGTCCGTCGAGCCGCCTCCTCGAGGTTGCGGGTCATGATCCCGGTGACGAGGAGCAGATCCGCGTGGCGAGGCGACGCGACGAAGTCGATGCCCAGGCGCTGGACGTCGTGGTAGGGGTTGAGCAGCGCCGCGATCTCCCAGTCGCAGCCATTGCATGAGCCCGCATCGAGGTGGCGGACGTGGAGCGACCGGCCGAGGGTCCGCCGGATCGTTCGGCGCAGCTGCCGCGCCACGAGCGGCTCGTCCGGCGGGCCGGCGGCGGTCGGGAGTCCCGTCACGGTTCCGCCCTCCAGGCGCGCTCGATCGTCAGGTCCGCCCGCTCAAGAACGGCGAGCTCGATCTGGCGCCCCAGCCGGATCGCGTCGCGGGGACATGCCCGGGCGCATGCGCCACAGAAGATGCACGCCCCCGCATCGAGCGACCAGACCGGGTCGGACAGGCGGATCGCCCCCGTCGGGCAGGCGCTGACGCAGGCCGCACTGCCGTCGCAGCGGACCGGGTCGAGTTCGGGCAGGCCGCGCGCCGCTGCCGGAAGGTCGGGCGGCTCGTCGGGATAGCGGCTCGTGACCGGTCGGCTGCGAAGCGGGCGAAGGAGGCGATCGAAGACGTCGAGCGGCATCGTCAGCGGTCCGTGCAGGCGTAGCAGAGCTCGAAGCTCTTGTTGATCAGCGGGAAGTCGGGCACCAGGTTGCCGGGCACGGCCGCGGCGACGACCGGCCAGTTCGCGAACGAAGCCGACCGCAGGTGCAGCCGGTCGATCGTGCCGTCGGCAGCGGCACGCAGCCAGATCCACGATGCGCCCCGCGGCCCCTCGGCCGCTCCGAGGACCGAATCGCCGGCCAGCGGCGTCGTGGCCAGGGGTGCGACGATCGCTCCCGGCGGAAGCCGGCGGGCAGCTTCCCGGACGAGCCGGAGTGACTCGTGGGCTTCCTGGGCGCGGACGTGGAAGCGCGCGGCGACGTCCCCCGTGGAGGCGGTCACGAGCGCGATCTCGAGCTCCTCATACGCTCCGGCAGGTCGGTCGCGGCGCAGGTCGAGCCCGAGTCCGCTCGCCTTCGCGGCGACACCGAGCGCGCCCAGCGCGGTGGCCGTGTCGGCGCTCACGACCCCGGTCCCATGGAACCGACCCATCACGCCCTCCGAGCGGACGATCGAGCGGACCGCGGACGCTAGCTCCAGGCCGATCGCGTCGAGCGTCTCGGGCAAGACTGCCAGGCCGTCGGGGTCGAGATCGGTCGCCAGTCCGCCCGGGGCGACGACGCCGGTCAGGTAGCGGTGGCCGGTCAGCGCATCGTTGGCCCGGAGCAGGCGCTCCTTGAGCCATCCGAACCGCGATACGGCCGGCTGGAACCCGATCCCGGCGCAGATGTTGCCGAGGTCACCCACGTGGTTGTAGAGACGCTCGAGCTCGGCGAGCAGGACCCGGGCCCACCGGGCGCGAGGCGGGATCGTGGTCCGGGTCAGGAGCTCGACGGCCTGCGAGTACGCCACCGCGTGCGTGACGGTGCAGACGCCGCAGGCGCGCTCGACGATCGGCAGCGCCGCGCCGAACGAGCGGCCCTCGACCAGCTTCTCGAGCCCGCGATGGACGAAGAAGAGCCGGGCGTCGAGGTGGAGGACCCGCTCGCCGATGGCCGAGAAGCGGAAGTGGCCGGGCTCGATGACGCCGGCGTGGATCGGCCCGACCGGGAGCTGGTAGACGCCCTCGCCGCGGACATCGAACGGGACGAAATGGCGCTCCGCGTCGGGCGGCCGGACGGCCGCCGGGACGTCTTTGCGGAGCGGGTGGTAGCCCCGTGGCCAGCGTTCGTGGAGGACGAGCCGCCGGGGATCGGGCAGGCCCCGCGGGACGATCCCGAACAAGTCCTTCACTTCCCGCTCGTCCCAGTGGGCGGCCGGAACGAGCGGGCTGATCGACGCGTAGGACGGCTCCTCGAGCGGCAACCCGGCGCGCAGCCGGGCGAGGCCACCGTCCGGGCGGCCGACGACCGCCTCCACGGCCAGGCCGGCGCCGCTGACCGAGCGCTCGTCGAGGCCCACGAGCATGACGAATCGCCCACCCTCGGCGATCAGGTCGGCGACCCGCGGGCCGAGGGCATCGGGCGCGACCCACTCGACCGTCCCGGCCGACGCCGTCGCGCTCGGTGCACCCGTCGAGTCCGGGAGAGGGTCCGACGTCGCGAACGGCTCAGCCACGCCCCCCTCCAAGAACGAGGACGACCTGCTCGAAGGCAGCCGCGAGCGGAGACGGCGTCCACAGACCTGCCCCGATGACGACCGCCAGCGGGACGGCGAGGAGAAGCGCCCGAGCGCCCGTCGGCGAGGATCGCTCGGCGGGCGGTCCAGCCGGCCCGGCGGGTCCTACCGACACGCGCACGACGTGGAACAGGAGACCGGCTACCGCGAGGGCGAGGATGACCGCCGCGAGGGCTGCGGCCGGTCCCCAGCCTGCCTGAACGCCCCCGAAAAGGATCGCGAGCTCGGCGATGAAGATCCCCGATGGCGGCAGACCGGCAAGGATGAGCGCGGCGACGACGAGCGCGCGTCCATCGGCGGGCGAGCGGGCGAGGCTGCCTCCCAGGCGGCCGATCCTGCGACTGCCCCGCTCGGCGACGAGCCGTCCCGCGGCGAGGAAGACCGTCGACTTCGCGAGACCGTGGCTGACCAGATGGAGGGTGAACCCGAGGAGGGCCAGGTGGCCGCCGAAGCCGAGAGCGAGCGTCGCCAGCCCGAGGTGCTCGATCGACGAGTACGCCAGGAGACGCTTGAGATCCCCCTGGGCCACGATGAACGGAAGCGCCACCGCCAGGCTGAGCAGGCCGAAGACGACGAGAAGCGTCGAGGAGAACGCCGGCCCGAGAGCCGCCACCGCGACGAGGTGGAACCGGGCGAGCGCGTACAGCGCGACCGCCAGGGCCGCCCCCGACAGGAGGGCCGAGATCGGGCTCGGGGCCTGGCTGTGAGCGTCGGGCAACCAGGTGTGGAACGGCACGAGCCCGGCCTTGGTGCCATACCCGGCCAGGGCGAACACGAAGGCGAGGCGGGCCAGGCCGGGATCGAGGTGCGGCGCGATCTCCCTGAGTCGGGTCCAGGCGAGCGCATCGCTCGTCTCCCCCAGGACGCCGACCGATGAGGCGTACAGCAGGAGGGTGCCAAGGAGGGCGAACCCGATCCCGATCGAGCCCAGGATCAGGTACTTCCAGGCGGCCTCGATGGCGGCCGGCGTACGGGCGAAGCCGACCAGCAGCGCGGACACGATCGTCGTCGCCTCGATCCCGACCCACACCAGCCCCAGGTTGTCGAGGAGCGGGACGGCCGCGAGGCCGGCCGCGAACCAGAGCAGGAGCGCGTAGTACTGCCCGGGGCCGCGGGCCGGCAGCCTGCCGGCCGCCCGCTCGTGCGCGAGGTGGGCCGGCGATCCGGCGCCCGCGATCGCGGCGACGACGAGGACGAGGACGAGGAGATACGCACCGAGGGCGTCGACGACGACGAGGCCCCCGAAGGCGTGCACCGGCCCACCGGCGAAGACGAGGCCGGCGAGCACGAGGCCTGCCGCGAGGGCCAGCGTCAGCCCGATCAGCGCGAACCCGGACGCCCGGCGCCCCTCCGCGAACCAGGCGCCGACACCCGCCAGGGTCGGGCCGACGACGGTCAGGACGACGAGCAGCTCGATCATCCGCGCAGGCTCCGCAGGCGATCGGTCGAGGTGCTGCCGAGCACGTCAAGCATCCGACGCGCGTAGATCCAGGCCACGACGACCGCGATGAGCAGATCGAACAGGACCCCGAGCTCCACGACGAGCGGCATCCCGTAGGTCAGGGAGAAGGCCGTGAGCGCGATCCCGTTCTCGAAGACGAGCAGGCCCACGACCAGCGACAGCGCCTTGCGGCGGGTCATGACGATGAACAGGCCGGTGAGCACCTCGGCGATCGCCGCCGGCAGGCTGCGGCTCGCCGCGACGCTCGCCCCGAGGGAGGCTCCGTCGGCAGCCGCGGTCGCGACGAAGACGATCGCGACGGCCGCTACCAGCGAGGCGCGCGGACCCAGGAACGGGTGGCGCTCGTGACGGATCGCCGACCGTCGGAGGATCGAGCCCAGCACGAGCGGAACGACGAAGCCCTTGACCCCGACCGCGAGCAGCCCGCCCATCAGGAGATGGCCCGCGCCCGTGGCAAGACCGACCACGAGGGCCGCCACGCCGACGAGCGCCGACTGGATCGCGACGAGCCAGATCGAGCGACCGATCGAACGCGTGGCCGCGAGTCCGACGCCGAGCACGACGACGGCGGCAGCGCAGGTGTCGACGATCTGGCCCGCCGTCCGCGGATCGATCGTCATGCCGGAAGCCAGAGGCGGGTCGCGAGCCCGATCGCGGCGAGGATCGACGCGGTCGCCAGGAGACCCGGCAGGGCGAGGATCCGAAGCTTGGCGAGGCTCGAGTCGAGCACGCCCAGGAGGATCGCGGCGCCCATCAGCTTGGCGAGTGCGGCGCCGATCGCGATCAGCAGCGTCAGCGGCGCCAGGTCCGTCGCCGCGCCGACCGGCAGGAAGACGGCGGCGAAGAGCCCTGCCACCAGGACGAGCTTCAGCTCCGCGGCATACATGAAGATGGCCAGCCGCGGACCCGACGCCTCGAGCAGCATCCCCTCGTGGATCATCGTCAGCTCGAGATGCGTATCCGGGTTGTCGACCGGCTCGTGACCGGTCTCGGCGACGGCGACGATCGCGAAGGCGCCGGCGGCGAGGAGGATCGCCGGGGTGTACCACGAGACGCCGGACGCGAGGCCGAGCGTGGAGATCCTGCCCAGATCGGTCGACCCGGCCACCAGCGCGGCGCCCGTCAGCGCCAGGAGCAGCGCCGGCTCGACGAGCGTCGCGATCGCCACCTCCCGGCTGCTGCCCATGCCTCCGAAGGCGCTGCCGGCATCGAGCGCCGACAGGGCGAGCACGAACCGGCCGAGCGCCATCAGGCCGACGACCACCAGCAGATCGCCCCAGCCATCGAGCGGCGGTCGCGTGCTCACGATCGGCACGAGGAGCGTCGCGACGAAGACCGCCGCGAGGACGATCGCGGGCGCCGCGGCGGTCAGGGGGCTCGCTGCGTAGCTCTCGACCGACTCCTTGCGCCACCACTTCGCGAGATCGCGATACGGCTGGAGGACCGACGGGCCCCGGCGGTACTGGAGGCGAGCCTTGACCCGCTTCGTGATCCCGAGCAGCAGC
>JBGPFS010000122.1:0-7387 GCA_041483455.1 Candidatus Limnocylindria bacterium | reverse complement strand
GCCAGGGTCAGGCGGTTCGTGGAGCGGCTGGCTCGATGACCACGAGGGGGATCGACAGCTGCGGCCGTCGTCAGCCCCGGCCGATCCGGCCCAGGTGGGTGTCCCGGAAGTCGGTCGGCCGCTTGAGCCCGTAGCCGAGCGTCCGGTCCATCCCGACGTGGGCGACCAGGACGGCTCCGCCGAGCATCGGGGCGGGCGTGCTCGTCGCCCAACCGAGACCGAGGAGTCCGAGCGCGAGGACGAGGTTATGGACCAGGTTGTAGGTGAGCGCGCCGGCTCGGGGACTCGCCAGGTAGCCGACCATCGACAGATCCGGCGCGAGCAGGGCCGGCACCAGGAGGAGCCACGATCCGCCGAGCGCCACCCAGGCCGCCGCGCCGGCGAGGAAGAGGGCCGCCGACTCGGCCCGCAGGAACTGCGCCGGGGCGATCGCCGGCAGGCGCTCGACCGTGGGACCGGGAGGTGTCATCGGCGCATCGTAGCCGCCGGCCGGGCCCCGCGCCCCGCGTATCATCGGCGCATGCTCCTGGCGATCGACATCGGCAACTCGAACCTCACGACCGGCCTGGTCCGCGGCGGGCGCCTGGTCGCGGTCCGCCGGGCGCGCACGGATGTCGGCGCCACCCCGGACGAGCTCGAGCTCCTGCTCGAGGGCCTGCTCGGCCTCGACCTCACGGCCGTCGCGGATGTCGATGCGATCGCCTGCGCCTCGGTCGTGCCCACCCTCACGGCCGCCCTGGAGGCCGTCGCCGAGCGGCGCGGCCGACCCCTCATCGTGGCGGGGTCGGGCACGGTCCCCCTCGCGATCCGGGTCGACCGACCGCAGGACGTCGGCGCGGACCGGCTGGTCAACGCGCTGGCGGTCGCCCGGCTCCACGGCACGCCTGCGGTGGTCGCCGACGCGGGGACCGCCACGACCGTCGATGCCGTCGCGGCCGACGGCGCCTTCCTCGGCGGGGCGATCGCTCCGGGCCTCGAGCTGGGCCTCGAAGCCCTCGCGACACGGACGGCCAGGCTGCCCCGGGTCGAGCTCCGACGGCCCGACCGGGCGATCGGGCGGGACACCGTGAGCGCGATCCAGGCCGGGGCGGTCCTGGGCTACGAGGCGCTCCTGGGCGGTCTCGTCGAACGGATCCGGCGCGAGCTGGCGGATGCCTCGGGGATCGAGCCGGCCGCGGTCCGGACCGTCCTGACCGGCGGCCTCTCCGCCGCACCGTGGGCCCGCGACGTGCCGGGGATCGAGACGCTCGACCCGGACCTCACGCTCAAGGGCCTGGCCATCCTCCATGCCGAGGTGACCGGCGGCGAGCCGCTCGAGGCGGGCCTCCGATGACCGGCGGGCGGCTCCAGGGCCGACTCGTCGGACTGGGCGTCACCGGCTCGATCGCGGCCTACAAGGCGGTCGAGCTCGTCCGCCTGCTCCGCGCCGAGGGGGCCGAGGTCCAGGTCCTGCTCTCGACGTCGGCGGCCCGCTTCGTCGCCCCGCTGACGCTCGAGGCCCTGAGCCGACATCCCGTGGAGAGCGACGTGCTGGCCCTCATGGCCGACGGCCGGATCGGTCACATCGTCACGGCCGACAGCGCCGACGCGATCGTCGTCGCCCCGGCGACCGCCCACTGGCTCTCGGCGATGGCCCACGGGCTCGCCGGTGACGTCGTCACGGCCGCCTGCCTCGCGACGGCTGCGCCGGTCGTCGTCGCCCCGGCGATGGACGGCGAGATGTACACCCACCCCGCCACCCAGGCGAATGTCGAGCGGCTGCGCTCGTTCGGCTACGCGGTCGTCGAGCCGGAGAGCGGCCCGCTCGCCTCCGGCCAGGTGGGCGTGGGCCGGCTGGCGGACCTGCCCCGGATCGTCGACGCGGTCGTCACCGCCGTCGCCGGTCGGCCGGTCCGGGCCCCCGACGAAGCCGCCCGCCCGGCTCGCCTGGCGGCCGGCTCGGAGCCCGCCCGCGACGCCGACCTCGTCGGGCGCCGGATCGTGGTGACCGCGGGCGGCACGGTCGAGCCGATCGACCCGGTCCGGTTCATCGGCAACCGCTCGACGGGTCGGATGGGGGTCGCGATCGCCGAGGCGGCGCTCGATCGGGGGGCAGCGGTGACCCTGCTCGCGGCGAGCGTGACGATCCCCCTCCCGGCGGGTGCGACCGTCGTTCGGGCGGAGACGACCGCACGTCTCCGGGCCGCGCTTCTCGAGACGCTCGTCGACGCGACCGGCCGGCCGGCCCTCGACGCGCTCGTCATGGCCGCGGCGGTGGCGGACTTCCGGCCGGCCCGGCCCGCCGAGACCAAGCTCGCCCGGGGCACGGCTCTGGTCCTGGAGCTCGAACCGACACCCGACCTGCTGGCCGAGGTCGGTCGGATCGCCCGGGGACTGGATGCGACCGGCGCCCGGACCCGCGAACCGCTCCACCCTCGACCGGTCCTGGTCGGATTCGCCGCCGAGACGGGCTCCCTCGCCCGAGCGCCCGGGAAGCTGCGGACGAAGGGCCTCGACCTGCTCGTGGCCAATGACGTGAGCGAGGAGGGCTCGGGCTTCGGGACCGACACGAACCGGGTCACGGTCTACGCCGCCGACGCCGATGCGGTCGCCTGGCCGCTGCTCTCCAAGCGGGAGGTCGCCGATCGGCTGCTCGACCTCGTGGTCGCTCGGCTGGACGCCCGCGACGAGGTCAGCCAGACTGGGCCGGCCAAGGAGGTCTCCCGATGAGTGCAGCCACCGAGCCGACCCGCCGCCTGACGCTGACCGACATCGCCCGGCTCTACGCCGACGGCGAGCGGATCCCGATGCTGACCGCCTACGACTTCCCGACCGCCGCCCTGCTCGACGAGGCGGGCCTGCCGATGCTCCTGGTCGGCGATTCGGTCGGCCAGATGATGCTCGGCTACGAGACCACCGTCCGGGTGACGATGGACGAGATGATCCACCACACGAAGGCCGTCGTCCGGGGCGCCCATCGGGCGCTGGTGGTGGGCGACATGCCGTTCCTCTCGTACGCCACTCCCGGGGAGGCGCTCGAGAACGCCGGCCGCTTCCTCCGCGAGGCCGGCGCCCAGGCGGTCAAGGTCGAGGGCGGGGTCCGGAGCGCCCGGATCGTCGAGACGCTCGTGAAGGCCGGCATCCCGGTGATGGGCCACATCGGGCTGACGCCCCAGGCTATCAACGCGATCGGCAAGATCCGGGTCCAGGGCCGGACGCGCGAACAGGCCCGCTCGCTCCTCGCCGACGGACTGGCCATCCAGGAGGCGGGCGCCTTCTCGATCGTCCTCGAGCTGGTCCCGGAGCAGCTCGCCGCCGCGCTCACCGCGCGCCTCCGGATCCCGACGATCGGGATCGGGGCCGGCGCGGGCTGCAGCGGCCAGGTCCAGGTGATCACCGACCTGCTCGGCCTGGGGGACTTCATCCCGCGCCACGCCCGCCCGTACGCCCACCTCCGCGAGACGATCCTCGAGGCCGGCCGCGCTTACGCCGCGGACGTCGCGGCCGGGACCTTCCCCGGCCCCGAGCAGAGCGTCCGGATGGACGACGCCGTCCTCGCCGAGGTGCTCGGCCGATCGGCGCTCGACCGGGCGGCCGGCGAGAGCGAGGCGGAGATCCCCCTCGGCGGGATCCCGCTCGACCGCGACCTCTGATCCCCGCCCGGTGACCGTCGTCCTCCGGACCCGGGCGGAGTTGCGCGCGGCGCTCGCGTCGGCGCCCCACCCGCTGGGCCTGGTCCCGACGATGGGCTGGCTCCACGAGGGCCACCGCTCGCTCATGCGCCGTGCCCGGGCCGAGAACCGGATCGCCGTCGCCACGATCTTCGTGAACCCCCGCCAGTTCAACCAGGCGGCCGACTTCACCCGCTACCCGCGCAACGAGGCGAGCGACCTGGCCGTGTGCGCGGACGAGGGGGTCGACCTCGTCTGGGCGCCACCGGTCGACGAGGTCTACGTGCCCGGGTTCGACACCACCGTGACCGTCGGTGCGATCGCCCGACCGCTCGAAGGGGCGGCCCGGCCGGGCCACTTCGCCGGGGTCGCGACGGTCGTCGCGATCCTGTTCGGCCTCGTCGGCGCCGAGCGCGCCTACTTCGGCGAGAAGGACGCCCAGCAGGTGATGGTGATCCGCCGGATGGCCCTCGATCTCGCCCTGCCGACGGAGGTCGTCCCGTGCCCGACCGTCCGAGAGCCCGACGGCCTGGCCCTCTCCTCGCGGAACGTCCACCTCTCGCCCGCCGAGCGGTCGGCCGCTCCGGTCATCCGCCGGGCGCTGCTCGTCGGCCGGGAGCGCTGGCTCGCGGGCGAGCGGTCGGCCGAGGCGCTCCGGGCGGCGGTCCGCGAGGTCCTCGCGACCGAGCCGCTGGCCCATCTCGAGTACGTCAGCTGCGCCGACGACCTGACCCTCCAGGAGCTCGACCGGGTGGAGGGTCGGGCGCTCCTCTCGCTCGCGGTCCGGTTCGGCACGACCCGGCTCATCGACAACCAACCGCTCGAGTCCGCCTGAGCCGACGGACGTCCCGGCGGGGACGACTCAGCGAGCCACCCCGAGTACCCGATCGATGTCCAGATGCTCGGCCACGAGCGCCTTGATCAGGGCGATCTTCTCGCGGTCCGCGGAGTGGATCTTGACCAGCAGGTCGTGGACCCGCGACGCGACCACATACGTGTCCTCCGGGACGAGGGTCGCGAAGAGGTCGGCCCGCCGGATCGCGTCGATGACCGCCTGGCGGGGCCGGTAGCCGCCGGTCAGGACGAGCCCGAGCGCGGCCCCCGCCGGCGCCCCGTCCGCCCGTGCGGGGCGGCTGAAGCCCGCCGCCTCGGCCGGCTCCCCGGCCCGTGGCGCGCCCATCAGGTGGGCGGTCGTCAACGTCAGCACCACGTCCTCGCGATCGCCGGGCACGATGACCAGCGTCCCCGGGCCGACCCGCTCGAGCATGTGCCCGGGCTCCATCGCCCCGATCGCCACCCCGTCGATCACCCGGTCGAGATCCGGGCCGGGATGGATCGTCTCGCCGCGCACGCCTTCGAGGATCATCGCCAGCGTCGGGTTCGAGAGGATCGGCCGGTACGGCAGGATGCCGAGGAGCGGGATCCCGTGGAGCGCGAGGCCCCGCTCGAGCGTCCGGGCGATCCCCGGCTGCGCGTCGAGGTCGACCTTGTTGACGATCGCGCCGGCGACCTCCACCCCATGGGACGCGAAATGCGACGCGTTGAGGACGATCTCGTCGATCGGCCGCCCGACGCCGCCCTCCGAGACGATGATCGCCGGGGCACCGAGCATCCGGCAGACGACGGCGTTCGAGAGCCCGATGACCGCCCCGACGCCGGCGTGACCGGTCCCCTCGATGAGCACGATCTCGCGCCGCTCGGAGACGGCGGCGTGGGCGACCCGGATCCGGGCGCCGAGGTCTTCGACGATCTCGCCAGCGATGTAGGCCTTGGTGAACCCGCGCGGGATGTGGACGGGGCTCATCACGGGCAGCGGGTCGGTCAACCCGAAGACGTTCCGGACGAGGACGGCATCCTCGTCCGCAGGGACGCCGTCCTCGATGATCGTCCGCTGGCCGACCGGCTTCATGAACCCGGTCGCGAAGCCCCGTCCCAGGAAGCCGTCCAGGAGCCCGAGGCTGGTCGTCGTCTTGCCGCGATTCTGGCCGGTCGCGGCGAGGTAGACCTGGCGCATCAGCGGACGATCGGGCCTCCCGGGACCATCGCCCCGGCGATGAGGATCAGGCAGATGGCGACGACGGCGACGATCGCGAGGGCGGTCCGGGCGACTCCGGGACGCCGCGGGCTGCGCTCGCGGCGTCCGGTCCGGGCGACCTGACGGCGAGCCATCTCAGCTGCGGGCCGCGGTGCGCCGCTCGACGAGCTGGACCGCGTCCTTCAGCCGGGTGACCGTCTCGGGGTCGATCGCGTCGGTTTCGAGGTACGGCCCCAGCCGCTCCATGATGTCCGCGACGAGGCTCAGGAAGACGCTCGCGTCCGCGACGAAGAACTGCGGCTCGTTGTTGTAGCGGACGAGCGTCAGGCGTCCCTGGAGGACCCGGCGCTCCTCGACGTGGGCGACCTGGGTCGCGAAGTTGTGGCCCTGGATCCCGTCCGGGTTGTTGAGGAAGTTGAGCGCGTTGTCGATGGCCAGGCCGAAGCGCGCCCGCCAGGCTACGAGGCGCTCGTGGACCTCCGACGGGATGTTGACGTCGGAGACCTCCTCGAACACCTCGGGAGCCACGGTCAGCAGCCCGACCAGCGTGGTTCCGGCCCGCGGGCCGAGCATCACCTGGAGGCTGCGCTCGAGCGTGAAGACCTCGGAATCGAAGCGCGGGCTGGTGATGACGTCGGTGAGCAGGTCCTCGACGTTGTCGAGGATGCCGGGCTCGGCCACGGAGGTGGCCAGGTGGAGGATCTCCTCCTTGAACAGGAACTTCTCTTCGTGGTCGAGCATGGCCGGATGGTAGCACCGGCCGCTGGTCCGACCGGTGGTCGGGTGGGTGCCGCGTCGAAGGCCGGGTCGAGCGTCGGCAGCCCGACCGATGGGCGGAGCGACGAGGCCCCGGCGGTGAGCCGGGGCCTCGTGTCGGTGCAGGAGGTTCGAACGATTACGGGTAGAGGCCGCGCATGGCGGTGGCGTCGGCGACCCGCTGGACCGCGACCAGGTAGGCCGCCGTCCGCATGTTCACCTGCTCGCGCTCGCGCATGGCCAGGACCTCGGCGAACGCCTTGGTCATGATCACCTTGAGCTTGTCGTTGACGACTTCCTCGGTCCAGTGGTCGCGGTTGAGGTCCTGGACCCACTCGAAGTAGCTGACGGTCACGCCGCCGGCATTGCACAGGATGTCCGGGATCATGAACACGCCGTTCCGGTAGAGGATCTCGTCGGCCTCGGGCGTCGTCGGGCCGTTGGCGGCCTCGGCAACGAGCTTGGCCTTGATCTTGCCCGCGTTCGCGGGGGTGATCTGGTTCTCGAGCGCGGCCGGGATGAGGATGTCGCAGGGGACCTCGAGGACCTCGGCGTTCGTCACGTCGCGGGCACCCGGGAAGCCCTGCACGGTGCCGTGCTCAGCCTTCCAGGCGACGACCCGGGCGATGTCCAGGCCGTCCGGTGCGTAGATCCCGCCGGTCGAGTCGGAGACCGCGACGACGGTCGCGCCCTCGTCGACGATGAGGCGGGCGGCGATCGAGCCGGCGTTGCCGAAGCCCTGGACGGCGACGGTCGACTTCTTCAGGTTGATCCCGAGGTGGCGGGCCGCCTCGATGATGCAGAAGACGGTGCCGCGCGCGGTGGCTTCGTTCCGACCTTCCGAGCCGCCGAGGGCGATCGGCTTGCCGGTGACGACGCCCGGGACGGTGTACCCGACGTGCATCGAGTAGGTGTCCATGATCCAGGACATCGTCTGAGCGTTCGT
>JBGPFS010000121.1:0-7394 GCA_041483455.1 Candidatus Limnocylindria bacterium | reverse complement strand
GGAGGCGGGCCAGCCACCTACCCGGATCCGGTCGACCACTGCCGAGTCTGCGGCTGGTGGGAGGTGTGCGTCGCCCGGCGCGAGGCGGACGATCACCTGTCGCTCGTCGCCGGGATGACCCGGGCGGTCACCGAGCGGCTGACCGCGGCCGGCGTCGACACCCTCGAGGCGTTCGGCGATTCGGCCTCCGAGACCCCGGTGCCAGAGCTCAATCGCTCGACCGCGGAGCGCCTCCGGGCCCAGGCCCGGATCCAGCTCGCCGGTCGCCGTCAGGACCGTCTCCTCTACGAGCTGCTCCCGCCCGACCCCGAGGTTCCCGGGCACGGCCTGGCGGCCCTGCCTGAACCCTCGCGTCTCGACGTCTTCTTCGACATCGAGGCGGACCCGTGGGTCGGCGAAGCCGGGCTGGAATACCTGCTCGGATGGGTCGAGGAGGTCGACGGCGAGGGCCGCTACCACGCCATCTGGGCCCACGATCGGGACGCCGAGAAAGCCGCCTTCGAGGCGTTCGTCGACGCGGTGATCGACCGGCTCGAGCGCGACCCGGGGATGCACGTCTACCACTACGCCGCCTACGAGAAGACCGCCCTCCGCCGGCTGATGGGCCGCTATGCGACCCGCGAGGCGGAGATCGACCGGATCCTCCGCGCGGGCGTGCTCGTCGACCTCTACCAGGTCGTCCGGCAGGGCCTGCGGGCGTCGGTCCGCTCGTACTCGATCAAGCAGATCGAGCACTTCTACCTGGGCCCGCGCGAGGGCGGGATCACCCACGCGGGCTTCAGCGTCGTCGAGTACGAGCGCTGGCTCGGGGATCAGGCCCAGCACCACCTCGACGACCTGGCGGCCTACAACCGGGACGACTGCATCTCGACCTGGCGGCTGCGGGCCTGGCTCGAGGAGCGACGGGTCGAAGCCCAGACCACGTTCGGGTCGCCGTTCGAACGGCCGGAACCCCGCTCCGGGCTGCCGAGCGAGACGGTCGTGGCCAGCTCCGAGGCCACGGCGAGACGGGTGGCGGCGCTCATCGGTGGCCTGTCCGAGGACCGGACCGAGCGGGATGACCTCCAGCAGGGCCGCTGGCTGCTCGCCCATCTCCTCGACTGGCATCGGCGGGAGGATCGGCCGGCGTGGTGGGACTACTTCCGGTTGCGGGAGATGGCGCCCGACGACCTCATCGACGAGGCGGAGCCGCTCGGCGGCCTGGTCTACGAGGGGATCGTCGGCGACATCAGGAAGTCGCACATCCATCGCTACGGGTTCCCGCCCCAGGACCACAAGGTGACCGCCGGTGCCGACGGCTGGCAGGACCAGGCAGGCCGCGGCGTCACGATCCAGCGGGTCGACGACGAGCACGGGATCCTCGAGCTGCTCCGGGCGATCTCGAACGACGGCCCACCGGCCGAGGCCCTCATCCGAAGCGGGCCGATCGATGCGAAGGTCCTCGCGGCGGCGCTCGGGCGGGTCGCCGACGCGGTGATCGCGCGCGGGCTCGACGGGCCGGGACCGTACCGGGCGGCCCGGGAGCTCATCCTCCGGCGGCTGCCCCGGATCCCGGGGACGGCCGATGGCGAGGCGCTGGTCCGACCGGGCGAGACCGCGCTCGACGCGGCGCGACGGATCGCCCCGACCCTGCCGGACGCGGAGACGGTCCTGGCGATCCAGGGACCGCCGGGAACCGGCAAGACGTATGCGGGGGCCAGGATGATCGTCGAGCTCGTCCGGGCCGGCAGGCGGGTCGGCATCGCGGCCCAGGCCCACAAGGCGATCACGAACCTGCTCGTCGAGACGGTCGACGCCGCGGCTGGATCCGGCGTCCCGATCCGGGCGATCCAGCGCTGCCCGCCGGGCGAGGGCGCCGACCGACCGGACCAGGTGACGATCGCGGGCTCCAACGAACCGCTCATCGCCGCGCTCGCGGCGGGCGCGGTCGACGTGGTCGCCGGCACGGCCTGGCTCTTCGCCCGACCGGAGCTCGTCGGGGCCCTCGACGTCCTGTTCGTCGACGAAGCGGGCCAGCTGGCCCTGGCCAACGTCGTGGCGATGAGCGGAGCCGCCCGCTCGCTCGTCCTGCTCGGCGACCCGAACCAGCTCCCCCAGGTGAGCCAGGGCAGCCATCCGGCGGGCTCCGAGGCGTCGGCGCTCGAGCATGTCCTCGGCCCGGACCGGACGATCCCGCCGGAGCGCGGGCTCTTCCTCCCGACCACCTACCGGATGCACCCGGCGGTCAACGCCTTCGTATCCGAGGTCTTCTACGAGGGTCGGGTCGAGCCGGAGGCGAGGAACGTCCGACAGGCGATCGAGCGGGCCGGGACCGGGATCCGCTACATCCCGGTGCTCCACGATGGCGACACGTCGCGGTCGCACGACGAGGCGGGGGCGGTCGCGACGCTCGTCGGCGAGCTCGTCGGCCTCCCCTGGACCGACCGCGACGGCCGCGTCCGACCGCTCGAGCCGTCCGACATCGCGATCGTCGCCCCGTACAACGCCCACGTCGCGGAGATCCACACCGCGATCGAGCGCCGGATCGGCCGGCGGGGGCGGGTCGGCACGGTCGACAAGTTCCAGGGCCAGGAGGCCGCCGTGGCGATCTACTCGACCGCGACCTCGTCACCGGCCGACCTCCCGCGCGACCTCGAGTTCCTGTACTCGGGTAACCGCCTCAACGTGGCCGTCTCCCGCGCCCGGGCGCTCGCGTTCGTCATCTCGAGCCCGGCGCTCCTGACCGTCGCCTGCCGCACGGCCGGGCAGATGCGGCTCGTCAACGCGTTCTGCCGGCTCGTCGAGGTGGCCGCGGAGCAGGCCCTCGACTCCGCCGACCGGGCGGGGCCGAACGTCGTCAGTCGGGCGTGAGCTCGTCGGCGAGGAGATCCATCAGCAGGCCGTCGCGCCAGGTCCCGTCGCCGAGGCGCTGATACCGGCGGAGCACGCCGACCGGCCGGAATCCCACCTTCCGGTACGCCCGGATCGCCGATCCGTTGTCGGCGGCCGGGTCGATCGTGATCCGGTGGTGGCCGCGCTCCGCGATCAGCCACCGGATCGCGGTCCTGATCGCGTCCGGACCCAGGCCCTGGCCCTGCCGCTCGGCCGTCAGGAACAGGTCGATCCCGGCGTGATGGAACTCGGGATCCGACTCCTCCCAGGCCTGGAGGTAGCCGACCACGGCGCGTTCGGGCAGCGCCACGATGGCGAAGCCGACGACATCCGGTTCCGGCACCAGGAGCCGGCGCCGGACCCAGTTCGACGTCTCGGCCCACCACCGGGCGACCGAAGGCTCCTCGATGATCCCGGCCAGCGGCTCGACGTGCTCTGGGCCGACCGGGACGAGCGCGATCGCCTGCCCGAGGAGCTCACCGGCCGGGGCGGCCAGCGGCGGCTCAGCCGAGCGCATCGACGATCCAGGCCGCCAGGACCCGGGCGCATGCCTCCACCTCGGCCAGGGGCACCCGCTCGTCGGCGCTGTGGGCGAGGCGGACATCGCCCGGCCCGAACATCACCGTGGGTGTGCGGCCCTGGTCGATGAGCAGCCGCATGTCCGCGCCATACGGCTCGCCGAGGACCGTCGGCCGCCGGCCGGTGACGGCCTCGGCCGCAGCCGCGAGACCGGCCGGCAGCGGGTGGTCGGACGCCACCCGGGCCGAGCCGAACCGGCCGCCGACGAGCTCGACCGTCGCCGGGTGCTCGCGCAGGAATGGATCCGCCGCGCAGGCCGCGGCGACACACTTCCGCAGCTCGGCCTCCGCCTCCCGCGTGGTCTGGCCGAGCCGGACGCCGTAGCGACCATCGGCGACGACGCGATCCATGACCGTCGACGCCCAGTCCCCGCCGCGAACCATGCCCAGGATCGTCGGGTACGGCAGCTCGAGGGCGGCCATCAGCGGGTCCGTCTCGGCCGCGTTCCGGCGGGCCTCATCGGCCTCGAGCGCGCGGGCGACGACCCAGAGCTTGTCGAGCGCCGAGACGCCCTCCCGCCGCTGCGAGGCATGGGCCGCCCGCCCCGGGACGGTGAGCCGGAAGGTGAGCGCACCAGCGTGGGCGACGACGACATCGAGGTTCGAGGGCTCGGCGATCACCGCCAGGTCCCCGCTGACACCGGCCCGGATCGCGGCGAGCATCCCCTGGCCGCCGTCCTCCTCGGATGGCACGAACGCGACGAGGACTTCCCCGGCCAGCCGGTCGACCGCCCCCGCCCCGGCCAGCGCCCGGACCGCCCCCAGGATCGAGGCGACCCCGCCCTTCATGTCGCAGGCCCCGCGCCCGTAGAGCTGGCCGTCGCGGACCTCGCCCGCCCATGGATCGACGGTCCAGCCGGCGGGTTCGCCGGGCGGCACGACGTCGGTGTGGCCGACGAGGAGGACCCGCCGCCCTCCGGGCCGACCGAGCCGCCCCACGACGATCGGGAGGGTCGTCCGCGGCATCTCCTCGCCCGGCCAATCCGGATCGGCGCGAACGGCGAGCAGATCCGGCGACTGGCGCCCGACCACGACACCCGGAACCTGCCCGAGCGCGTCCGCCAGCCAGTCCGCGACCGCGTCCTCGGAGCCGGTGACGCTCGGGATCCGGACGAGGGCCCGCAGGTCGTCGACCAGGTGGCCCGGATCGACGGCCGCCGCGGCGACGGCAGCCGCCGCGGCGACGGCGGCCTCCGTGGCGCGGGCCTCCCTGGCGCGGGCCGTCGTCGTCACGCGGCGGTCTCGCGCAGGATCGGCCGGGTCAGGCAGGTCGGACCGCCGGAACCGTTGATCCCGATCTCGGTCGCGGCATAGCCATGGACCTCGCAACCGGCCCGGGCCAGGGCGGCGGCCGTCGCTGGGTTGCCCTCGGCCACGACCAGCACGCCGGGCCGCACCGCGAGCACGTTGCAGCCGAGCGTCGCGAACTCGTCGTCCGGCACCGGGATCGTCCGGATCCCGAGCTCGCCGAGCAGCTCCCAGAGCCCGACCGGCAGGAGCGGCTCGTAGACCACCGCCAGGTCGTCCGCGACCGGCGAGATGACCGACAGGAGGTGGATGAGCTCGGCCGGGCCTCTCCAGTACGGGACGTCGAAGACACGGACGTCGCCACCGACGATCCCCGCGAGCTGGCGGACGCCGGCGCTGTTCGTCCGGAGGCTCCGGCCGACGCAGAACAGGTCGGATCGCAGCCAGAACGTGTCACCGCCCTCGATCGTGCCGGGCGCCTCGATCCGGCCGAACGTCGGCACGCCATGAGCGGTCAGCCAGTCTTCGACCAGGCGCTCCTCGCCCCGACGGTTCGGCTTGCCGGCCCGGAGCGGGATCGCGCCCCGATCGGTCACCAGGAGCGGGTCGAACTGGTAGACGAGGTCCGGCGAGGCGCTCTCGGCGCCGAGCTCGTGGACCGTCGGGCCGAGGCGGTCGAGCAGCTCGACGAAGGCGTCGTGCTCGCGCTGTGCGGCCACCAGGTCGACCGGGTGGAGGAACCCGTGGGCCGGATCGTCGAAGGCTCGCCCGAAGGCCGGGCCAGGGCGCTTCACCAGGACCTCGCGAAGCGGGGCGGTCATGCTCTGGGCACCGAAGGCGCGGGTCCCGATCTCCATCGGGGCAGGATAGCCCGACCCAGCGGGCCGCGGAGGTGGTGGCGACGGCAGCGGGAGGCTAGCGGCCGCCCGTGGAGAGGGCCACGAAGGCCTCCTCGAACGTGGCCGGCACCACCGCCACCGATGCGTCGGCCAGGCCTGAGGTCTCGAGCAGCCCACGCACCCAGGCCGGATCGGCGTCGGGCGCCCGGATCGCCCGCCCGACGAGCGCCAGTGGCAGGCCCGCCGCATCGAGCACGCCGAACGCGGTCGACCAGTCCGCGGTCCGGACCTCGACCGCGGTGGTATCGCCGACGATCTGGCCCACCGTCCCGGCGGCGGCCACTCGGCCATCGACCATCACGACGAGCCGGTCGCACGACGAGGCGTCGGCCATGGCATGGGTCGTCACCAGCACGCCGGCGCCCGCCTCGGCCGCGGAGCGGATCGTCTCCCAGAGGCGGGCGCGGGCGAGCGGATCCACGCCCGAGGTCGGCTCGTCGAGGATGAGCAGATCCGGCCGATGGCCCAGGGCGGAGGCGAACGCGACGCGGCGCCGGAGCCCGAGCGGCAGGCTGCCGACGAGGCGGTCGCGGACGGCCGCCAGGTCGGGATCGGCGAGGGCCGGCTCGGACTTGCGTCCAGGCCCGACCCCGAAGGTCCGCTCGACAAAGGCGAGGTTCTCGGCGACGGTCAGGTCGTCGTACAGGCCCAGGCCCTGGGGTACGTAGCCGATCCGCCGCCGGCCGGCCCGGTCGGGCGGCGCACCGAACAGGGCGCAGGAGCCGGCGGTCGGGGCCACCAGCCCGAGCGCGAGCCGGATGAGCGTGGTCTTGCCGGCGCCGTTCGCCCCGAGCAGTCCGACGACCTCGCCCGGACCGACCGCCAGGTCGACCGAATCGACGGCCAGGAGCGACCCGAACCGCTTGGAGAGCCCGCGCGCCACGAGGAGCGTCACCGCCGGTCACCCCCAGCCGCCGACGCGGACGCCGCGCGAGCGCGTCGGGTGAGCTCGGCGACCACGACCGCGTCCTCGAGGTCCGGCTGCGCGGCCAGCGCCCCGGCGGGCAGCCGCCCGTCCGGCGCCCAGATCCGCCAGGTCGTCCCGCGTCGCCACGAGCGTTCCGGGTCGCGCCGCTCGGCCAGCGTCCCGACGGCGCCCGGGATCGCGGTCACGACCTCCTCGGGCGAGCCCGCCACGAGCGGCCGCCCGTCGGCCAGCACCAGGACCCGGGTCGCCCGCTCCGCCTCGTCGAGATAGGTCGTGGAGACGACGATCGCCGTGCCCCCGGCCGCCAGCCCGGCCACCGTCCGCCAGAGGTCGGCCCGGCTGACCGGGTCGACGCCCGTCGTCGGCTCGTCGAGGATCAGGAGCCGCGGCCGATGGACGATGGCCAGGACCAGCGCGAGCTTCTGGCGCATCCCACCCGAGAGGTTCCCCGCGAGCCGCTGGCGCGCCTCGGTCAGCCCGGCCCGCTCGAGGAGGGGTCCGGCCCGGCCGTCGAGGAGGTCCCGCGGGATCCCGTAGGCGCGGCCGACGAACGCGACGTTCTCGTCCACGGTCAGGTCGCGGTACAGGCCGGGCCCGGGCGACACGTACCCGATCTCGAGGGCCGGCGGACGCTCGACCCGCCCGGCAGCCGGCCGGACCGCGCCCGCCAACGCGCGCAGGAGCGTCGACTTCCCGGCACCGTCGCCGCCGACGACCGCGACGACCTCACCCGGCGCGACCCACAGGTCGACCCCCTCGAGCGCCGTCCGTCCGCCGTAGCGAACGGTCAGGCCGCGGACACCCCAGGGGGGGTCGCCCATCAGGCGGCCGGCTCGGCGGGGCCCATCTCCGCCTGCTCGGTCCGGGCTG
>JBGPFS010000120.1:0-7398 GCA_041483455.1 Candidatus Limnocylindria bacterium | reverse complement strand
GTCGCCGCCGGACCCCGCCCGCCGGTCGGGCCGGGGCGGCCCGGCGGATCCTCGTGGAGCGAACCGTGGCCGCCACCCGCCGTCTCACCGCCGCCCAGGCGATCGTCGAGTACCTCCGGGTCCAGTCCGTCGAGCGTGACGGCGAGGGCCACCGGTTCATCGAGGGCGTGTTCGGGATCTTCGGCCACGGAAACATCGCCGGGCTCGGCGAGGCCCTGGAGGCGGAGGCCGCCCGGCCCGACGGGCTGCGCTACTACCAGGGCCGCAACGAGCAGGGGATGGTCCACGCCGCCGCGGCCTTCGCGAAGCAGCGCCGCCGACTGAGCGCCTTCGCCTGCACCACCTCGATCGGGCCGGGCGCCACGAACCTGGTCACCGGCGCCGCGACCGCGACGGTCAACCGGCTGCCCGTCCTCCTCCTGCCCGGCGACATCTTCGCCACCCGGCGGGTCGCGCCCGTCCTCCAGCAGCTGGAGCGCGCCGACAGCCTCGACGTCTCCGTCAACGATGCCCTCCGGCCGGTCTCGCGCTACTGGGATCGGATCAACCGACCCGAGCAGCTGATCGCCGCGTTGCCCGCCGCGTTCCGGGTCCTCACCTCGCCCACCGAGACGGGCGCGGTGACCATCGCGCTGCCCCAGGACGTGCAGGCGGAGGCGTTCGACTTCCCCGCCGCGCTCTTCGAGCCGCGGGTCCACCTGGTGCCCCGCAGCCGCCCCGACCGGACGCTGCTGGGCCGGGCGGTCGATGCCATCGCGGCCAGCCGGCGTCCGCTGATCGTCGCCGGCGGCGGGGTCCTGTTCAGCGAGGCGAGCGAGGCGCTCGACGCGTTCGCCCGCCGCTTCGGGATCCCGGTCGCGGAGACCCAGGCGGGCAAGGGAAGCCTGCCCTGGGACCATCCGTTCCAGGTCGGCGCGATGGGCGTGACCGGGGCCCGGGCCGCGAACCTGCTGGCCCGGGACGCAGACCTCGTCATCGCGATCGGGACGCGACTGGCCGACTTCACGACGTCCAGCTGGACGGCCTGGCAGGACCCCGAGGTCCGGTTCGTGGCCCTCAACGTCGCCGAGCTCGACGCGGCCAAGGCGAACGCGCTGCCGCTCGTGAGCGACGCACGGGTCGGGCTCGAGGAGCTCTCGGCGGCCCTCGAGGCGCGCGGCTGGGCGGGGGTCGAGGCCGAGCGCCGGGCGCTCGCGGAGCGCCTGCGCGACGAGTGGAACGCCGAGGTCGACCGGGTCCTCCACCTGCCGGCGCCGGTCCACGTGTCGCAGCCGGAGGCGATCCGGCTGGTCAACGAGGCGGCGGGCGAGGAGGGGGTGGTGGTCTGCGCGGCGGGCGGCCTGCCGGGGGACCTCCACAAGCTCTGGCGGACCCCGTTCGCGGGGGGCTACCACCTGGAGTACGGCTACTCGACGATGGGCTACGAGGTGGCCGGCGGTCTCGGGGTGAAGATGGCCGAACCGGACCGCGAGGTCTACGTGATGGTCGGCGACGGCTCCTGGCTGATGCTCTCGAGCGAGCTGGTCACCTCGGTCCAGGAGGGCCGGAAGCTGACCGTCGTCCTCCTCGACAACCACGGCTACCAGTGCATCAAGGACCTGTCCGGCGTCTGCGGCGGGGCGAACGACTTCAACGGCTTCCGGTTTCGCGACCCGCTCGACGGCCGCCTCTCGGGCGACGTCCTGCCGATCGACTTCGCGGCGAACGCCGCCAGCCTGGGTGCCGTCGTCCTGGTCGCCCATTCGCCGGCCGAGCTGGCGACGGCGCTCGCCGAGGCGAAGGCGAGCCCGCGCACGGTCGTCATCGTCGCCGAGGTCGACCCGAGCGTCGAGGTCCCGGGCTACGAGTCGTGGTGGGACGTGCCGGTCGCCGAGGTCTCGACGTCGGAGCGGGTCCGGGCCGCACGGCGAGATTACGAGGGCCACGTGGCCACCGAGCGCCGGTTCGTCTAGCGGCGGAACCGGCTGAGGTCGCGGCGCGGGCCCAGGATCGGCTGAGTGCGCGGCGCGGACGCCGGCGAGCCGCGACCTCGGCCCCGGCTGCCGGCGAGCCGCGACCTCGGCCCCGGCCGCTCTCGACCCGGCCGCTCTCGACCCCGGTCGTGTAATCGTTTACCTTATTCCCGAGGAGGCGCGCCACGGAGTCAACGGATCCCGACCTCCACCGGCGGCCAGGTCCGGCCGGTCCGGACGGCGCCGTCCTGACCCTGTCGCCCGCCGATGCCGGCTGGAGCTACGTCGGGTTCTCCGACCACCGACTCGCGGCCGGGACCGCCTTCGCGCGACCGGGCGACGAGCGCGAGGTAGCGCTGGTGATCCTCGAGGGCGCCTGCCGCATCCGGGCCGGCGGGCAGACCTGGGACTCCGTCGGCAGTCGAGCCGGGGTGTTCACGGGCCCCGCGGACTCCCGGACCCCCGGCGCCACGGCACCGCCCGCGGCCCCGGTCGTCCTCGTGGCTCCCGGTGAGCCGGTCGAAGTCGAAGCCCTGGGAGCGGGGACCGGGATCGGTGGACCGATCGCCGGCGGAGGGGCCTCGGTCGTCGTCGCGTCCGCCCCCGGCGGCACGATCCACGCTACACGCCTGATCCCACCCGAGGAGATCGCCGTCGAGCGCCGGGGCTCCGGGGCGACCGAGCGCCGGATCAACCGTCTCCTGCCCCCGGAGGTCGCTGCCGGGCGGCTCATCCTGTTCGAGGTCTACACCCCGGCCGGTCACTGGTCGAGCTGGCCGCCCCACAAGCACGACACCGAGGACCCGCCCCGGGAGGCCCTCCTCGAGGAGCTCTACCACTACCGCTTCGCCCGGCCGGAGGGCTTCGCCTTCCAGCGCGTCTACACGCCGGATCGCTCGCTCGACGTCGCCCTGACCCCGGGCGATGGGGACGTCGTCCTCGTCCCCCGGGGCTACCATCCGGTGGGTGCGCCCGCCGGCTACGACACCTACTACCTCAACGTGATGGCCGGACCGAACCGGGCCTGGTTCTTCACGATCGATCCGGATCACGCCTGGCAGATGGACTGGGACCCGGGGGCCCCCCGGACGTAGGGCAGCGGCGCAGAAGAGGCCGCGGAGGCGAACGCGATGACGACGACGATCACCGGTACGGCGACCGAGACGATGACGCCGCTCCGCCGGACGGTCGAGACGACCCCGACCGAGTACTGGAACGACTCCTGCTCGGTCAAGGAGCTCGAGTACGCGATCGCCAACGGGGCCGTCGGCGCGACCTCGAACCCGACCATCGTCGCGGAGGTCCTCAAGCAGGAGAAGGAGCACTGGACGCCGCGGATCCGCGAGGTCCGGGCGGCCAACCCCACCTGGAACGACGTCGAGGTGACCTGGGCGATCATCGAGGAGATGGCGGCCCGCGGCGCAGCCCTCCTCGAGCCGATCTTCCGGGCCGCGAACGGCCGGCATGGGCGACTCTCGATCCAGACGAACCCGACGAACCACGTCGACGCCGCCCGGATGCTGGAGCAGGGCGTCAGGTTCGCCGCGCTCGCCCCGAACATGCAGGTCAAGTTCCCGGCCACGGCCGCCGGCCTCCGGGCGCTCGAGGAGGCGACCTACCGCGGCGTCAGCATCAACGCCACGGTCAGCTTCGCGCTCCCGCAGGCACTCGCCGTGGGCGAGGCGGTCGAGCGGGCCCTCAAGCGCCGCGAGGCGGAAGGCCTCGCCACCTCGACGATGTCGCCGGTCTGCACGCTGATGATCGGCCGGCTCGACGACTGGATGAAGGTGGTCCTCGACCGCGACGGCCTGACGGTCGACCCGGCGGCTCCGAACTGGGCCGGCCTGGCGGTGTTCAAGCGGGCCGTCCCGATCTTCCGCGAGCGCGGCTACCGGACCCGCCTCCTCGCGGCGGCCTACCGGCACCACCTCCACTGGTCCGAGCTGATCGGCGGCGACGTGACCCTCACGATCCCGTACGCCTGGCAGCGCCGCTTCAACGCCTCGACGGTGGAGGTCCGGCCGCGTTTCGACGAGCCCGTGCCAGCCCGCTTCGTCGACGAGCTCCTGGCGACCGTGCCGGACTTCCGGCGGGCGTATGAACCGGATGGGCTGACGATCGACGAGTTCGACTCGTTCGGCCCCACGGTCCGCACGCTGCGCGGCTTCATCGCGAGCTACTGGGACCTGGTCAAGCAGGTCGACGAGATCCTGCTGCCGAACCCCGACCTCAAGACCTAGTGCGCGTCGTCTCGATCGCGGCCGAGTGCGAGCCGTGGGCGAAGACCGGCGGCCTCGGCGACGTCGTCGACGCCCTCGCCCGGGCGCTCGGCCGGCTGCCTGAGGAGTCGGGCGGCCCGGACCGGCCGGTCGAGGTCTTCCTGCCCTCCTACCGTCAGACCGAGGCGTCGTTCGCGGCGGCGGTCGAGGCTGCCGGGGCCCGCGGCGAGTCCGTCCGGACGACGAGCGTCCCCGTGCCCGGACCGTACGGACCGGAGGGTCGGGGCGTCACGGTCACGGTCCGCACGCTCGACGCCCAGGGCTACCGGCTCCGTCTCGTCGAGCAGCCCGAGGCGTTCGGGCGCGAAACGATCTACGGCTACCCCGACGATGCCGCCCGGTTCGGCCTGTTCGCCCGGGCCGCCCTCGAGACCCTCCGGCTGGAGGCCGCGTCGGGCATCGAGCCACGGCCGGTCGACGTCCTCCACCTCCACGACTGGCATGCCGCCGCGGCCCTCGTCCTGCGCGACCGCTTCTACGCCGCCGACCCGCTCCTGGGGCCGGCGGCCTCGGTCCTGACCGTCCACAACCTCGCCTATCACGGCTGGGTGGACCGGGCCGAGCTGGGCTCGCTGGGCCTGGCCCCGGGTGACGGGGTCGTGGCAGCAGACGCGGTCGGGATCGACCTCCTGTGGGCCGGGATGGCGCGGTCCGACGTCGCGAACACGGTCAGTCCGACCTTCGCGGCCGAGTCGCTCACGCCCGCGTTCGGCTTCGGGCTCGACGATACGCTCCGCTGGAAGGTCGGGCTGCCGCCCGCCGGCGACCCGCCCGGCCCGCGCTGGCTGGGGATCCTCAACGGCCTCGACACGGGGGTCTGGGATCCCGCCACGGACGGCGACCTCGCGGCCCGCTACTCCGCCGCGGACCCATCCGGCAAGACCGCCTGCCGGGCCGACCTCCTCGAGCGGGCGGGGTTCGACCCCGGCGACACCGGCCCGGTGCTCGGGATGATCGGTCGGCTCGACCCGCAGAAGGGCTTCGACCTGCTCGCCGGGGCCGCCGATGGGCTTCTCGCCCTGGGCGCCCGGATCGTCGTCCAGGGGAGTGGCGACCCCTCCCTCGCGGCCCCGTTCCGGACGCTCGCCCGGCAGCGACCGGACCGGGTCTTCCTGAACGAGCGGTTCGACCGGGCGATGGCCCGCCGGATCTACGCCGGCTCGGACCTGTTCCTCATGCCGTCGCGGTTCGAGCCGTGCGGGCAGGGCCAGATGATCTCCCTCCGCTACGGCACGCCGCCGATCGTCCATCGGACCGGCGGCCTGGCCGACACGGTCGTCGACGAGGCGACGCGACCGGGGGAGGGGACCGGGTTCGTCTTCGAGCACCCGACCTCGGATGGCCTCGTGTGGGCCTGCGACCAGGCCTTCGCCCTGCGCGGGGAGGGTTCGGCCGCCGGCGCCTGGCCGGCCTGGCGGGCGCTGCAGGCGCGGGGGATGGCGGTCGACTTCGGCTGGGAGACGGGCGCCGCGCCAGCCTACGTGGCCGCCTACCGGCGCGCGATGGCGATCCGCCGGGCGGCGCTCGGCGGCGCCGCGGTCAGCCCTCGAGCGCGCGGAGCAGGGCGAGGACGGTCGCCTCGATCCGGTTCCGCTGCGGAGAGTGCCCCGCCTCCGCGACCGTGAGGATCCGCCCGGCCCCCACGCCGGGCAATGTCGCGAAGGCCGCCAGGAGCGCGTCGGGCGTCAGCGAGCCGGCGGGCTCCTGGCCCCGGACGATCCAGGTCGGGATCCCGGCGGCGGCCGGGTCGGCCAGGGCGGCGAGCCCCCCGTCCCAGGTGTTCTTGAGCAGGACCCCCACGATCGCCGGGAGGTCGGCCTGGGTCAGCGCCTCGGCCTTGGCCGCCCACTCGCCGGGATGCCAGTCGGGGTTCTCGGCCTGGAGGGCGGCCAGGTTGACCTCGAAGGCGGGTGACGGCCGCGACGATGGCTCGTCGACCATCGCCTGGCAGGCGACCCGATCCATCTTCGGGGGGTCGAGCAGGACGATCCGCTCGGGCCGGAGGCCGGCTCGCGGCAGCTCGGCCGCGATCATCGCGCCCCAGGAATGGCCGACCACGGCGAGGTCCGTCGGGGCCGACGAGCCGAACCCCGACGAGCCGAACTCCGGCTGGTCGAACGCCGACGAGCCGAACGCCGATGCGGCCAACGCGACGACCTCCTCGGCCGTCTTCTCGAATCGCCCGCGGCCCGCGTAGCGCGACGATCCGCCATGACCCGGGAGGTCGGGCGCCACGACCCGCCAGCCCAGGGCCCCGAGCGCCGGGCCGATCCGCCACCAGGCCCGGGCGCTCGAGGTGACGCCGTGGAGGAGGAGCACCGGCCGGCCGACCGAAGGGCCCCAGGCTCGGACCGACCAGTCCACGCCCCCGGCCTGCATGGTCCCCCCATCGCCCGGGTCGGGCGACCCCGCGGCCGCCGCTCGGAGAGCCTCGGCGGCGGGTGCAGGGAGGTCATCGAGGGTCGCCCGAAGCGGGGCCGGGAACGAGGGGTCCATGGCGCCCCATGCTAGCCGCCCTCGGTACGCGACGTCCGTGCCCCGCCGTCCTTGCCCCGCCGACGTGCGAGAATCGCCGCACCCCGTACTCCCCCGGAGGATCCGATGGCCCGCCAGTTCGTCGTCCAGCTCCCGAACCGTCCCGGCGCGCTCGCTGTCCTCGCCGAGGAGCTCGCCCGGCGCGGCGTCGATCTCCGGGCGATCGGCGGCGGCGGGATCGGCGACGTCGGCCACGTGATCATGACCACCGCCAACGACGATGTCGCGAAGGCCGTCCTGGTCGAGGGTGGCTACACGTTCATCGAGGGTGAATCGATCCTGGCCGAGGTGGGCGATCGGCCCGGCGGCATGGCTGGCCTCGCCCGCGACCTTGCCGCGGCCGGAGTGAACATCTACGGCCATCTCTTCCTTGGCCGCTGGGGCGACCGGGCGATGTTCACGTTCGTCGTCGACGATCCCGAGAAGGCCCGCCCGATCCTCGAGCGGAAGCCCTGACCGCCCGCCGAGCCACGACCGCGCCGCTCCCGGCACACCCCCGCGACCCTCAGTTGCGCCGGGCCTCGTCCGGCTCCCGTCCACCGGCCCAGCCCTGGTTCGAGAAGGTGGGGATGAACCGGTAGCCCTGGCCGGGGACCGTCGCGATGAAGCGCGGATGGCGATAGTCGTTCTGG
>JBGPFS010000119.1:0-7423 GCA_041483455.1 Candidatus Limnocylindria bacterium | reverse complement strand
GATTGCGCCGGAGGTACAGCCATGGGACTCGACCGCGACACCCGGATCACCTGGTATGGCCATGCCTGCGTCGAGGTCGTCTCGCCGGGCGGCAAGACGATCCTCTTCGACCCCTGGTTCGGCAACCCGAAGAGCCCCCGCTCGGCGGACAGCGTCAGTCGCTGCGACCTGCTCCTTGTGACCCACGGCCACAACGACCACATGGGTGACGCGGTCGCGATCGCGAGCCGGCTCCGGCCGGCCTGGCCGTGCATCCACGAGATGAGCCTGTGGCTCTCACGACGCCTGCCCGGCGGCGGCGACCAGGTGACCGGGATGAACAAGGGCGGGACGGTGAAGGCCGCCGGTCTGCAGGTGACGATGGTCCGGGCCGAGCATTCCGCCGGCGACTGGAATCCGGACGGTGGCGTCCCGCTCTACCTCGGCGAGCCGGCCGGCTTCATCGTCGAGATGGAGAACGGCTTCCGGATCTACCACGCAGGCGACACCGACGTGTTCGGCGACATGGCCCTGATCCGGGAGCTCCACCGCCCCGACCTGGCGATGCTCCCGATCGGCGGCCACTACACGATGGGCCCGCGCGAGGCCGCCAGGGCGGTCGAGCTGCTGGGTGTCGAGCACGTGATGCCCATCCACTACGGGACGTTCCCGGCCCTCGCCGGAACGCCGGCCCAGCTGCGGACGGAGCTCGACGCCCGAGGACTCGGGTCCGTGGAGGTTCACGCGCCGGAGCCGGGCGGCAGCGTCGCATAGGCGGTGCGTCCCAGCACCGTGGGTCGTTGGGATACATCCCGTCCCATGGGCTCAGGTGCGGTCTGCTGCTGACCACTCGGCGGCACCCTGGGGACCAATCGGCCATATGGGTAGCGGGGATGACGACATACCGTTGTGGATGCGGCCGTCGTCGGTCAATCAGAGGCCGCTGACCAGCTTCGTTCAGGGCGACTGGGTCGACAAATGGCAAACCCGTCGCGAGGCGGGGACGCAAAGCCACGGGACTGGTTCAGCACCAGTCAGCCGGGTTACCGAAACCAGGAGGTCTAGGCCATGCGGGCTGTTTCCACTGCCGCCTCGGCTGCGCGCCATTCCATCGGTGCGCTGGCGGAGGCGTTCCTGATCGCCGCGATCATCGCGGCGATCGCCCTCTCGCTCTCAGCGGTCTATAAGCCGGCTGCCTTCGTCGCCGGAGTCGGGAATGCACAAGCCGCACGCGCCGGTGTCAGCATCGCCTTCGCGAATTCGGCGGTGGCCACCACGTCGTGGCCCACCGTCGGCGACGCTGTCTCCTTCCGCGTCGGAACCGCCGGGATCAAGACCGGTGACATCGCCAAGCTCTGGGTCGCCAACAAGTGCAGCCAGGGCGGAACTGTGGTCTACGCCCAGTATCTGGCGGTCCACGACGGACTCGCCGGCCCGTTCGGCCTGTCGTGGGCAGGCGGCGGCGCTTCGTGCACCGCCTACGTCTGGATGTTCCCGAGTTCCGAGACCCCACTCAAGGGTGCCTCGATGAGCTACACCGCGGACTGAGCCAGCGCGCCTCGAAGGAGTCGGTGGTCCGCGGAGGCCACCGACTCCTTCGTTTGCCGGTCAACACCCGCTCGACGTGATCAGCCGGCCGGCGTTCATGCCTTCGAGGACCAAGACGGCGACCATCTGCTTGGCTTCGCTGTAGCCGAACGACCAGGCACGCCCGTCGTTCGTGAGGTGGCCGTTCCAGGCACCGATGAGATTGGCTACCACGGTCCCGATGGTGGGATGGGCCTCGCCGAAGAGCTCCGTGGCACCGGCTACGCCAGTGACGTCGGTGTGCCCGGCATCACAGATGCGCTCGCCGCTCGCCGCCCCGATGGCCGTGGACGACAGGTCAAGGATGGTCGTCGTGAGCTGACCGAGTAGTTGGACCTTGAGCGCTGCATCCGTGGACGCAGCGCCCTTCAGGATCAGGTCAAGCTTCGAGCTCGTGAGATCGTCATCCGTGCCGGGGCTACGGTCAGCGTCGTAGATCTCCCAATACTCCCGGCGGACGTAGGCAAGCAGCCCATCGATGGACTTGGCATCAATCGTCGGCGAGGAGGCAGTGTTTGCCGTCGGGCTCACGGCCGATGAGTTCGGCGAGGAGGAGGCATTGACCGTCGGCGAGGAGGCAGTGTTTGCCGTCGGGCTCACGGCCGATGAGTTCGGCGAGAGGATCGCTCCGCTTCCCAAGGTCGACAGGGCAAGCACGACGACCGCGATCACGCCGAATGCCGCGGCGAATCGGGCCCGCGTTCCCCGACGCGTGCGATCCCTGGCACCCGTCGAGCGGCTAGGTGTCACCCAGGAGCGCTCCGATACGAGACGATGGACCGGCCGCGAAGCGGCCGGTCCATCGTGCTGGGTTTGATATCAGGCGAGCCCACGGCGACGCGCCGTGATCTCGCCGACAGACATCAGCAGCCGGCGGTGACGATCAGCGTGCCCTCATTCATCCCGGTGATGACCTGGATGACAGTGTCCCATTGGCTCTTCGTGAAGTTGAACGTCCAGTCATTCCGGTTCGTGGTGAGGTTACCGGTCCACTTCGACTCGATGAACGTCACAACCTGTTGGATCGTGAGGATGTTGTCGGATCCGGCCCCCTCGAACATGACACCGGCGCCAGGAATCCCGGACACATTGATGGTGCCGGCTAGACAGATGTCATCGTTCAACTGGACGAGGCCACCCGTCCCGTCAAGCTGCGTGATCGCCAGGTTGAGCTTGAGGGCGGTGAACTGGGCCATGACCATCTGCTGGCGCGGCGTCTTGTTGCCGAAGTAGTAGATCGCATCGATCTTCGCGATCGTCAAGTCGTCAGCCGTAGCGTTGACCAGATCCTTGTTGTAGATCGCCGCGTTGTTCGTCTTGAGGTAGTCGATCAGGAGCTGGAACTGGCCGCTTGTGTAGTGGTTCCGCCAGTTCCGCCAGAAACCGATGGTTCCTGGATGCAGTGTGTGGATGACGGTGAAGCACTCGGTCGTGCTGTTGGTGTGGCTCGACGTCAGGTAGAAGTCGTCGCCGCTGTACTCGGCCCGCCAGCAGTACGTGCCGGGGGACAGGGTATTCGTCGACGCCTCCGAGGTCGCCACCCCCGAACCATTGAGCGTCTCGCCCGCGGCCGGGGTGCCGATCTGGTCGCCACCGGCGCTGCAGTCACCACCGTTCGCGGTGACCGTCCCGGGCTGGCACAGGAAGAACTTGACGGTGCCGGTCGGGGTCGGCTGGCCGAGGCCGCCGGAGACCGTCGCGCTGTCACTGGCGCTCGTGCCCGGCACGATGCTCCCGCCGGTCGGATCGGCGGTCGTGTCCGTGCTGGACGGCTGCTTGACGGTGGTGAAGCACTCGGTCGTGCCGTTGGTGTGGCTGGTGGCAAGGTACGGACTGTGGGCGCCAGGCGTGTACTCGGCCCGCCAGCAGTACAGGCCGATCCCAAGCGTCTGGGCGCTCGACGTTGCCGCGCTCGTGGCGGAGCCACCTGACAGGGTCACAGCGGACCCGATATGGGTTCCGCCCGACGGACACCCGGTCGTCGCGTTTGCCGCGGTCGTCAGGCCCGGACCGCAGAGGTAGAAATCGATCGTGCCCGTCCCCGGCCCGGAGCTGCCATTGACGGTCGCCGTGTCAGAGGCGGTCGTTCCCGGCACCACACTGCCACCCGTGGGACTGGAGGTCGTGACCACCGTGGGCGGAAGCTTGACGAGATCGGCGCCCTTTAGCTGGTTGTCCTGGGAGCCGAGCGTCGCGCCATCGAGGTTGTCGAGGTTGTTGTGGTATGGGCCACCGCTGATCGCAGATGCCCCGAGATTGATCCCCCAGGCCTGGGGGTTGACCGAAGGATCCCCACCGATGGCGATATGCGTCGCGTAGGTGATGAGGATCGACGTGGAGGATGAGGTCCACGTGAGCACGTACTGCATCGTCGAGTCGCCGGTGTCGCCGCCGTTCGAGACGTCATGGCTCAGCGCCAGCGTCGCATTGGTGATCGGCGCGTTGCCGTAGATGTCGATCGTCCGATCGCCCCAGACGCCCTCGAAGGCGTTGATGCGCGACTGGGTCGAGCCATCCTTGCTGATGAACGGGTCGTCCGGAACGTTGACGACGGCATGATTCGCACCAGTGCGGATCGCGTTGCAGGTCGCCTGGAGTGTGCCAGGAGGACCGATCTCATCAGCGCAGGCCTGATCGAAGAGGCTGCTGCTATACGGGAAGCCGTAGTTGCTTGCGAGCAAGGTCGCCTGGGCGTACGAGACCAGGTAATCGAACGCGTGGATACCACCCTTGGTGTTGTCGTGGTCGAAGGTCAGGACGTGGTTGTCCCCGCTCGTCGCAACGATCCCGTCGAAGACGACACGCTGCGGGAGCGCCATCCCTTCGGTGTAATTGGCGTTCGACCCCTGGACGATCGAGCCGATCCAGTGGCAGGTGCCTGCGGGCAACGGGCTGTCCTTGTTGGCGCATTGCTTGAAGTCGCTGACGAGGTCCGTGAATGTGACCGACGCCACAGGGGCCGCAGTCCAGTCGCCGTTCCACGGCGACGGATAGGCCCGCGCTTCGTACGAACCGGCGATGCCATCCAGCTGATAATCGTAGGCGAGTGACCCGTCGGCGCCGGCCGTTGCGGTGCCCCAGCCCGGGGTGGCCGTGTGCGTGACCGGATCGACGAGGACGATGCTGCCATCCGGCCGCTTGACCGGGATGTCGTAGTTGCCGGCCGCAAAGCCCGTGCCTGAGATGTGGACGACCTGCCCTGGAGAATAGTCAGGCTTGTCGGTCGCGAGGGACGGTGCTCCCGCCGCGAGGGCTGGGATCGCGCCGACGGCGAGCAACGCCGTCATGACGATCGCGAGCCCGGGCACACCGAGGTGCAGGCGTCGAATGGCGAACCCCATGGTTCGACTCCGATCCGTGGTGTCGAGCTTCGCGCGCTCGTTCATGACCGACCTCCCTGACTACCTCGACCGACGACGACCTGGGCGATCTGAGCGAGACGGGCAGAAGCCCCCGCGTTCAGGGCGCGGGGGCTCCAGCCCGGTCTCGCGGAACCGGGAATGATTGTCAAAGTCGGACGGCTGCACATCGCAGCTGGGTGGCTCGACGCCAAGGTCAATGACCCGACCCTTCCGCCCCCGGAATCTCGGAGCGCGCACTGTCTCGTAGAGTGATCGGCGCTCTGGGCGCGGCCGACCACGAGTCCCCGGACGCCTCTGTTCCGACACCCGAGGCGCGCCCCCCGGCGCTGCGTGCTCGATGTGTGGACGTTAGGTGTACCAGTACGAAAGTACCGGTGTCAATGCCCCGGCGCGCAAATGCGCTCGGCCCGCTCGCGATGTCAGCAGGATGACGGCGAAATCGTGCGTCGATGGACCTCCCGCCCGCTCGCCGCGGCGTCCAGGAGCCTCAGCCGGTACCCGACAGCGCCCCGAGATGCTCGGTCAGCCGGAGGTTCTCGCGGTAGTCGATCGGGACCTCGACGAGGGCCGGGCCGTCGACGTCGAGGGCCCGGCGGAGCGTGGGCAGAAGGTCGGCCGCCGACTCCGGACGGAACCCGGCGATCCCGAAGCTCCGGGCGTAGGCGACGAAGTCCGGGTTGCCGAACTCCACGGCGAACGGCCGGCCGAACTGGTTGCGCTGCTTCCAGTCGATGAGCCCGTAGCCGTCATCGCGCCAGACGACCACCGTGACGTTGGCGCCGATCCGCTTGGCCGTCTCGAGCTCCTGGCTGTTCATCAGGAAGCCACCATCGCCGCACAGGGCGACGACCTTGCGGTCCGGGTGGACGAGCTTGGCGGCGATCGCGCCGGGCAGGCTGATCCCCATCGCGGCGAAGCCGTTCGAGATGATCACCGTGTTCGGCTCGTAGGCCTGGTAGAGCCGGGCGACCCAGACCTTGTGGGCCCCGACGTCGCTGACCACGATGTCCTCGGGACCGAGGGCCTGGCGCAGGTCGGCGATCGCCTTCTGGGGCCGGATCGGGTACCCGTCGTCGGCCTCGTACGCCCCGAGCTCGGCGAGGAGCGCGGTCCGCAGGTCGGAGTTGACCAGGGTCTCCTTGGCCAGGTGGCGCTGGGTCGCGTCGCGCCCCCCGATCCCGAGCGGCAGGAGCGCGGCGAGCAGCCGCCTGAGCGTGCCGCCGACGTCGCCGATCAGCTCCACCTGGGGCACGTACGAGGCATCGACCTCCGCGGGCGTGGTGTCGATGTGGACGATCCGCTTCTTGCGGTCGGGGTTCCAGAGAGCGGGGCCGTACTCCACCGGGTCGTAGCCGACCGAGATCACGAGGTCGGCCCGGTCGAAGCCGGTCAGGACGTGGTCGCGGGCCTGGAGCCCGACGGCCATCAGCGAGAGGTGGCTCCGGTCGTCGATCGCGCCCTTGCCCATGAACGTCACCGCGACCGGGACGTGGAGGCCGCGCGCGAAGGCCCGCAGCTCGGGCGAGGCCCGCCGGCGGAGGACGCCGTTGCCGGCCAGCACGATCGGGCGCTCGGATCCGGCGATGAGCCGGGCCGCGTGGGCGATCGCCGCTTCGGTCGGCTCCGGGAAGTACGTCCGCGAGCGCTCGAGGGGCTGGGTGGCCGCCCCGGATTCGGGTTCCAGCGCGGCCAGGTTCTCGGGCAGCTCGATGTGGGTCGGGCCGGGCTTCGCGAGCTCGGCCACCCGGAACGCCTTGCGCACGATCTCGGGGATCGCGTCGACCCGCTCGACCCGGGTGTTCCACTTCGTCACCGGCTCGAACATCCGGACGATGTCGACGACCTGGTGTGCCTCCTTGTGGAGCTTGTCCGAGCTGGCCTGGCCGGTGATCGCGACGAGCGGGGCGCGATCCAGGTAGGCGTCGGCGATCCCGGTCAGCAGGTTCGTGGCGCCCGGGCCCAGGGTCGACATCGCGACCGCGGCGCGGCCGGTCAGCCGACCGTGGACGTCGGCCATGAACGCGGCGCCCTGCTCGTGGCGAGTCGTGATGTGGCGGATACGCTCGCTCCGGGAGAGCGCGTCGAGGAGGTCCATCGTCTCCTCGCCCGGCACCGAGAAGACGCGCTCGCAGCCCTCGGCCTCGAGGCAGGCGACGACGAGGTCGGCTGCGGTCCGGGTCGGTCGGGCGCGGGCGGTCATCGGGGCAGTGTAGCCGCCCACCCACGCCGGTCCGGACGCGGCCGGATCGGACTCCCTACGGCGTGTAGTTGATCCGGATCCCGACCGCGTCGAGGCTGAACGTCCGGGTCGTGTTGTTCGCCACATCGGTGATCCGCAGCCGGAAGTTCGCGTTCGTGAAGTCGCCGACCGCCCACGCCCCCAGCGCCCGGCCCCACGTGTCGGCGACGCCGCCGAACGTGTAGGTGGTCAGGCCCGTGGCCGTGAACGCCACCGACTTGTTGGTGGTCCAGTTATTCCCGCCGTCCCACGACAG
>JBGPFS010000118.1:0-7448 GCA_041483455.1 Candidatus Limnocylindria bacterium | reverse complement strand
GGCCGGCAGCGCCATCAGCGTGTCCTGGATCTTCTGGGCCGCATCCTTCGGCGTCGTCGTCCCGGCGAGGACGGCGTCGAGGAGCTTCGTCGCGACGTCCGTCACCTCGGGTTGCATGACGTTGTCGATCATCGGGTAGCGGGTGAAGCCCTGGTTCGCCGCGAAGTCGAGCATCGCCAGCGCCAGGGAATTGGTCGGTGCAGCCCCGGCGACGGTCGGGATGAGCCCACCGTCGGCGATGATCTTCTGCGCTGCTGGCGTGACCATCCAGGCCAGGAAGTTCGCCGCCTCCTGCTTGTGCTGGGAGTAGCTGGTGACGCCGAACCCGTTGCCCGGGAACTCGACGACGCCCTTGGCCTGGGTGTCGTTGAAGGGCGGGACGAAGACCCCGACCGCGGCGCCGAGCTTGGCCTGGAACTCGCTGAAGCCCCACGAGCCCTCGAGCGTCATCGCGGCCTTGCCCGACTCGAACTGCGAGACCGAGGCGTTGTTCGCGAGCACGTCGTCGTTCGTGCAGCCCTTCGTCTTGAGGGCCGCCCACTTCGTCAGCTGGTCGACGATCTTGGGGTCGGTCCAGGCGATCTGGCCGTTGTAGAGCTTCTTCCAGTCATCGACCGAGTACATCATCATCATGTAGCTGAGGTCGTAGTACGGGTAGAAGCCGGCGTTGAGGGCCTGGAGACCGGTGCCGTAGGTCATCGGGATGACGTTGATCGCCTTGAGCTTGTCGCATGCGGCGTACAGCTCGTCCCAGGTCGTCGGGAAAGACGTGATGCCGGCCTTCGTGAACAAGTCCTTGTTGTAGAAGCCGTTGTAGTACTGCAGGTCGAGCGGCACGCAGACCGCGCCCGTCTCGACCTTGAGGTCCTTCGAGCACCAGTTGATGCCGTCGAACTTCTGGAGCGTCTCGAGCGGCATGTACTGGTTGAGCGGCTCGAGGAAGCTCTGGTTCTGGAGGGCGAACAGGCCCGTCCACATCGTCAGGAGATCCGGGCCGGTCTTCGAGATGGCGGCCGCCTTCAGGAGCGCGAAGTAGTTATCGGCCGGCTGGGCGACGAGCTGGATCGTCACGTTGGGGTAAGCGGCCATGTAGGCCTTGGCCAGGGCATCGGTGACCTTGGCGTTCGACTCGACCCCGTAGTTGTGCCAGAGCGTGAGGGTCACCGGTGCCGCCGGTGCCGACGGTGAACCCGCGGCCGGCGAGGATCCACCGCTCGGTGCCGCGGACGGCGCCGAGCTCGTTCCCGCCGAGGAGCAGGCCTGTACGACGATCGTCGCGACCATCGTGGCCGCGAGGACCAGGTAGGACTTCCGATTCAACGCCCACGTCTCCTTTCGAACGATCCCGCCGCGGCTCGAGTGCGGCGTCGATGATCCCGCCAGGGCCTGGCTCCCGGGAGCCCCGCGTCAGACACGGTCTCGATCGGCATCTTCTCCGAGTCCGGCCGCATCCTACGCCCGAACGCAAACGAATCGCAACATCATCGTTCAGGTTTCGACAAGCGACCGGGCGTCGGCCCTGCCGACCGAGCACGCTCCCATCACCTCTCCGGCGACGATCCGGACCCTCGGGTACGGCTTGACATCCGCAACACCGTCGATAGCATAGCGTGCGTTATTCAGTACGTTTTCCGACACCCAACCGGACGCCCGACGGCCCGCTGGAAGGTGCCGGTCCTGAGTGGAGGCGTGGCGGTGTCGACCGGCGAGGAGATCCGTCTGGCACGGCTGTTCGATGGCGGGGGCAACGCCGTCGTCGCCGCGATCGACCACGGCCTGTACAACGGCCCACGGCCGGGCTTCGAGGACCTCTCGACGATCGTCGACCGCCTCAGCGGGGCGGACGCGATCCTCATCAGCCCGGGCTCGGCCGCTCATGTCGCGTCGGTCTTCCGACGGCGCGGCGCGCCCGCGATGATGGTCCGCCTCAACTGGGGCACCCAGTACGCGACCCAGTGGGACTACCGCGAGAGCCGGAGCGTGCCGATGATCAGCGCCGCGGGGGCTGCCGCCCTGGGCGCGGATATCGTCCTGGTGGGGATGTCGATCAAGACCGGCTCGGAGGCGGTCGACGCCGAGAACGTGGCGATGGTCGCCCGGTGCGTCGCGGAGAAGCGCGAGGCGGGCGTCCCGATCGTGGGTGAGGTCTACCCGGCCGGCCACGAGGACATCTCCCCCGAGGAACGCCACGAGGTCATCTCGATCGGCTGCCGGATCGTGGCCGAGCTGGGCGTGGACCTGGTCAAGACGTTCTACACGGGTGACCGGTTCTCGGAGATCGTCAGATCGACGCCGGTCCCGATCCTCGCCCTTGGAGCCAAGAAGCTGCCCAGCGAGCGCGACGCGCTGGCCCTCGCCGCCAGGGCCGTCCGATCCGGGGCGCGGGGCGTCGTGTTCGGCCGGAACCTCATCCAGGCCGCCGACACCGAGGCCTTCCTGCAGGCCCTGCGCGACGTGGTCAAGGCCGGGGTCGACCCGATCGAGGCGGCCAAGAGGTACGGGATCGGCTAGGCCGCCCGACCATGGCGACGCTCCTCGGGCTCGACATCGGCACCACGGCGGTCAAGGTCGGCCTCTTCGCGGAGGACGGCCGACTCCTGGCGGCCGCCGGCGAGGAGTACCGCCTCAGGACGCCGGCCCCCGACCGGGCGGAGCTCGATCCGGAGCGCTATTGGGAGGCGACGCGGACGGCGATCGGCCGGGCCATCGCGGCGGCCCAGATCGATGGCGCCTCGATCGGAGCGATCGGCGTCTCGAGCCACGGCGAGACGGTGATCCCGGTCGGAGCGGATGGCCGCCCGATCGGCCCGGCCCTGGTCTGGCTCGACAACCGCGCGACGGCTGAGGCCGCCTTCCTCGAACAGCGCTTTGGGCAGGACCGGATCTACGACGTGACCGGCGTGCCCTCGGTCGTCCCGACCTGGACCGCGTGCAAGCTCCTCTGGTGGCGAGCCAACGACCCGACCCTCTTCACTGGCGCGGACCGGTTCCTGCTGGTGGAGGACTTCCTCCTCCACCGGCTGACCGGACGCTTCGCGACCGACGGTGGGATCCAATGCACGTCGCTGCTCTTCGACATCGTCGACCGGCACTGGTGGGGCGAGATGCTGGACGTGCTGGGGCTCGATGAGCGCCGGCTCGCCGAGCCGGTCGAGCCCGGCCAGGTCATCGGAAAGCTGAGTGCGTCCGCGGCCGAGGCGCTCGGCCTCGCGCCCGGGGCGATCGTCGTCGCCTGCGGGATGGACCAGGGCGCCGGTGCGGTCGGGGTCGGGAACATCGGCCCGGGCATCGTGTCGGAGAGCACGGGCGGCGCGCTGACCCTCCAGGCCTCGGTCGACCGCCACGGTCGGGACGACAGTCGCCAGACGCCGGTCTACATCCATTCCGCGCCCGGGCGCTACTTCTACTGCCCCGTCTGCCCGACCGGCGGGATGGCGCTGACCTGGTTCCGCGACACCCTTGGACGGGAGGAGGTCGAGCGGGCCGACCGCGAGGGTCGGGTCGCCTACGACCTCCTGACCGAGCTCGCGGCGACGGTCCCGCCGGGATCCGAGGGGCTGGTCATGCTGCCCCACCTCGCCGGCGCCTTCAGTCCCGAGTACGACCCGGCTGCCCGCGGCGTGTTCTACGGCTTCGGCCTCGGCCACGGCAAGGGTCATTTCGTCCGGGCGATCCTGGAGGCCGTCGCGTTCATGCTCCGGCGCAACATCGAGCTGTTGGCGGGGGCCGGGGCGCCGGCGGCCGAGATCCACTCCCATGGCGGCGGGGCCCGGAGCCCGCTCTGGAACCAGGTCAAGGCCGACGTCTGCGGCGTCCCGGTGATCACCCTCCGGGGCGAGGACGCGGCGATCCGCGGGGATGCGATGCTGGCGGGTGTCGCGACCGGCGCGTTCCGCGACCTCGAGGAGGGTGCCCGGGCGATGATCGCGGTCCACGAGCGCTTCGAGCCGGACCCCGCGACCCGCGGAGCGTACGAGGCGGCCTACGGCACGTACCGGGAGCTGTTCGAGGCGCTGCGACCGGTGTTCGCAGCATCGACCGCCCGGTCGACCCGGATCGACCGGACCACGGAATGAACGCGGTCAGATAGGGCAGGGAGGCTCGAGGTGACGGTCAAGGCGAAGATCGGCGTCCTGGTCATGGCGCTGCTCGAGGACGACTACAACAAGACCGGTCACATGCGGCCGGCGGCGACCGCAGCGGCCCAGGAGATCGCGGATCTCCTCTCGGCCTATGGCGACGTCGTCCACGCCGGGCTGGTGGAGGAGGAGCATCAGGCGGCGGCGGCGGCCCGGATGTTCAACGCGGAGGACGTCGACATCATCGTGGCCATGGAGCTGGCCTACACGAAGGGCGTCGTCCCGGCGCGCTGCTTCATCAACACCACGGCGCCGGTCCTCGTCTGGAACGCCCAGCGGATCAGCCGGCTCGGGGAGGCGGATGGGTTCGACGTCGTCATGCTCAACTCGGGGATGGCCGGGATGCCCGAGCTGACCGCCGTCCTCCTCCGGACCGGGCGCGACTTCACGATGGTGACCTCACGCCTGGACGACCCCGAGGGCCGGCGCAAGGTGGCCGACACGATCGGGGCCGCGGCCGTCCGGCGCCGCCTGCGGAGCGCCCGGATCGCCCTCGTCGGTCACCCGTTCGAGGGGATGACGGACCTGATGTTCGATGGGCTCTCCCTGCGCCAGGACATCGGACCGGTGGTCTGGCCACTGGAACCGGAGAAGATCGCGGTCCGATTCGGCGAGATCCCCCAGGCCGAGGTCGACGCGACGATCGCGACCGAGCGGGCGAAGTACACGGTCGAGATGGAGCCGGAGCTGTTCGAGCGCTCGGTCCGGCTGGCCCTGGCCCTCGAATCGGTGGTCAAGGAGCACGGCTTCGACGCCTTCACGGCGTTCGACCAGGTCTGGCTCACCGACCCGCGGGTCGGGATCATCCCCTCCTACGGCACCGGTCGACTGTGCGAGATCGGGATCGCCGCCTCGCCCGAGGGCGACGTCAACTGCGCGGTGGCCCAGCTGATCCTCCAGGAGCTGGCCGGCCAGGCCACGACCGTCGAGAACTACGTGATCGACTTCGAGAACAACGCCGTGATGTTCTCCCACGACGGTCACGGAAACCCGGCCCTCGCGACGCCGGGTCAAGCCAAGGTCACGCACTCCATCTACTACCAGGGCGTCCGCGGCTTCGGAGCCGGCTTCGAGTTCGCCTACCAGCCCGGCCCGGTCACCAACCTCGCCCTGGTCACCATGGGCGAGAACCAGTGGCGGTTCGTGATCTCGGAGGGCGAGTTCATCCCGTTCCCGCCCCGGCCGATCTCGGCACCCCAGACGCTCTTCCGCCACGACAGCCTCCGGATCGACGACTGGTGCGACGAGTGGTGCCAGTCCGGAGCTCCGCACCACATGGCGGCCGCCCAGGGCCGCTGGACCGAGCAGCTGCTGGTCCTCGCGCGGATGCTCGGGATCGAGGCGGTGGTCGTCTGATGACGGGGCTCCGCCCTCGCCTTCGGGCGCCGGTGTTCGAGATCGGTCTGAAGGGGTACGCCTACGGCGCCGAGGCCGTGCGCCTGGCGAAGGCGGCGGATCGGCTGAGCGAGGAGCTCGGGGTCAGCGTCATCTTCGATCCCCAGACCGTCGACATCGCGGCCGTCGCCCGGGCGACCCGGCATCTGCTCGTCTTCGCCCAGCACCTGGATCCGGTCACGCCCGGGCGGGGGGTCGGGAGCATCCTCGCCGAAGCGATCCGGGAGGCGGGGGCGGTCGGCGCCATGCTCAACCACTCGGAGCGGAGGATGACCCTCGGCGACATCGACCGAGCCATCGGGCGGGCCCGGGAGGTCGGCCTCCTGACCATGGTCTACGCCGACTCGCCGCAGGAGGCAGCAGCGGTCGCGCTGCTCGGCCCGGACATCGTCCTGGCCGAGCCGCCCGAGCTGATCGCGACCAGCCGGTCAGCCGCCACGGCGATGCGCGGGTTCGTCGAGCGCGCGGTCGAGCTGGTCGGGCGGGTCGACCCCGGGATCATCGTCATGTGCGGTGCCGGGGTCCAGACGCCCGAGGACGTGGAGCGGATGATCGGCCTGGGGGTGGGCGGGACCGGGTCCTCCAGCGGCATCCTCAAGGCCGACGATCCGGTCGCCGCGATGCGGGCGATGATCACGGCGATGCACCGAGCCTGGCTGGCGACCCACCCGGTCGCCGCGGCCGTCGAGGGCTCGTGACCCCGGCCTCACGACCCGGGCGCATCAACCCCGCGGCGGCGCGACCGGCGGGGCCGCCCACGGACCAATGGAGAGGATCGATGCGATGACCGTCTACCACCAGATCGTCGAGGTCCGCAGCCCGCTCCACAAACCGATGTTCCACGACGTCACCGCCGAGGCGGGACAGGCGGTGACGCGTTCCGGGATCCGGATGGGCATCATCACGGTCTACTCCCAGCACACCACCTGCAGCGTGATCATCCAGGAGGAGTCGCACGACCGGCTCTACGACGGCACCGAGCATCTCCTCCAGGACATGCTCGACCGGCTCGAGGCGATGGTCCCGACCTGCCGGCACGAGGGGCAGTACCTGCATCCCGGGAAGCTGCACATCCAGCATGCGGTCGACGACCTCGGCGAGGAGGCGGTCTGGAGCCTCAACACGGACGCCCATATCCGCTCGGGCCTGATCGGGCGTTCGGAGACGATCCCGATCGTCGACGGGCGGATGGAGCTCGGCGAGTTCGGACGGATCTACTTCGTCGATTTCGACGGCGTACGTGCCCGCGATCGCCGGGTGCATCTCCAGCTGATGGGCGAGTGATCGAAGGCGGGCGCCGTCGATAGACCGACGGCGGGACCGCACTCGACCGTCTCGGCGCTCGTCCGGCGCTGCGGCGCGCACGTCGAGGCCTCCCTCGTGGGCTACGGCCCAAATCGACCCTGGTTATCTGCTGTCGTCAAACGGAGCTCCATCGCGGGGCGACAGCAGATGCCGGTCGTTTCGCGACAGCGGATGCAGAGTGTCTGCTTCCCAAGCAGACTGTCGCGGGTTCGAACCCCGTCTCCCCGCTCCAGCATCCCCCGCCAGGCCGCATGGCCCGGAGACGGGCGGTCACCCAGCGAGCGCGTGTCCCCGCGATCCGGGCCGACCGTCGCTGTGGATGAGGATCCCGCCCGGCCGCAGGAGCCGCCGCTCCTGGCGATGGATCTCGCGGCGGATGCGTTCGGTGGCGCGCCCGTGCGCGGCACGGAACTCGGGTGAGCCGAAGAGACGGCTCTCATGGACGGCGTCGAACGATCCGGTCGCGAGGAAGTCGAGGGCGCCGGGGACACCCAGGTCGACCCGATGATGCACGAACGCCTCGTCGGCGAGGTCTCCGATGTCGATCCCGACCGGCCGCGCCCCGAGCTCCACCAGCAACCGGCACATCCAAGGCTCGAACTCTGCGGT
>JBGPFS010000117.1:0-7507 GCA_041483455.1 Candidatus Limnocylindria bacterium | reverse complement strand
GGGGCGATGGAGATCGCCCTCGATCGGATCCGGGTCAACCCGTACCAACCGCGCCGCGCCGTGGAGCAGGCCGACCTCGAGGCGCTCGCCGCCAGCATCGTCGAGCACGGCGTGCTCCAGCCGGTCCTCGTGGTCGAGACGATCGACGGGTACCAGCTCATCGCCGGCGAGCGGCGGGTACGGGCCGCCCGGATGGCCGGCCTCGAACGGATCCCGGCGGTCGTCCGCCAGCTCGCCGACCGCCACCACCTCGAGCTCGCCCTGGTCGAGAACGTCCAGCGGGCGGATCTCGACGCGATGGAGGAAGCGCACGCCTTCCGGCAGCTCATCGACGAGTTCGGACTCACGCAGGAGGACCTTGCCAGGCGGGTCGGCCGGGCGCGTTCGACGGTCGCCAACACGCTCCGGTTGCTCGACCTCGAACCGGCCGTCCAAGAGGCGATCGCGGACGGCCGCCTGACCGAGGGACACGGCCGGGCGCTCGGAGGGCTCCCGGCGATCCAGCAGGTCCACCTGGTCGGCGCGATCGTCGAGCGGGATCTGTCAGTCCGGCAGACGGAGGAGCTCGCCCGTCGACTCAAGGAGCCGCCCGTCATCCGCGTCGCCGCCGGGCGACGGTCGACGGATCCCGACATGGAGCGGGTCGAGGAAGACCTCCGCCGGGCACTCGGCACCAAGGTCTCGCTCGCCCGTTCGCGCAAGGGCGGGCGGATCATCATCGAGTTCTACTCGGACGAGGATCTCGGGCGGCTGTACGACCGCCTGACCGGAGGAACCGCGTGACCGACGACACGACCCGCAAGCGCGCCCGCGCGACCGCCGCGAGCCCGGCCGCCGACGGCGCCGCCCCGGCTGCCCGGCGCACCCGGGCGAAGGGCGGTGGGTCGGAATACACCGCCGAGAGCATCCAGGTCCTCGAAGGCCTCGAGGCCGTCCGGCGGCGGCCGGGGATGTACATCGGCTCGACCGATGTCCGCGGTCTCCACCACCTCGTCTGGGAGGTCGTGGACAACTCCATCGACGAGGCGATGGCCGGCCACGCCAGCCGGATCGAGGTCACGATCGCGGCCGATGGCACCGTCACGGTCGCGGACGACGGCCGCGGCGTGCCGGTGGGCAAGCACTCGACCGGCAAGGACGCGCTCGAGGTCGTCCACACGGTGCTCCATGCCGGTGGCAAGTTCGGCGGCGGCGGCTACAAGGTCTCCGGCGGTCTCCATGGCGTCGGCGTGAGCGTCGTCAACGCGCTCTCCGAGTGGCTGCGGGTCGAATCGGCCCGGGACGGGTCGGTCTGGGCCCAGGAGTACTCGCGCGGCAAGCCGACGATGCCGGTCACGAGGGTCGGGCCGTCGTCCGGGCGGAGCGGCACCCGGACGAGCTTCCGGGCGGACACGGAGATGTTCGAATCGACGGACTACGGGTTCGAGACGATCTCCCAGCGGCTGCGCGAGTCGGCCTACCTGAACAAGGGAGTCTGGATCCGGTTCACCGATGAGCGCAACGATCGCGAGCGGTCGTTCTACTTCGAGGGCGGGCTGATGTCGTTCGTCCGGCACATGAACCGGAACAAGGAGACGCTCACGAGCCGACCGATCTACATGGATCGGCGGGAGGGGAACACCAGCGTCGAGGCGGCCCTCCAGTACAACGACACCTACACCGAGAACGTCCTTGCGTTCGCCAACAACATCAATACTCCCGACGGGGGCACCCACGTCACGGGATTCCGCGCGGCGCTCACGAGCTCGCTCAACGACTGGGCACGCAAGGCGGGAGTCCTCAAGGATGCCGACGCGAACCTGAGCGGCGACGACGTCCGCGAGGGTCTCACCGCGGTGATCAGCGTCAAGCTCGTGGAGCCCCAGTTCGAGGGTCAGACGAAGGCGAAGCTCGGTAACGCCGAGGTGAAAGGGCAGGTCCAGGCGGTCGTCGCCGATGGCCTCACCCAGTACCTCGAAGAGAACCCCGGCGACGGCCGGCGGATCATCGAGAAGTGCCTGACCGCCTCCCGCGCCCGCGAGGCGGCGCGCAAGGCGCGCGACCTCGTCATCCGCAAGGGCGTCCTCGACGGCCTGTCCCTGCCGGGCAAGCTCGCCGATTGCCAGGAGCGCGACCCCGAGCGGAGCGAGCTGTTCATCGTCGAGGGCGACTCCGCCGGCGGCTCCGCGAAGCAGGGTCGGGACCGGCGCTTCCAGGCCATCCTGCCGCTCCGGGGCAAGGTGCTGAACGTCGAGAAGGCGCGCCTCGACAAGATCGTCGCCAGCGAGAACGTGCGGCCGCTCATCATCGCGCTCGGGGCCGGGATCGAGGGGATCGGCGACAGCTTCGACCTCGCCAAGCTGCGCTACCAGCGGATCATCATCATGACCGACGCCGATGTCGACGGAGCCCACATCCGGACGCTGCTGCTCACGCTCTTCTACCGGCACATGCCCAAGGTGATCGAGTCGGGCTTCCTGTACATCGCCCAGCCGCCGCTCTACCGGGTCAGCACGGGCAAGGTCACGAAGTACGCTCAGTCCGAGAAGGAGCGCGACGCGATCGTCAAGCAGATGAACGTCAAGAACGTCTCCGTCCAGCGGTTCAAGGGCCTGGGCGAGATGAACGCGGACCAACTCTGGGAGACCACGATGAACCCGGAGACGCGGACGCTGCTGCGGGTCGACAGCGAGAACGCCGCCGGCGCCGACGAGATCTTCACGATGCTGATGGGCGAGAAGGTGGCGCCGCGCAAGGAGTTCATCAAGACCGAGGCCCGGAAGGTGCGCAACCTTGACATCTGAGGCCCTGCCCGAGCGGGCAGACCGACCGATGAACGGCCCCGACGCAGCGGCGTTCGAGTTCGACCCGCATCAGTGCTTCGCCTGCGGCTCGCTCAATGCCCACGGGATGCACCTGGAGCTCCATCTCGAGCCGGCTCGCTCGTGGACCGAGCTCACGCTCGACGAGCGCTTCGCGGGCTGGAGCGGGATCGCCCACGGCGGGATCATCGCCACGATCCTCGACGAGGTGATGGCCTGGGCGCTGGTGGCCGAGGACAACTGGGGCGTGACCGCGCGCCTGACCATCGAGTTCAAGCGGCCCGTCCCGGTCGGAACCCGGATCCGGGGCGAGGGCTGGATCGTCCGGTCCCGGCGTCGCCTCGTGGAGACCGAGGGCCGGATCGTCGACGCCGGGGGCGCGCTCCTGGCGACGGCCCAGGCCTTGTACGTGGCCGCCGACGAGGAGCACAAGCGCGAGCTCCAGGCCCGCTACGGCTACCGGATCCGCGACCTTCGGACCGGGGCTGGGCCGGCGGTCCCGGCGGTCGATCCGGCGGTCGATCCGGCAGCCCCGAGCTCCACCGGGGCCGCTACGCCCGACAGCGTGGCCGGCCGATGAACGTCGCGGCCACCGGGCGGACGCGATCTCACGGGTCGCCGCCGAAGGATCTCGCGGCGCCGTCGGACGGATCCGGGCGATCGGCCACGACGGTGCGCTCTGTCGCCTTCGTCGCCGATCGCCGACCGGTGGCCGAGGCACTTGGCCTGGAGCTCGCCGAGCTGGTCGGGGATCCGACGGCGTTCGCGGCGGCCCTTCGCGGCGGGTTCGGTCGGCTGGCCGACCCGGAGTACCTGGCCGGCCAGCAGCGGGTCGCCCCCGGCATCGGCCGCCTCCACGGGGTCCGCTGGCCGTTGATGGCGGCCGTCGAACGAGGCTTCCGGGAGGCGACCCGGCGCGACCGCCCGAGCGGCTTCCTCGAGGTGGCAGACCGGCTGTTCGGCGAACCGGAGCTGGAGCCGCGCTGGTTCGCGTTCGGCCTGCTCGACCGGCTTCTCGGGACGGACCCGGAGCGAGCCTGGCAGCTCCTCCGCCGGGCCGCCCGCGAGGCCGGCGACTGGATCACCGTCGATTCGCTCGCCCACCCGGTCGGGCGGGGGATCCTCCTCGAGCCGTACCGCTGGGCCGAGCTCGAGCAGCTCGTCTACTCGCCCTCCCGCTGGGAGCGTCGGCTCGTCGGCTCGACGGTCGCCACGCTGCCCTTCATCGACCGGCGGGCGGGGCGCCAGCCGGCGATCGCGAGGCACGGACTCGGGCTCATCGCCAGCCTCATCGGCGACGCCGAGCCGGACGTGCAGAAGGCGCTCGCCTGGGCCCTCCGCTCGCTGGTCCTGGTCGACCGGGCGGCCGTCACCGCGCTCCTCGAACGCGAGGCGGCCCGGGCCGCGGCCGACGACGACGGCCACCGCGGCTGGGTGATCCGGGACGCCCTGCCGAAGCTCGCGCCGGACGTGGCCGAGCCGATCCGCGCGCGGCTCGCCGGGATCCGTCGCCGGGCCGGTGCGCCGGCGACCTCCGACGGCGCTCTCGTGGCCGCCCGGTTCGGTGGGCCCGCCGGCCTGCCCGAACCGCGAACCCTGCCCGAACCACCGCTCTGACCCGACCGGGAGACCGTAGACCGTGACCGACGACCTGGGCGACATCCGGACGATCCGCATCGAGGACGAGATGCGGGTCAGCTACCTCGATTACGCGATGAGCGTGATCGTCTCGCGCGCGCTGCCCGACGTCCGCGACGGCCTGAAGCCGGTCCATCGCCGGATCCTGTACACGATGGGCGAGATGGGCCTCTCGTCCGGCTCGTCCTACCGCAAGTGCGCCGCGATCGTCGGCGAGGTGATGGGCAAGTACCACCCACACGGCGACGTCGCGCTGTACGACGCCCTGGTCCGCCTGGCCCAGGACTTCTCGATGCGCTACCCGCTCATCGACGGGCAGGGCAACTTCGGCTCGGTCGACGGCGACAGCGCGGCTGCCATGCGCTACACCGAGGCGCGCCTGACCGCCATCGCGAACGAGCTCCTGAGCGACATCGACAAGGAGACCGTCGACTTCGTCCCGAACTACGACGGGACGCAGGAGCAGCCGGAGGTCCTGCCGGCGAAGCTGCCGAACCTGCTCATCAACGGGTCGTCGGGGATCGCGGTCGGGATGGCCACGAACATCCCGCCGCACCACCTCGGTGAGGTCGTCGACGCGACGGTCGCGCTGATCGACGACCCGACCCTCACGAACGACGAGCTGTGCGGCCTGATCAACGGCCCGGACTTCCCGACCGGCGGGACGGCCTACCGGTTCGAGACCCGGCGGAACGCGATCACCGGCGAGTACGAGACGGTCGACGCGATCCGCGAGATGTACGCCCACGGGCACGGCCGGGTCGTCGTCCGGGCCCAGGTCGCGTTCGAGGAGACCCGCGGCGGGAAGACCGCGATCATCGTCACCGAGCTGCCGTACCAGGTGAACAAGGCGACGCTCATGGAGAAGATCGCCGAGCTGGTCACCTCGAAGCGGATCGACGGGATCGCCGACCTGCGCGACGAATCGGACCGCGACGGGATGCGGATCTATATCGAGCTCAAGCGGGATGCCAACCCGCACAAGGTGCTCAATAACCTGTTCAAGCACACGCCGATGCAGTCGGCCTTCAACCTCAACATGCTCGCCCTGGTCGACGGCCAGCCGATGACGCTGCCGCTCAAGGCGGTCCTGGGCAACTACATCGACCATCGCCGCGAGGTCGTCCGCCGGCGGACGGAGTTCGACCTCGGAAAGGCCCGGGCCCGGGCCCACATCCTCGAGGGCCTGAAGATCGCCCTGGACCACCTCGACGCGGTGATCAAGACGATCCGCGAATCGGCCGACGTGGAGGCGGCCCGGACGAACCTGATGAGCCGGTTCGACCTGTCCGAGCTCCAGGCCCAGGCCATCCTCGACATGCGCCTGGCCCGGCTGGCCGCCCTCGAGCGCCAGAAGATCGAGGATGAGTACCTGGCCGTCATCCAGCTCATCGCCGAGCTCGAGGACATCCTGGCCAACCCGGCCCGCGTCTCGGGGATCATCAAGGACGAGCTCGTCGAGCTGAAGCGGAAGTACGCCGGCGAGCGCCGGACCCGGATCGTCGACGATTCGTCGCGCGAGATGACCGACGAGGACCTGATCGCCGACGAGGACGTCGTGGTCACGATCAGCGGCCGCGGCTACATCAAGCGCCAGCCGGTCGCCACCTACCGCCGCCAGCACCGCGGCGGGAAGGGGATCATCGGGCACGTCACCCGCGAGGAGGATGCCGTCGAGCACCTCCTCGTGGCGAACACCCACGACTTCGCGCTCTTCTTCACGAACCGGGGCCGGGTCTTCAGCACGAAGGTCCACCAGATCCCGGACGCGAGCCGCCAGGCGAAGGGTCTGCCGATCATCAACCTTCCCGGCGTCCAGGTGGAGCCGAGGGAGGTGCCGGTCGCGACGATCACCCTGCCGGACTTCACGCCCGGCTCGTACCTGGTCCTGGCGACCCGGGGCGGGATCGTCAAGAAGACGCCGCTCGAGCAGTTCGAGAAGGTCCGCTCGAGCGGGATCATCGCGATCACCCTCGCCGAGAGCGACGAGCTGGCGTGGGTCGACGTGGCGACTGGCGGCGACGACATCATCATCGCCACGGCCCTCGGCAAGATCGCCCGCTTCCACGAGACCGAAGTCCGGCCGATGGGCCGGCCGGCGGGCGGCGTGATCGGGATCCGGCTGGCGCGGGCGGGCGACACGGTCGTCTCGATGAGCGTCGTTCGGCCCGAGTCGGACCTGCTCGTCCTGACCGAGACCGGCTACGGCAAGCGGGTCCCGCTGACGGAGTTCCGGGTCAAGCATCGCGGGGGCCAGGGCGTGGGGCTCATCGCGCTCGAAGGTCGCAAGACGGGCTCGGTGGCCGCCGTCCAGCAGGTCACCGAGGCGGACGAGGAACTGTTCCTCATCAGCGCGGGCGGCCAGGTGATCCGGACCGAGACGAACTCGATCAACCGCTACAGCTCGGGCGCCCGGGGGGTCATCGTGATGCGCCTGGCGGAGGGCGACAAGGTGGTCGCGATCGCGGCCTTCCAGTCCGGACTTGCGGCGCGGGGGATCATGGGCGACGATGACGACCCCGAAGCCGGGTCGAGCGGCCCGGGGACGGCCGATCCGGGTCCTGTCGGTTGAGCCGCCGGATCCCGCCGGGACTCGGCGCTGAGGAGCCGCCCGTGTACGCGGATCAGTTCGAGATCTACCACGGCAACTCCAACCCGGACCTCGCCCGGAAGATCTGCCGCTACCTGAGCTCGGAGCCGGGCAAGGTCGACGTCTTCAAGTTCGCCAACGACAACATCTTCGTCAAGATCCTCGACAACGTCCGCGAGAAGGACGTCTTCCTCGTCCAGCCCACCTGCCGGCCCGTGAACGACTCGATCCTGGAGCTGTTGATCATGATCGACGCCTTCAAGCGGGCGTCGGCCGGCCGGATCACCGCGGTCGTCCCCTACTACGGCTACGGCCGCTCGGACAAGAAAGACCAGCCGCGGGTCCCGATCACGGCCCGGCTCATCGCCGACATGATCACCGTGGCGGGCGCCGACCGGGTCCTGACCCTCGACCTCCACCAGGGCCAGATCCAGGGCTTCTTCAACATCCCGGTCGACGAGCTGACGGCCGTCCACCT
>JBGPFS010000116.1:0-7530 GCA_041483455.1 Candidatus Limnocylindria bacterium | reverse complement strand
GCGCCCCGGCCCGAGGGTGCGGTGCTGTTGGTGACCGACGACGGGCGGATCGCGGGCTCGGTGTCCGGCGGGTGCGTCGAAGGGGCGGCGGCCGAAGAGATCTGGGCGGCCCGGAAGGCCGGCCGAGCACGGGTGGTTCGCTACGGGATCAGCGACGAGCAGGCATGGGACGTGGGTCTCGCCTGCGGCGGGACGATCGATGTCCTCGTCTCGCCGACCGTGCCGGAGGCTGCGATCGAGGCGGCCCGGCTCACCCGGTCGGGGCGCTCCGGCGGCCGCGCGCTCGTGACGCCGCTCCCCCCCGATTCGCCGCCGCCGCGGTTCGGGCCGCACCGGCGCGGCGAGGGAAGCCCGCCCGAGCCGCCGCTCGTGGTGCACGACGACGGGCAGCTCGAAGGGTCACTGGGCGACCCGGCGCTGGACGGGGCGCTGGTGACCGCCGCGCGCGAGGCGCTCCGTACTGGCCTGTCCCGGACGATCGAGCTCGGCGGGCGGCAGCTGTTCGTCGAGGCCTACCCGATCCGGCCGCGGCTCGTCGTCGTGGGTGCGGTCGAGGTCGCGCGGTCGCTCGTCAGGCTCGCCCGCGAGCTCGGTTACGAGACGATCGTCGTCGACGGCCGCGCGTCGTTCGCGACCTCGGCCCGGTTCCCGGACGTCGACCGGCTCGTCGTCGGCTGGCCGGACGAGGTGGCCGAGGAGATCGGCCTGGGTCCGGCCGACGCGGTCGCGGTCCTGACCCACGACGTGAAGTTCGACGAGCCGGCGATCGTCGAAGCGCTCAGCCGCGGCTGCCGGTATGTCGGCGCCGTGGGGTCGCGCAAGACGCAGGCGGACCGTCGGGCGCGGCTGGCCGAGGCGGGGGTGGCGCCCCAGGACCTCGACCGGCTCCGGGGCCCGATCGGCCTCGACCTGGGCGGCCGAGCACCGTCCGAGACAGCTCTCGCGATCATGGCCGAGGTCGTTGCGGAACGACGAGGCGGCTCGGGGCGCCCGATGCGGGCACTCGCCGCTGCCGGCGAGATCGAGGCCACGGGCTCGTCGCGGGCGTGAGGGTCGTCGCCGTCGTCCTCGCCGCTGGGACGAGCAGCCGGTTCGGTTCACCCAAGCTGATCGCGCCGCTCGAGGACCGGCCCATCCTCCAGCACGTCCTCGACGCGCTGGCCGCCTCGTCGGTCGACGCGGTGATCGTCGTCCTTGGCCGCGATGCGGCGCGGATCGAGGCGGCAGTCGCCTGGCGTGCGGAGCGTCGGGTCGCGAACCCGCGACCCGAGGACGGGCTCGCGAGCTCCCTCCGCGTCGGGTTGGAAGCAGCGGCGGAGGACCGGACGACCGAAGCCGTCCTCGTCGTCCTCGGGGACCAGCCGGGTCTTCGTCCCGACGTCGTGACGGCGGTCCTCGACGCGGCTGCCGGCAACGCGAGCCCGATCCTCAGGCCGCGCTACGCGTCGGATCCCGCGCCGAACCCGGTGCTCGTCCGGCGGGCCGCCTGGGCCCTTGCCGCTTCACTCGAGGGCGACCGCGGGCTCGGACCCCTCCTCGCTTCCCGCCCCGAACTCGTCACCGAGGTCGCCGTCACGGGGGCCATCCCCGACGTCGACACGCCAGGCGACCTGGCCGCCCTCACGACCCACGATGCCTGAGCGCGCGGCCGGCGCCGACCCGGTCGAGGCTGCTCGCCTGGCGGCCGTCTGGGCCGCCCAGGTCCGGGCCAACCGCGAGCAGGTGGACCGGATCCGCGAGGTCCCGGACACGAGCGACTTCTACGCCCCGGTGACGAAGACGTTCGTGGCCGACCCGGGCCGCGACCCGGAGCCCGCCCTTGAGGCCCTCCTCGGGCTCGCCGAGCCGGACGACACGTGGCTCGACGTCGGCGCCGGAGCTGGCCGCTACGCGCTGCCGCTCGCCCGCCGCGTCCGCGAGGTGATCGCGCTCGACCCGTCCGTGGCGATGCTCGGCGCTCTTGCCGACGCCGCCGTCGCGCACGGGATCTCGAACGTCCGAACGATCCAGGGACGGTGGCCGCCGGACGATCCGGCGACGGTCGCCGCGGTCGGGCCACTCCCGGGCGCGGACGTCGTGCTGATCGCCCACGTGAGCTACGACGTCGAGGCGATCGTCCCGTTCCTGGACGCGCTCGAGCGTGCCGCCCGTCGCCGCGTCGTCGCGCTGCTGATGGACCGCCAGCCGTCGTCCCTGGCGAACCCGGCCTGGCCGATCGTCCACGATGAGGAGCGGATCCCGCTGCCCGCGCTCAACGAGCTCGTCCCGCTCGTCCGTGCCCGCGGTCGGGACCCGGAGGTCCGGATGCTCGCCCGCGAACCGCGCCGGTTCGTGGACCTCGACGACCTCCGGGCGTTCCTGCTGCGCCAGCTGTGGATCGCCCCCGATGGCCCGAAGCGCGCCGCCTTCGAGGCCGTCCTCCATGACCTCGCCGAGAAGGAGCCGGACGGCGGCTGGCGCCTCCGCGGCCAGCCGACCCCCGCCCTCGGCCTCGCGACCTGGCACCTCTGACGGCGAACCTTGGCCCGGGGCGGCCGGGCTCGCGTGGCTCGCGTGGCTCGCGTTGGCTCGCCGCCCGGTCCAGCGGGCAAGAAACCTGTTGACGCTCCGATGATCCCCAGCGGATACTCGGGGCCGCCGCTCGCAACCGATGTGTTCCCAGTAGACGACCCTGTCCAGGCCGTCGACGGGCGCTGCTCGAAAGCTCGCCTGCCGGTGATCGACCCCGGGTCTCAGCGGCTAGGAGGGCCGGCAGCGCATGATCCCCAGCCAGTTCGAGTACGTCCGCCCGGGTTCCCTGGACGAGACACTCCGCGTCCTGAAGGATCGTGAGGGGGATGCGAAGCTGCTCTCGGGCGGCTACAGCCTCCTGCCCCTGATCAAGCTCCGGCTGGCCCAGCCGGCACTGCTCGTGGATCTCCGGGATGTCTCGGGCCTCGACGGCATCGACCGGGTTGGGGACGAATGGCGGATCGGTGGACGGGTGACCCACCGCCGTCTGAATGAGCACGACGGCCTCGCCGCAGATCATCCGATCGTCCGCGACGCAGCGGGTGGGATCGGCGACCCACAGGTGCGGAACTGGGGGACGATCGGTGGCTCGTGCGCCCACGCGGACCCGGGCTCGGACTGGCCGGCCGTGCTCCTCGCGCTGCGCGGGTCGTTCGTCTGCCGCAGCACCGGCGGGGAGCGGGTGCTGCCGGCCCGCGGCTTCTTCGTGGACACGTTCGTCACGGCGATCGAGCCGACCGAGATCCTGACCGAGGTGCGGATCCCTCGCCCGGCGTCGCAGACCGGGTCGGCGTACGTGAAGCTCGAGCGGAGGGCGGGCGACTTCGCCACGGTCGGCGTGGCCGCCGTGCTCACGCTCGGCGACGACGGCCTAGTCACGTCAGCCGGGATCGGCCTCACCGCGGTCGCGGACGCGCCGTTCGCGGCGACCGAGGCGGAGGCGGCGATGGTCGGCGCGCGCCCGACCGACGAGAAGATCCGCGAGGCTGCGGCGGCTGCGGCCGCTCAGGCCCGGCCCGCGGCCGACAGTCACGGACCGGCCGACTACAAGCTGGCGATGGTCCGCGAGATCACGGCACGGGCACTCCGCCTTGCCGCGTCCCGGGCGCACGGCGCGGCCTGAGAGGAGTCGAGCGATGACCACGCAGCACGTGAAGATGACGATCAACGGCGCGGTCCGCGAGGCCGACGTCGAGCCACGCCTTCTCCTCGTCCACCTCATCCGAGATGTGTTCGGCCTCACCGGGACCCACACCGGGTGCGACACCAGCAACTGCGGCGCGTGCACGGTCCATGTCAACGGTGAGAGCGCGAAGTCGTGCACCATGCTCGCCGTCCAGGCCGACGGCGCCACGATCGCGACGATCGAGGGCATGGAGCAGAGCGGCAAGCTGCATCCGCTGCAGCAGGCGTTCTGGGACCAGCACGGTCTCCAGTGCGGCTTCTGCACCCCGGGGATGATCATGGAAGCGGCCTGGCTCCTGGGTCGTAACCCGGACCCGACCGACCACGAGATCCGCGAGGGGATCGCGGGCAACCTCTGTCGCTGCACCGGGTACGTGAACATCGTCAAGGCGATCCAGCAGGCGGCCACGGAGCTTCGAGCGGAGACGCCCGAGGCATCCGGCGTGGCCAGCGCCTGAGCCCCGGAGGAGACCACGATGACGGAGGCACAGGCGCCCACGACGACCCCCGAGGTCGCGGGCATGGGTCACTCGATGAAGCGCCGGGAGGATCCCCGCTTCATCCGCGGACAGGGCGAGTACATCGAGGATGTCAGCCTGCCCAACATGGTCTGGATGGACATCGTCCGGAGCCCGTACGCTCACGCGAAGATCGTCTCGATCGACGCGTCGGAGGCACTCAAGATGCCGGGCGTCCTCGCCGTGATCACCGGCAAGGACCTGGAGAAAGCCGGGCTGCACTGGATGCCGACCCTCGCCGGCGACAAGCAGATGGTGCTGCCGGTCGATGAGGTCATGTACCAGGCGCAGGAGGTCGCGGCGGTCATCGCCACGACCCGCTATCAGGCGGCTGACGCCATCCAGGCGGTCGTGGTCGAATACGAGCCGCTGACGGTGGTCGTCGACCCGTTCAAGTCCCTCGAGCCGGACGCGCCGGTCCTCCGGCCCGACCGTGGCCCGGACAAGGCGAACAACCATATCTGGCACTGGGAGTCGGGCGACAAGGCCGCCGCCGACGCGGCCCTCGCCGCCTCCGACAGGGTCGTCCCTATCGACGTGTACATCCCGCGGATCCACGTCGCTTCCATCGAGACGTGCGGCTGCATCGCGGACTGGGACCCGGTCCGAGGCCACCTCGACTTCCACGTCACGAGCCAGGCGCCGCACGTCTACCGGACGGTGATCAGCCTCGTCTCGGGCATCCCCGAGGCGCAGATCCGGGTGAAGACCCACGACATCGGCGGCGGGTTCGGCGGCAAGGTCCCCGTCTACCCGGGCTACGTGATCGCGATCGTCGCGTCCCTCACGCTGGGGCGGCCGGTCAAGTGGATCGAAGACCGCTCCGAGAATCTCCAGGCCGACTCGTTCGCGCGCGACTACCACGTCCACGCGGAACTCGGCCTCATGAACGACGGGACCATGACCGGCCTGCGCGTGAAGACGCTCGCCGACCACGGCTACAGCGATGCCGCGGCGGATCCATCCAAGTACCCGGCCGGCCTTTTCAACGTCATCACCGGCTCCTACGACATGCCCGCGGCGTTCGTCGAAGTCGATGCGGCCTATACCAACAAGCCGCCCGGCGGTGTCGCGTATCGCTGCTCGTTCCGGGTCACCGAGGCGGTGCACACGATCGAGCGGCTGGTGGACGAGGCGGCCCGCACGATCGGGATGGACCCGGCGGAGATCCGGATGAAGAACTTCATCCGGAAGGACCAGTTCCCGTACCACACCCCGACCGGCTGGGACTACGACTCCGGCGACTACCACACCGCCCTGCGCAAGGCGATGGATCTCATCGGCTACGACGCGCTCCGCAAGGAGCAGGCCGAGAAGCGCGCCCGCGGCGAGCTCATGGGGATCGGCATCAGCTCGTTCACCGAGATCGTCGGGGCGGGTCCGTCCCACGACTTCGACATCATCGGGATCAAGATGTTCGACTCGGCCGAGATCCGGGTCCACCCGACCGGCTCGGCGATCGTCCGCCTCGGGGTCCAGAGCCAGGGCCAGGGTCACGAGACGACGTTCGCGCAGATCGTCGCCGAGGAGCTCGGGATCCCGGCCTCGCAAGTCAAGGTCGAGGAGGGCGACACCGACACGGCGCCCTACGGCCTCGGCACCTATGCGTCGCGCTCCACGCCGACGGCCGGCGCCGCCACCGCGATCGCCGCCCGGAAGATCCGCGAGAAGGCCCGGCACCTGGCCGCCCACCTCCTCGAGGCGAGCCCGGACGACCTCGAGTGGACGAACGGGAGATGGAGCGTGAAGGGCTCCCCGGACCGGTTCAAGACGATCAAGGAGATCGCCTTCGCCGCCTACACCGACCACCCGCAGGGGATGGAGGCGGGGCTCGAGGCGACCGACTACTACGACCCGCCGAACCTGACGTTCCCGTTCGGCAGCTACATCTGCGTCGTGGACATCGACAAGGGCACCGGCCAGGTGACCGTGCGCCGCTTCGTGGCCGTCGACGACTGCGGGAACATCATCAACCCGATGATCGTGGACGGGCAGATCCACGGCGGCCTGACGATGGGGCTCGCCCCGGCTCTGTACGAGGAGATCTCGTACGACGAGCAGGGCAACAACCTCGCCGGGACGTTCATGGACTACCTGCTCCCGACGGCGCTCGAGACCCCGGCCTGGGAGACGGCGAAGACGATCACGCCCTCACCGCACCACCCGCTCGGCGCGAAGGGCGTGGGCGAGTCCGCGACCGTCGGCGCCCCGCCGGCGATCGTCAACGCCGTCGTCGATGCGCTGGCGCACCTCGGCGTGACCAACATCGACATCCCGATCACGCCTCAGAAGGTGTGGCGGATCCTTCACGACAAGGGCGTGGTCTGAGCCGATGGCCGGACGGAGCCTGTTCCGCCGCGTAGCGGAACTCGAAGCGAGCGGCGGGACGTTCGCGGTCGCCACCGTCGTGGCGGTCCAGCGGCCGACCTCCGCGCGTCCCGGCGCGAGCGGTATCGTCCATCCGGACGGCACGATCGAGGGCTGGGTCGGCGGCAGCTGTGCCCAGCCCGTCGTCGTGCGGGAGGCTCTGCGTTCGCTCATCGACGGGCAGCCTCGCCTCTTGCGCCTGTCGAAAGAGGCGCCGACGGAGGGCCGGCGCGGCGATGGAGTCGTCGAGCTCATCATGACCTGTCACTCGGGGGGCAGCCTGGAGATCTACGTGGAACCGCATCTGCCCGCGCCGTCACTGTGGGTCGCCGGGACGACGCCGATCGTCGTGGCACTCGCGACGCTCGGCGCGACGGCCGGCTGGCGCGTCAGCGTGTTCGATCCAGTCGCGGACCCCTCGGCCTTCCCCGGCGCCGAGCGCGTGTCCACCGAGACGGCGCTGGGCAGCGTCGACCCGGAGCTCAGCCCGTACGTGATCGTCGCCACGCAGGGAGTCTGGGACGAGGAGGCGGTCGCGAGCGCCCTCCGACGCGATGTCTCCTACGTGGGGCTCGTGGCTTCGCCGACGCGGGCCAACGTCCTGCGCGTCTGGCTACGGGACGATGCAGGGATCCCCGAGGAGCGGCTGGCGGCGCTCCGGGCGCCGGCCGGGCTCGACCTCGGCGCCGAGACCCCGGAAGAGATCGCCCTGTCGATCCTCGCGGAGCTCGTTCAGGTCCGTCGTGGACGGGCTTCGTTCGTCGCCGCTCCGGGCCCGGCCGTCCTCGCCGGCGATCACCCACCCGTCACGCTCGAGCCGATCGTGGACGACATCGTCCTGCTCGATCCGGTGTGCGGGATGACGGTCGACCGCGCCCACGCGCGACATCTCGCCGAGCACGACGGCGTGGTCTACGCCTTCTGCTCGATGGGCTGCCGGACCGCGTTC
>JBGPFS010000115.1:0-7542 GCA_041483455.1 Candidatus Limnocylindria bacterium | reverse complement strand
GGCGCGCGCCCGACCTGGACGCCTGCGAACTTCATCGAGTCGACGGTCTCGGAGATCCGCGAGCGCGTGGACGCCCACGCTCGCCAGGTCGGCTCGGACGGGAAGGTCATCTGCGCGCTGTCGGGTGGCGTGGATTCGGCGGTCGCCGCGGCGCTCGTCCACCGTGCCGTCGGGGACCGGCTGACCTGCATCTACGTCGACCACGGGCTGATGCGCAAGAAGGAATCCGAGCTTCTCCGCCAGACCTTCGAGGCGAACCTCGGGATGCAGCTGGTCATGGTCGACGCACGCGAACGCTTCCTCGCCCGGCTCGCTGGCGTGGTCGATCCCGAGCAGAAGCGCAGGATCATCGGCGACGAGTTCATCCGGGTCTTCGAGGAGGAGGCCACGAAGCTCGGGCGGATCGATTTCCTGACCCAGGGGACGCTCTACCCGGACGTCATCGAGAGCGCCACCTCCGAGACGAAGACCGCCCAGAAGATCAAGACCCACCACAACGTCGGCGGCCTGCCGGCCGACCTCCGCTTCAAGCTCGTCGAGCCGCTCCGGTACCTGTTCAAGGACGAGGTCCGGAAGGTCGGCACGGAGCTCGGGCTGCCGGACGCGATGGTCCAGCGCCAGCCGTTCCCCGGGCCCGGCCTCGCGATCCGGATCATCGGGGAGGTCACGGCGGAGCGGCTCGAGACCCTGCGCGACGCGGACTGGATCGTCATCGACGAGATCAAGGCGGCCGGTCTCTACCGGAGCGTCTGGCAGTCGTTCGCGATCCTGACCCCGGTCCGCTCGGTGGGCGTGATGGGTGACGGGCGCACGTATGCGAACGTCGTCGCGATCCGGGCGGTCACCTCCGAGGACGGGATGACCGCCGACTGGGCGAAGCTTCCCTACGACGTCCTTGGCAAGATCAGCTCGCGGATCGTGAACGAGGTCCCGGGCGTCAACCGGGTGGTCTACGACATCAGCTCGAAGCCACCGGCGACGATCGAGTGGGAGTGAGCGCTCGGGGGCATTGACCGGCCCCGAGTCGGAGCCCGCCGGGGAACCGCTCCGGCGCGGCGACGCACCGCCAAGACGGTGGGGAGGCCTGGCGAGCGCTCCCGGCCGAGTCCCGACGCGCTAGAGTGACGCGCATGTCCGAGCTCGATCAGACATCCTCCGCCGAAGGACCCGCCCGCTGTCCGTGGTGCTCGGCCGAGCTCCCGCCCGGCGACTTGAGCGATTGTCCGTCGTGCGGCGCCACGCTCGGCACCGAGGGCGAGCCGCAGGTCCCCGGCGTGACCGCGCTCGATGTCCAGCGCCTTGCCACAGGTCGGTCCGCGCCGCCCAAGCGCAGTCGCATCCTGTCGTGGCTGAGCGGCGATGAGGATGACGACGCTGGAACGGTCGTGCGGCCGGCTCCTGGTTCGCTCTCGCCGCCACCGCTCGAGGTCCGGCGCGAGATGCTGAAGATGGAGCTCGCCGCGGAGGGCGTCGAGGTCTCCGCCGCCCCGGAGGATGCCGACGTGGCCGCGGCGGCAGACGAGAAGGCCGAGGATCCGACCGACCCAGCGGCGGACGCCGCCAGGGCTGGTGAGACCCCCGGATCCCCGCCACCCGAAGCCGGCTGACCCGCGAGGACCCGCCCGCGCCGGTACCGCCTGGCGCGGCTATCCTCGCGGTGAATGTCCGCTCTTCGCCTCGCCAGGCCCGGCCTGTCGTTCGTGCCTGAGATCGAGGTCTCGGTCCGCGATCGCCGGTTCCGCGCGGGGATGACCCGCCCCTCGACGCTCGACGACGGCTGGTGGCTCGCGGTCCTGTGGGTCGCCGACGACGAGGGCGTGGTCGCCTTCCGCGACGTGGCCCCGGCCGCCGGACCGCCTCCCGATCCGCCGCTCGCCCGGCTCGGTCCGTCCTTCGCGGGGGCGTTGTCCGGCCTGATCCTCGAGGAGGACGGACGGCTGTGCATCCGGCTCGGCCAGTTCGTCGCGACGGACGACGGTCGACCGGCGTGGCAGACTCCGCTGGCCATCCGGGCGGCGTTCAAGTGGGAGCCGGCGCGGGCGCTGGCACTCCCGCCGACCGAGCTCGCGACGGCGGTCCTGGCGGGATTCCGCCGCGCGGTCGAGAGCCTGGCTCGCCCGTGAGCGGATCGCGCTGCGTCCTCCGGGGCCCGGGGGGCTAGACTCAGCCCATCGTGCGCGACTTGTTCGACGAATTCATGCAGGAGCTTCGCCGCCGCCAGGCCCAGGCGGGCTTCGGCGCTCCGGACGGCCGGGCGCCGACCGATGCCCGGCGCGTCGGTCCGGACGACGAGGCCGACTCGACCGGTCGGACGGCGGCCCCCGACGAAGAGGCCGCCGACGAGGCGCCCCCACCCCAGGCTTCCGACGAGACACCCGACGATCGGCCGAGCGACGAGCCGATCGGCTTCGATCGGCGTCGGAGAACCGGACGGGCCGGGGGCCCCGGCGGTCCCGGGGGTCGACCGCCTCGCTCGACCAGGGTCGGGGGTCCCGACGACGGCGGTCGCCGTCCCTCGCTGCGCGGGCTCGGCCTCGGGATCGTCGCGCTCGTCCTGCTCGCCGTCTTCAGCCTCGCGACGGTCGGCCTCGAGTTCTGGACTGACGCCATCTGGTTCAAGAGCGTCGGCTTCGACGCCGTCTTCTGGACCCGAGTCAGCACGCAGGCGGCCCTGTTCCTCGGCGTCGGCGCCCTCGCCCTCGTCTTCCTCCTGGCCAACCTGTGGCTCGCCGGCCGCCTCGCCCCGCCGCCCGATGGCGACTCGACCTCGCCGCTCCGGGCCTGGTGGGACCGCCTCAGCGAGGCCGGCCCGCGACCCGGCCCGGAAGGGCCGTGGGCATCCCGGCGGCCGGACGGACCCCCCGTCCGGCCCGCGGTCGCCTTCGAGATGGGGGATCTGCCCGACTTCACGCCGCTGGCCCGCTGGGGGCTCGCGGCTCTGGCGGTCCTCATCGCGCTCGCCACCGCCGGCGCGGCGGCCTCGAACTGGGAGACGATCCTCCTGTGGAGGAACCAGGTCCCGTTCAGCCCGGCCGGTGTGGCTGCTGTCACCGACCCCATCTTCGGTAAGGACGTCGGCTTCTACCTGTTCGAGCTGCCGTTCCTGCGGTACGTCCAGGGGACGATCAACGGTCTGCTCATCGCCGGGCTCCTCGTGGCCGGCGCGCGGTACCTGCTCAGCGGGATGCGCGGCAGCGCGTCGTTCACGACCCAGATGCGGGTCCACCTCGCCGTTCTCGGGGGCCTCTATCTCCTCTCGACGGCCTGGGGCTACCAGCTCGACAAGCTCGACCTCGTCTACAGCACCCAGGGGATCGCGACCGGCGTCAGCTACACGGACCAGAACGCCCGCTTCCTCGCTTACGACGCGCTCACCGCGATCTCCGCCTTCGCCGGGGCGTTCCTCGTGGGCGGTGCGTTCACCCGCCAGATGTGGCCGCTCGGGGCCGCCATCGCCGTCTGGCTGAGCGCCTCGTTGATCCTGGGCGGTCTCTATCCCGCGGCGATCCAGCGCTTCGCGGTCGAGCCCGATCAGCTCGGCAAGGAGGCGCCGTACATCCGGAACAACGTGGCGATGACCCGGGTCGCCTACGACCTGAACAGCTGGAAGGACATCTCGTACGACGGGACCCAGCCGCTGACCGCTCAGACCGTCGCCCAGGAGCAGGGGACCTTCCAGAACGCACGCCTGTGGGACTATCGACCGCTGCGCGATGCGCTCGACCAGATCCAGACGGTCCGCCAGTACTACGACTTCACCGACGTCGATACGGACCGCTACCCCCTGCTGGGGGTCGACCGCCAGGTGATGCTCTCGGCGCGCGAGCTCGCCCCGGAGAAGAACCCCCAGGCGGACTCGTGGGTCAACCAGAAGATCACCTTCACCCACGGGATCGGCGTGGCGATGGTCCCGGTCAACGAGGCGACCGAAGGCGGCCAGCCCCAGCTCGTGATCCGCGACCTCCCGCCGGTCTCCTCCGCCGGGGCTCCGGCGATCAAGGAGCCGCGGATCTACTTCGGTGAGCGGCCCAGCGACTGGGTGATCACCGGCGCTCGCCAGAGCGAGTTCGATTACCCGGTCGGCCAGGCGGCCGACGGCTCGACGACCGCCAACGCGACCACGCGCTGGACCGGCACGACCGGGATCCGGCTCGACACGACCCTGTCGCGGCTCCTGTTCGCCCTCCGGTTCAAGGACCTGAACCTCCTGATCAGCGACCAGATCACGTCCGACACCCAGCTCCTCATGCACCGCTCCCTCTCGGACCGGCTGCCCCGGATCGCCCCGTTCCTGCGCTTCGACAAGGACCCCTACCTGGTCGTCACCGCCGACGGGCGACTGGTCTACGTCCAGGACGCGTACACGATCTCCGACCGCTTCCCGAACGCCGAGCCGTTCGACACCGGGCTGCTGAGCGCGACGTCGGGGCTGGCCGGCGACTCGTTCAACTACATCCGGAACAGCGTCAAGGTGGTCGAGGACGCCTACACGGGCGAGATCACCTTCTACGTCTCGGATCCGAGCGATCCGATCATCCGGACCTACCAGGCGATCTTCCCGACCCTGTTCAAGCCGCTCGACTCGATGTCGGCCGACCTGCGGGCGCACCTCCGGGTGCCCGAGGAGCGCTTCAACATCCAGGCGAGGACATTCGCCCGCTACCACGTGACCGACCCGGCCGCCTTCTACAACAACGAGGACCTGTGGACCGTGCCGACCGATCCGGGCGGCACGCAGTCGTTGCCCAACGAGGCCTACTACGTGGTGATGCGGATGCCCGGCGAGCCCTCGTCGGAGTTCCTGCTCCTCCAGCCGATGGTGCCGGCCAAGCGGCCGAACATGATCGCCTGGATCGCCGCTCGGAACGACGGTGCCGACTACGGGAACGTACGCGTCTACCGCTTCCCGCAGGACACCTCGATCCTGGGACCGAACCAGATCCAGGCCAAGATCGATGCCGACCCGGTGATCAGCGCCCAGACCACGCTCTGGGATGCATCGGGGAGCCATGTCATCCGGGGCAACCTCATCGTGGTCCCGATCCAGAATTCGCTCATCTACCTCCAGCCGGTCTACCTCCAGTCGCAGAACAGCGCCTTCCCGGAGTTCCAGCGGATCGTCGTGGCGACCTCCAACCGGGTCGTCTGGGCGAACACCCTGTCGGGCGCGCTCGAGCTGCTGCTGGCCGGCGGCACCGGGCCCGGTCCGAGTCCGTCGCCCGGCCCGACGGCCAGCCCCGGCCCCTCGGCCTCACCCGGGCCGAGCGCGAGTCCCGGGACCACGCCGCCCCCGACCGATGTCGCCGCGCTCATCGCCGACGCGAACCTCCACTTCGAGCGGGCGCAGGCCGCGCTCCGGGCCGGCGACTTCGCGGCCTACGGCTCGGAGATCGCCAAGGTCCAGGCGGATCTCGCCCAGCTCGACGCGCTCGTCTCGGGGAGTCCGGCGCCGAGCGCCACCCCGTAACACCGTTGGCCCCCGGCGCCCGCGCGGCCCTCGCGCGCGCGGGCCGGGACGTGCTGGCCGATCCAGGGCGGTCGCCCGTCGCGCTCGCCGGCTTCCTCGCTCGCGGCGGGATCGTGCCGCTCGCTCTGCCGATCCTCGTGCTGCCGAGCATCGTCGGGCTGATCACGTTCGCGGGCGCGGACGCCGTCACTGCGGCCGGGCCGTCGGCGAGCCTCATCCGGCTCATCGGGGTCGCGCTGGTCGGGGGACTCTTCGCGGTCATCGTCGGGACCGTCGTCGGGGCGGCCATGGAGGTGGCCGGCGCGGAGGCGTGTGGGTCCCTGGCATCGGTCCCAGGACGGTCGACCCTCGTGCGTCGGGTCGCGCTGGTCCGGGCGGCCGGGCTCGTGCCGCTCGGACTCGCGCTCGGCCTGGCGGTCCCGGTCCTCGGCGCGACGGTCTACCGCGAGCTCATCCTGCCGGGCGACCTCGGCGTCCCGTTCGCGATCCGGGTCGTGCTCGGAGCGCCGGGCCCGATGGCGCTGATCCTCGTCGGCTGGCAGCTCGGCGAGCTCGTCGGGGCACCGGCCACCCGGCTCGTGGCCTTCGATGGGGCCGGGGTCCCGGCCGCGCTCGGCGGGACCATCCGGCTGACGCTCCGCCGCCCGGTCGCCGTCCTGGCGATGTGGCTCGCCACGTTCGCGGTCTCGGTGGCCACGCTCGCGGTCGCGGTCGCGGCGATCGCGCTCGCCTGGCGGGCGGTCTGGGCCGAGTTCCTCGTCGACCGGGCCGGCGCCGGCGGGAACGCGGGTCCGGAGGTCGTCGCGGCGCTCGGGTCCCTGGGCGGGCTCGTCGTCGCCTGGTCGTTCGGGCTCGCTCTGGTCGGCCTGGCGGCCGCCTGGCGGACCGCCGCCTGGAGCCACCTCGCGCTCCTGGTCAGGGACGGCGATCCCGGCCCCGCGTAACGCCCGCCTCTCCGGAGGCGTCCAGATGACGGACGACGACGGATCGGCGGCCCCACCCGATGACGCCGCCCATGGAGCGGCGGACGCGCCCTGATACACTGCCTCGGATCGTGGAGCCGGACCGGCGATCCACCCGCGACGACCCCCTGAACGCCCAACGGAGGCGATCACCGGCCGATGGACCAGATCCTCAAGACGATCGGCGACACACTCGCCGGGTTCATCGACACCCCGATCGTGCAGCTTGGCTTCAAGGCGATCGCGGTCTACGCCGTCATCGTCTGGCTGGCGGTCAGCTACTGGGCGTTCCGCGACATGCAGGGCCGGACGGGCAACCCGATCCTGCCGTACCTCGCGGCCAGCTTCATCATCGTCTTCACCCCGGTCTTCTTCGTCTTCGGCGTGCTTCTCTATCGGCTCATGCGCCCGCAGGAACGGATCGGCGAGGCGACCGAACGGGGCCTGGCCGAGGAGGCCCTCCTGAACGAGGTCGAATCCGTCCAGCACTGCCCCGGCTGCACCCGTCGCATCCACGCGGATTGGCTCATCTGTCCGAGCTGTCGGACCCGGCTCAACCGGGTCTGCCCGAACTGCACCCGCCTGGTCGGGCTCGACTGGAGCCTGTGCGCCTGGTGTGGCAAGGACTTCGAGCGGCGCGAGGTCGCGACGGCTCCCGCCCCCGCCCGGGTCGCCCCGGCGTCGGTGCCCGTCCTGTCGAGCCCGCCGCCGGTCGTCGCGGCCGGCTCGCTGGCTGGGACCCCGACCATCGCCGTGAGGGCCGCGGAACCCGAGCGGACCACGACGCGCGACGATGCGAGCCCCCGTCCCGCGTCCCCGCGCTCCGCGTCTCCCCGCTCGACGGCGCCACGCGCGCCGGCACCGCGTCCGACCCCACGCCGGGCGCCGGACCCGCTCACGGAGCGTTGACCGGAGCCGAACCCCCGGTCGCGCCGCCGGGACCCGAACCGGGATCGTTCGCCGAGCCCCCCGAGGGCGGTTCGCCCCCCATGCCGCCGGCCGCCGGCACCTCCGCGTTCTCCCTCGAGGGACGGCGGGCGCCCGGCCTCTATCTCGCCGGCTGGCTCGCGACGCTTCTCGGCGGGGGCGTCCTGCTCGTCGCGATCGCCGGTC
>JBGPFS010000114.1:0-7564 GCA_041483455.1 Candidatus Limnocylindria bacterium | reverse complement strand
GGCTTCCTCCATCGCCCGCAGGATCGGGTAGACCGCGGCGAAGCCGCCGGCCACGCCCTCGGCCACGACCGCCTCATGGGTCACGATGCCGAGTCGGTCGAGGAGCGCCAGGGCGATCGCGTGGAGCCGCGCCGTGGTCTCGGCCGGCGCGGCGGCCGGCGGGGCGGTCTCGTCCACGAGCGACCAGCGGCCGGCTGCCTCCGGCGGTCCGAGGCTCGTGAGGCGGCCCGGACGCGGCCGGCGCCCCGCTGCCGGGCGGGCCCAGCGCAGCGCCCGGAGCGGGCCGAAGGTGTCGTTCGTGACCTCGCCGGCCCAGACCAGGTCCCACAGGGCGTCGAGCATCTCGCGGTCCGGCCCGCCGCCCGCGGCGGCGTGGAGCGGCCGATAGAACGAGGCGCCACGCCCGGCGAGCACGGCCCGGATCGCGGCGTGCCGCGGACCCGTCGGTCGCTCGTCGGGCGCCGATCCGACGGTCGCCTCGCGGAGGAGCTCCCGGCCCGGGCGGACGAGCACGATCCGGCCGTCGTCGCGGCCGAGGCTCCCCCGGCCGACCCAGGCGACCTCGCCAAGCGCCCCGAGCTCGTCGAGCAGGCGCGGCTGGTAGCCCGGCACCCGGGCGGGAAGGATGTCGCGCTCGAGGACCGAGGCCGGGATCGGCAGGCCGGCGAGCTGGTCGACGACCTCGGCCAGCCGCTCGAGTGCCGCCGAGCCGCGCAGCGTCGCCGGAGGCTCCAGCGGGCCGGCGCCCAGGGCCGGGAGCGGCGCCACTCCCTGCCACTCCGGCAGGAACCGTCCGAGCGCCGCCGAGTCGACCGGCTCGACCTCGCGCCGAAGGCGGGCGAGCGACCGACGCCGGAGCTGGCGGAGGACCTCCGCATCGCACCACTCGCGCTCGGCCCCACCCGGTCGGAACTCGCCCCGCAGGATCGCGCCGGCGGCCAGCAGGCGGCCCAGGGCCTCCTCGACGAGGCCGGCCGGGAGGCCCCAGCGCTGCGCCGGGTCGGGCGACAGGAACGGACCGTGCGTCCGCGCGTACCGGGCGAGCAACCCCTCCAGGGCACCCTCGGTCGGGCCGAGGAACGCCAGGGGCACGCCGGCGGGCGGCTGGACGCCGACCGCGTCGCGGTACCGTCCCGCATCCTCGATCGCGATCCAGCGGAGCTCCCCGGCGATCCGGGCGGCGACGGCCCGGCGACTCGCCGCGAGCTCCCCGAGCCAGCGCTCCGTCTCCGCGCCCCCGCCGGCGCAGCGCGCCGCGACCTCGGGCTCGGACAGGTCGCCCACCCGGCGGAGGAGGTCGTGGAGCTGGTCGGCCGTCGTGGCCCGCCGCTCGTCTGCCAGCGCCTGGAGCGCCAGCTCGAGGTCGGCGAGGGCCGCCGGGTCGAGCAGCTCGCGGAGCTCCTCCTGGCCGAGGAGCTCGCGCAGCAGGTCGCGGTCGAGGGTGAGCGCCTGGGCCCGGCGCTCGGCCAATGGGGCGTCGCCTTCGTACATGAAGGCGGCGACGTAGTCGAACAGGAGCGAGCTCGCGAACGGCGAGGCGCGGACCGTCTCGACCCGGTGGACGGCGATCTCGCGCCGGGCGACCCCGGCCAGGATCTCGCGCAGGGCGGGCAGGTCGAACACGTCCGAGAGGCACTCGCGGTACGTCTCGACCAGGATCGGGAAGCTGCCGTAGCGGCTGGCGACCGCGAGGAGGCCCGCGGCCCGCTGGCGCTGCTGCCAGAGTGGGGTCCGGCTCCCGGGCCGGCGACGGGGCAGGAGGAGGGCGCGCGCGGCGTTCTCGCGGAAGCGGCTCGCGAAGAGGGACGAATCGGCGAGCTTGCCGACGACCAGGTCCTCGATCTCGTCGGGGTCCGGGAAGAGCAGCCCGTCGATCCCCTCGAGGTCCACGTCGGGCAGCCGGATGGCGATCCCGTCATCCGACCAGATCGTCTGGACCTCCGCCCCCAGGCGTTCGGTCAGCCGCGCCTCGAGCGCCAGCGCCCACGGGGCGTGGACCCGCCCGCCGAACGGGGTGAGCAGGCACAGCCGCCAGTCCCCGAGCTCGTCGCGGAACCGCTCCACGACCACCCGCCGGTCGGTCGGCAGGGCGCCGGCGACCTCCCGCTCGTCGGCCAGGTAGGCGAGCAGGTTGTCGGCCGCGAGCGGGTCGAGGTCGTTCCGCTCGCGCAACCGATCGGTCGCCGCCCGGCGGCCCTTCTCGCCGCGACCGAGATCGGCCTCCAGCTCCCGGACCAGCGCCCCGAGCGCCCGGCCAAGCTCGATCGGCCGACCCATCGCGTCGCCGTGCCAGAACGGCAGCTTGCCCGGCTGGCCGGGCGCCGGGCTGACCACCACCCGCTCGTGGGTGATCTCCTCGATCCGCCAGGCCGAAGCGCCGAGGGTGATCACCTCGCCGACCCGGCTCTCGTAGACCATCTCCTCGTCGAGCTCGCCGACCCGCCGGCCGGGCCTCCCGGCCTCGCCGACGATGAAGACGCCGAACAGTCCCCGGTCGGGGATCGTGCCCCCCGAAGTCACCGCGACGACCCGCGCATCGCGCCGCCCCTCGACGACGTCGGTAGCCCGATCCCAGACCAGGCGGGCGCGCAGGTCCGCGAACTCGTCCGAGGGGTAGGCGCCGGCCAGCATCGCGAGGACCCCCTCGAGGGTCTCGCGGGAGAGCGTCTCGTACGACAGGGCGTGCCCCACCGTCGCCGCCAGCTCGTCGACCGTCCAGCGATCCATGACCGCCATCGCGACGAGCTGCTGGGCGAGGACATCGAGCGGATTCCGCGGGATCCGCGTCTCCTCGATCGCCCCGGCATGCATCCGCTCGGCGACGACGGCCGCCTCGAGCAGGTCGCCCCGGTACTTGGGGAAGATGACCCCCGTCGATGGCGCCCCGACGTGGTGGCCGGCCCGCCCGATCCGCTGAAGGCCCCGGGCGACCGACGTCGGCGACTCGACCTGGATGACCAGGTCGACCGCGCCCATGTCGATCCCGAGCTCCAGGCTCGAAGTCGCCACGATCGCCGGCAGGCGGCCGGCCTTGAGATCGTCCTCGATGGCGACCCGCTGCTCCCGGGCGATCGAGCCGTGGTGGGCGCGGACCAGCTCCTCCCCGGCCAGCTCGTTGAGCCGCTGGGCCAGCCGCTCGGCGAGCCGCCGGCTGTTGCAGAAGACGATCGTCGAGCGATGGGCCCGGATCAGCTCCAGGATCCGCGGGTGGATGGCCGGCCAGATGCTGACCCGTGCCTCGGGTCCTCCGGCCGGGCCGCCCGGCTGCTCGTCGAGCGGGAGCGGCTCGCCGAGCCGGCTCAGGTCCTCGACCGGGACGACGACCGACAGCTCGAGCGGCTTGCGGGCGCCCACGTCGACGATCCGGACCGCTCGGTCCGGCCCGATCCCGCCCAGGAATCGGCCGATCGTCTCGAGCGGGCGCTGGGTCGCCGAGAGCCCGATCCGTTGGGGTGACCGGGCGGTGAGCCGCTCGAGCCGCTCGAGGCTGAGCGCGAGGTGGGCGCCCCGCTTCGTCCCGGCGATCGCATGGACCTCGTCGACGATCACGTGCTCGACACCGCCGAGGATCGTCCGGGCGGCGCTCGTCAGGAGCAGGTAGAGCGACTCCGGGGTCGTGATCAGCACGTCCGGCGGGCGACGGACCAGGCCGCGGCGCTCCTCGGCCGAGGTGTCGCCGGTCCGCAGCCCGACCGAGATGGTCGGGGCCGGCTCGCCCCGTCGGGCGGCCGCGAGGGCGATCCCGGCGAGCGGCGCGCGGAGGTTCCGCTCGATGTCGTAGGACAGGGCCTTGAGGGGCGAGACGTACAGGACGCGGACCGTCCCCGGTCGCTCGCGGGTCGGCGCCGGCGACGGAGCGAGGATGAGCCGATCGAGGCACCACAGGAACGCGGCCAGGGTCTTGCCGCTGCCGGTCGGGGCGTGGATGAGCGTGTGGTGCCCGCCCGAGATCGCCGCCCAGCCGCCGACCTGGGCCGGCGTGGGGGCGGCGAACGAGCCGCCGAACCAGTCGCGGACGGCCGGCGAGAACGCCGCGAGGGCGTCGACTTCAGGAGCGGGCCCCTCGGTCGGCGGCGAGGCGGAGCGACGGGCAGAACGACGGGCGACCACGGGACGGCGAGTATAGGCCGCCCGAGCGAAACCGAACAGATGGTCGAACGGCGGACCCCGGGGGGAGGGTCCGCCGTTCCGACGCTGGGGAGGAGTCGGCTGGGTCGCCCGGCAGGCCGGGCGGGATCAGCTCGCGGCGGGCACCGCCTCGCCGGAGAAGAACCACGAGCGGAGCTTCGGTCCGACGTTCGGGCCGACGATCGCGTCGAGGCCGTAGTACTTGCCGGCACCGAGCGCGACGAGCGTCGCGCAGACGAGCGCGTAGGTCAGGTGCTGGTTGACGATGCCGTAGGCGAAGTCCCAGGCGGCGAAGAAGAAGAGCAGCATCATCAGGGTGCCCATGGCCGCCGCGAAGCGGGTCAGGATCCCGAAGATGAGCGCCACGCCGATCGCGCACTCGCCGAACACGACCAGGACGTCGACGATCGACATCAGCGACGCGTTGGAGGCCAGGTTGACCCACAGGTCGTGGGTCGGGTTGAAGACCGTGCCCTGGGCCGGAGCCGTCACGAAGGGCCAGCCCAGGGTCCCGTTGGTGAGCTTGCTCAGGAAGTAGGCGGCGCTCCAGGGCTTGTCGCCCGAGCCGAGGAGCTTGTCGAGGCCCGCCCACAGGAAGATGACCCCCACGACGACGCGCAGGAGCGCGACGCCGAGCTGGTGGGTCCGTGCGGTGATCTGCATCTGCTGCCTCCCGGGTCCGAGGCGGATCGCCGCAACCCTCTGGCGACGATCTTGGACGCCGGACCGTGCCTCTATTCTTACCCACCGCGCTACAGGTTTACAGGCCGGACGGACCGGATCTCGGGGGCCGGGCGGGTCGATGGCAGGTGACCAAGGGACCGGGCCACGCGTGTCCCCCTCAGCGCTCAGCCGCGAATGCCCAGCGATCGGCCGCCGCGAGGTCCCGCGGCGCCGGCAGGATCCGGAACCCGGCCCGCCGCAGGAGCCGCTCGGCGATGAGGCGGCGCGTCGCGACCGGCAGGGGCTCCATGGGGTCGCGCTCGGCGACCGTGACGGTCGCGGTCCAGGCGGTCGGCCCGGGCCGGCCCCGGGCGACCCCGGAGAGGTGGGCCTCGAGGAGCCTCGTGGCCAGGCCGGCCCCACGGTGATCGGGCGCCACGCCGATGGCGATGAGGTCGCGGGCGGAGGGCGCGGCGCTCGGCGGCCCGACCGACACGGCCAATCCCACGATCAGCGAGCCTGCGACCGCGGCCGACACCGCGACGTCGTCGGCCGACCGGAGCGCGCCGAGGAGCAGGCCGTGGACGTCGGCCGGGTCGGCGGGCGCGATGGTCCGCGGCGCGATGGCGAGCCGCTCGAGGATCGCGGGCCCGAGCTCGGGCACGATCGTCGGCGCCCCCGCGGCGAGGGTCGCCGAGTCGCCCGGCCCTCGGTCCCGACCGACCTGGTCGCCGAGCGGCGACCACCAGCCGCGCTCGAGCGCGAACCGGACGACCGCCGGCAGGGCCAGCCGTCGAACGAGGTCGATGGCCGCTCGCGAGCCGGCCTCGGCCACGGCCTGCGATCCGGCGGCGCTCAACCCCGCGTTCGGCGGGTCGTCGAACGTCTCGGGCACGGGGAGCTGGCCGTAGCGCGCCGCCTCGTCCGCCCAGCGCTCGCGCCACCGGGCGGGGATCGCGATCGGGGCTTCCCGGTGGGCCCCCGCCAGCCAGGTCAGCGCCCATGCCCGCGGGACGACGCGATAGGCGTCGTACCCGCCGCCGCCCGTCGCCAGCCAGCGACCCCGCGCCCGGCGATGCGCCAGCGCATCGACCAGCCGGGCGGCCTCGCCCATCGCGGTCGTCGTGACCCGCAGGTGGGCCAGCGGGTCGAAGGCGTGAGCGTCCGCCCCATGCTGGCTCACGACGAGGTCGGGCCCGAACGCGGCCGCGAGCGCCGGGACGAGCCCATGGATCGCCTCGAGCCAGGGACCTTCGCCGGTGCCGGCCTCGAGCGGCACGTTCACGGCCGTGCCCACCGCCGTCCCCTCCCCCAGCTCGTCGACGAAGCCCGTGCCCGGGAACAGCGTCCGCCCGCTCTCGTGGATCGAGAACGTCAGCACGCCCGGGTCCGCGAAGTGGATCGCCTGGACGCCATCGCCGTGGTGGACGTCGAGGTCCACGTACAGGACCCGGAGACCGGCCAGGCGCGCCCGCGCGATCGCGAGCGCCACGTCGTTGTAGATGCAGAAGCCGGAAGCACGGGCGGGCAGAGCGTGATGGAGTCCGCCGCCCGGATGGAAGGCATGCTCGACCTCACCGCGCAGGATCGCCTCGACCGCCCGGAGGGAGCCACCGGCCACCGCGGCCGACGCGTCGTGCATCCCGGCGAACGGCGGGCAGTCGCCGAACGGGGCGATCCCGAAGACCGGTGCCGAGGCCGGCTCCGCGGCGAATCTCCGGACGGCCGCGACGTAGGCACGCTCGTGGACCGCCCGGAGCTCCTCGTCGCTCGCCGGCTCCGGCGCGAGGCCGGGCTCCGCCCCGAGTGCCCGGAGCAGGTCGATCCCCGGCCCGAAGCGGCGCGGCGTCAGCGGGTGGCTCGGCCCGAAGTCGTAGGTCGAGGACGCGGGGCCGAAGACGAGCAGGGGGCCGTCGACGCGGGACATGCATGGCACGATAGCCGCCGTGGAGCGCACCTACACGACCCCGCTCATCGACAAGCTCGGCGTCAGGCCCGGGGCCCGGGTGGCGCTCGTCGGCGTCGACGACGCCGTCTTCGGGGCACTCCTCCGCGAACGCACGACCGAGGTCGAGGTCTGGCGGCCGGGCGACGTTATCGTGAGGGCCGGCGTCGCCGACCCGGTCGACCGGGTCGACCTGGTCTTCCTCGCCGCGGATTCGCAGGCCGAGCTGGCCGACCTCACCGCGCTCCGGGCGGCCATCGCCCAGGACGGCGCCATCTGGGTCGTCTCGCGCAAGGGCCGCGCAGCGACGCTCCGGGACGTCGAGGTGATCGCGGCCGCGCGCGCGAGCGGCCTCGTCGACAACAAGGTCGCGAGCTTCTCGGCGACGCACACCGCCCTGCGGCTCGTCATCCCGCGGGCGCTCCGCGCGCGGTGAGCCGACGCCTCCGCCGACGCGCTACCATCCGGACATGAGCGACGTCGGCCTCGTCCTGATCGTGATCCTCATCCTCGCCATCGTCTGGCGCGGGCCCAAGACCCTGCCCCAGATCGGCCGGGCGCTCGGCCTCGGGGTCAAGGAGGCGCGGAAGGAGGCCTCGGAGCTCCGCGATGAGGCTCGCGAAGCCCAGGCGAAGGGCGAGGGCGAGCCGCCGAAGGAAGGCCCAGGGGCCTAGCCGCGGACCGCTCGACGTACCGTTCGGCGGGCCGCTCGGCGGCCCCGTCGCCCGAAGGCGGCTCTCCTAGCCCTCGACCCGGAGCGTCCGCTCGATCCCGTCGCTGCCCATGTCGATGAGGTAGCCGCGCAGGATCCCGTGGTTCGCCTCCGAG
>JBGPFS010000113.1:0-7615 GCA_041483455.1 Candidatus Limnocylindria bacterium | reverse complement strand
GGGTCGGTCGGGAACTCACGCCCGGCGTCCTCGCGCACGATCGCCTGGAAGGCGGCCGCGACCTCGCGCAGCGCCGCCGCGTCGAGGTCGGTGTCCTGGCCCGCGCCGCGAGCGTGCTTGGCGGCCTCGAGCGCGGTGTCGAAGCGGGCGCCGTCGATGCCCATGACGATCCGCCCGAACATCTGGATGAAGCGCCGGTAGGCGTCCCAGCCGAACCGCTCGTTGCCGGTCAGGGCGATGAGCCCGGTCAGCGTCGCCTCGTTCAGGCCGAGGTTGAGGACCGTGTCCATCATCCCGGGCATCGAGAACTTGGCGCCGGAGCGGACCGAGACGAGGAGTGGGTCGGCCGCGTCGCCGAAGCCCTTGCCGGTGTGCCGCTCGACCTCGTGGACCGCCTCGAGGACGTCGTCCCAGAGGCCCGCCGGGAGCTTCTCCCCGGCCGCGAAGTAATCGTTGCAGGCCTCGGTGGTGATCGTGAAGCCGGCCGGGACCGGGAGGCCGGCACCGGACATCTCGGCCAGCCCGGCGCCCTTGCCGCCGAGCAGGTCCTTCATCCCGCCGTCGCCTTCGGCCCGACCCTCGCCCCAGGCGTAGATGTAGCGCTTGGCGGCGCGGTGGGCGCGCTCGGCCGGACTGGCGGCAGGGTGGGTCATCGGGAGAGGTCTCCGGGCGGTCGAGGGACAGGCGCGCCGATCGCGCGCGCTCAGGACGATGGACCGCCCGATTGTAGGCGCTGCCCGGAACCCACGCAGTCGGCGCCACCGATAGACTGGGGCCCATGACGATCGAGCTCCCCGAGGACCCCCGGACGAGCGAGCCGGTCGCGGAGCAGTACAACGCCCGGCTCGTCCGTCGAGTCGATCAGACCGACGACCTGGCCTGCTTCTGGGTCAAGTTCGATGGCCAGGAGCCCGTCCGCTTCGAGCCTGGCCAGTACCTGACGATCGGCGTCTTCGCCGACGGCAAGCTCGTCCAGCGACCGTACTCGGTGGCCTCGGCGCCGGTCGAGGCCGCGGACGGCGGCTATGAGTTCTACGTCCGGCTCGTCCCGATCCTCCGCTTCACCACGCTCCTGTGGCGCCTCGAGATCGGCCACCAGATGCGGATGATCGGACCGAAGGGCAAGTTCCTCCTGGAGCCCGACGACGAGCGGACCCACCTGTTCATCTCGACCGGGACGGGCATCGCGCCGTTCATCTCGATGATCCGCCAGTCGATGGCCGACGGGCAGCCGCGCCAGACGGTCGTCCTGCACGGCTGCTCCTTCGAGGATGAGCTCGGCTATCGCGATCTGCTCGAGGGTTGGGAGCGCGCCGGCGCCTACCCCGTCCGCTACGTCCCGACGATCTCACGACCCGACGATCCGCGGAACTCGGGCTGGACCGCGCGGGTCGGACGCGCCGAGACGGTGGTCGCCTCGGTCTGCGAGGACCTGGGCCTGAGGCCCGAGCGGACCGTCGTCTATATCTGCGGCAACCCGGACATGATCCTCAACGTGGAGCGGGTCCTCGTCGAGCGGGGCTTCCCCGAGTTCCACGTCAAGAAGGAGCTCTACTGGCCGAAGGGCAAGGACGCGGGGGTCGGGGTCGCGCGCGAGGCCCTCGGATCTCGAACCGGCTGACGAAGCCGGGCTCACCGGGTCACGGATCGCGTGTGACCTTCGGCACCCGGATTCATGCGCATCGGCGAATGGGTCGGGCAGGTCCCGTCAGCGACCATCAGACTGGAAACCCGTACGGATGGACTACATGCATCGGATCGTCGCCAAGGCGCAGCTCTCGCCCAACGTCACCCGCCTCGTCGTCGAGGCGCCGCGGATCGCGGAGATCCGTCAGCCCGGCCAGTTCGTGATCGTCCGGCTGGGCGAGGGCGCGGAGCGGATCCCGCTCACGATCGCCGATGCCGACCCGGTCGCGGGCACGATCAGCCTGATCATCCAGTCCATCGGCGCGAGCACGAAGGACCTCGTCGCGCTCGAGGTCGGCGGGGCGATCCGGGACGTCGCCGGGCCACTCGGCCGGGCGACCGACCTGATCGATCGCGGGCACGCGGTCTGCGTCGGCGGCGGCGTCGGGACCGCCGTCGTCTACCCGATCGCGCAGGAGCTCCACCGCCGGGGCGTCACGGTGACCAGCGTCATCGGCGGCCGCTCGCGGGAGTGGGTGATCCTCGAGGACGAGCTGAGCAGCGCGGGCGAGGTCCTCGTCTGCACGGACGACGGCAGCTACGGCCGGCACGGCTTCGTCACCGAGGCCGTCAAGGACCTGTGCGAGGCCGGCGGGATCGACGAGATCTTCGCCGTCGGGCCGGTCCCGATGATGCGTGCGATCTCCGAGCTCACCCGCCCCTACGGGATCCCGACGACCGTCTCGCTCAACGCGATCATGGTCGACGGGACCGGGATGTGCGGCGGTTGTCGCGTGTCGGTCGACGGCCAGACGAAGTACGCCTGCGTCGACGGACCCGAGTTCGACGGCCACGTCGTCGACTTCAAGATGCTCTCGGATCGGCTGACCACCTACCGGGCCTTCGAGCAGGAGATGCTCGCCCGCCGGGAGGCCTGCCTCATCCCGGCGCTCGCCGACCGCGCCGAGGCCGCCGCGACCGCGGCACCGAGCGCCGCAGCGGCAGCCGGCACGACCACAGGGAGCATCGCCCGATGACCGAACCGCGTCCCACGCTCACCCCGAAGGAGCGGATGGCCATCGGGCGGGTGGCCATGCCCGAACAGGACCCGGCGATCCGGGCCGTGAACTTCCGCGAGGTCAACCTCGGGCTCACCCGGCAGATCGCGATGCTCGAGGCCGAGCGATGCCTCCAGTGCCCGAAGCCGTACTGCATCGACGGTTGCCCGGTCAGCGTCAACATCCCGCGCTTCCTCAAGCTCCTGCGCGAGGGCGACCTGCCGGGCGCGGCCGATTCGCTGCTCGACGACAACGCCCTTCCCTGCGTGACCGGCCGGGTCTGCCCCCAGGAGACCCAGTGCGAAGGCGTCTGCCTGCGCGCGAAGAAGGGCACCTCGGTGGCCATCGGGCATCTCGAGCGGTTCGTCGCCGACTGGGCGCAGGCCCACCCGGACGACCTGGCCCACCACGCGCCCGTGGCGACGGGCAGGACCGTGGCGATCGTCGGCTCCGGCCCGGCCGGCCTCACCGCGGCCGGCGAGCTCGTCAAGGCCGGCCACGACGTCACGATCTTCGAGGCGTTCCATGCCGCCGGCGGCGTCCTCGTGTATGGCATCCCCGAGTTCCGCCTGCCCAAGGACATCGTCCAGGCGGAGGTGGACCGGCTGGTGGCCGACGGCGTCAAGATCGTGCCCAACTCGATCATCGGCAAGACGTACACCCTGCCCGAGCTGGGCGAGCGCTTCGACGCCGTCTTCCTGGCGGTGGGCGCGGGCCTGCCGGTCTTCATGAGCGTGCCGGGCGAGAACCTCAAGGGCGTCTACTCCGCCAACGAGTACCTGACCCGGGTCAACCTGATGGGTGCCTGGAACCCCGGCTCGGAGACCCCGGTCCTGCACGGCCACCGGGTCGTGGTGGTGGGCGGCGGCAACGTGGCGATGGACTCGGTCAGGACCGCCCGCCGGCTCGGTGCCGATGAGGCCGTGATCGTCTATCGCCGCGGCCACGAGGAGCTTCCCGCCCGGGCGGAGGAGGTCCATCACGCCGAGCAGGAGGGGATCCGGTTCGAGTTCCTCGCCGCGCCGGTGGAGGTGCTCGGCGACGACGGCGGCTGGGTCCGCGCGGTCCGCTGCGTCCGGATGGCCCTGGGCGAACCGGATGCGTCCGGCCGAGCACGCCCGGAACCGATCCCCGGCTCCGAGTTCGAGATCCCCTGCGAGATGGTCGTCGTGGCGATCGGGACGCGGTCCAACCCGCTCCTGACCTCGACCGCGCCGGACCTCCGCCTGAACCGCTCCGGCTACATCGAGATCGACGAGACCGGCATGACGAGCATGCCCGGCGTCTTCGCCGGTGGCGACATCGTCCGGGGCGCGGCCACGGTCATCCTGGCGATGGGCGACGGCAAGCGCGCCGCGAAGGCGATCGACGAGTACCTCCTCGCTCCGGAAGCGGGGCCGACCGTTCCCGATCCCGGCGAGGTGCCCGCTGGCCATCCGACGCCGGCGACGATGGGCACCAGCGTGCGGAGCACCCCGGGGCGATAAGCCTCGCGATCGCGGTCACGATCGGATCCGCGCGTTCGTCGGGTCGTAGGGGGCCCGGAACGAGGCCGTGGCCGGGAATCGCTCGGAGGCGATCTCCACCTCGTAAGTCCCGGCCGCCAGCCATTCGGCCGTGACCGGTCCGTCGTCGCGGCGGAGGTAGCCCAGGCCGATCGAGCGTCCGAGCGTGTGCCCGAACATGGCCGAGGTGATCGAGCCCACGAGGACGCCCGCGCGCCAGATCGGCTCGTGGTGGAGCAGCAGCGGCTCGGGATCGGTGAGGGTCAGCACCGCGAGTCGTCGTCCCAGGCCCGCGTCGGGCTGGCCTCGCCCCGACTCGCGCTGGCGGAGGAGCGCGTCGCGGCCCAGGAAGCCGCCCGGCTTGGCCCAGGCGACGGCGAAGCCCAGCCCCGCCTCGAGGACGGTGTCCTCGTCGGTGATGTCGTGGCCCCAGTGGCGGTAGGCCTTCTCGATCCGGAGCGAGTTGAGCGCGTGGTAGCCGGCGTGGCGCAGGCCGAACGCGTCGCCCGTGGCCACGATCGTGTCGTAGACGTGGGTCGCGAACTCGGTCGGGACGTACAGCTCCCAGCCGAGCTCGCCGACATACGTCACCCGGGCCGCCCGGACGAAGCCGAAGCCCAGGTCGATCTCGCGCGCGGACGCGAAGGGGAAGGCGGCGTTCGACAGATCGGCGTCGGTGAGGGAGGCCAGGAGTTCCCGCGAGCGCGGCCCCATGACGCCGATCACCGCCTCGGCCGAGGTGACGTCGGTCGTCGCCACGCGAGCGTCGGCGGGGATCCGCCGGCGGAGCCAGTCGAGGTCTCGGATCGTCGAAGTCCCGGTCGTGACCACCATGAAGCGCTCGGCATCGAGCCGGGTGACGGTGACGTCCGATTCGATCGTGCCTCGCTCGTTGAGCCACTGCGTGTAGACGATCCGGCCCGGCTCGACCGCGATGTCGGCCGCGCAGATCCAGCCGAGGACCCGCTCCGCGTCGGGGCCCTGGACGAGGATCTTGCCGAACGAGGTCTGGTCGAACAGGCCGACCGCCTCGCGGACGGCGCGGTGCTCCTCGGCCGAGTAGGGGAACCAGTTCTGGCGGCCGTAGCTGTAGTCGTAGCGCGGCTCGACGCCGGCCGGCGCGTACCAGTTCGCCCGCTCCCAGCCGGCGACCTCGCCGAAGCAGGCCCCGCGGGCGGCCAGCCGGTCGTGGAGCGGCGAGCGCCGCACCCCGCGCGACGTCTCGGACTGGCGGAACGGCCAGTGCATGTCGTACAGGAGGCCGAGCGTCTCGGTCGTCCGCTCGTGGAGGTAGCGTCGGTTCCGCTGGAAGGGCATGAAGCGCCGGATGTCGACTTCCCAGAGGTCCATCGGCGGATGCCCGTCGACCACCCAGTCCGCCACGGCCCGGCCCGCGCCGCCGCCGGACTGGAAGCCGACCGAGTTGAAGCCGGCCGCCACGAAGTAGCCGTCCAGGCCCGGCGCCTCGCCCAGGATGTAGCGGTCGTCGGGGGTGAAGCTCTCGGGGCCGTTGAAGAAGAGCTGGATCCCGACCTCGCCCAGGATCGGCACCCGGCGGGCGGCCATCGCCAGGTACGGCGCCAGGTGGTCCCAGTCCTCGGGCAGCGTGACGAACGCCGCGTCCTCCGGGATCCCGTGAGTCGCCCACGGCTTCGCGCCGGGCTCGAAGAAGCCGACCATCAGCTTGCCGGTGTCCTCGCGGATGTAGGCGGTGTCGTCCGGGCTGCGCAGGACCGGGAGGTCGGGCGTGAGGCCCGGGATGGGCTCCGTGATCAGGTAGAAGTGCTCGGCGGCGTGGAGCGGGATGGCGACCTCGCTCGAGGCGCCCAGCTCCCGGGCCCACATCCCGGTGCAGTTGACGACGTACTCGGCGGCGATGTCGCCGCGCTCGGTCGAGACGCCCGTGGCCCGGCCGTCGCGCCGGAGGACGCCGGTGACCTTGGTGTGCTCGAAGACGCGCGCGCCTCCCAGCCTGGCCGCCTTGGCCAGCGCCTGCGTCACGTCGGTGGGGTTGGCCACGCCGTCGCCCGGCAGGAAGGCCGCCCCGACCACACCGCTGGGGTCGAGCAGCGGCCACATCTCGGCCGCCCGCTCGGGGCTGATGAGCTCCACGTCGAAGCCGCACACCCGGGCCATCGAGGCGTTCCGCTTCACCTCGGTCCAGCGGCCCTCGGTCGTCGCGATGAGGATCGAGCCGGTCCGCCGGAACCCGGTCCCCAGGCCGGTCCTGCGCTCGAGCTCGGCGAACAGCTCGGCGCTGTACTTCGCGAGCATGCTCATGTTGTAGGTCGCCCGCAGCTGCGTGACGAGCCCCGCGGCATGCCAGGTCGTGCCGGACGTGAGCTGCTTGCGCTCGAGCAGGACGACGTCGCGCCAGCCACGCTCGGTCAGGTGGTAGGCGACGCTGCAGCCGACGATCCCGCCGCCGATGACGACGACCCGGGCCTGGCTGGGGAAGGGCCCATCCGTGTCCCTGACCACCCGGGGCTGCGGAAGTCCATTCGACATCGCTGGAACCTCCTTCATCCCAGTGCCCGGCACCCGGGCAGCGGCCAGGTCGGGTCCCATCGCCGCGGCCCCGGCTCTACGGTCGCGCTGCGGCCAGTCGGTCGAGGATCACTCGTTTCACCTGGTCCGCGCCGACCCGCTCCTGGGCCATCGAGTCGCGGTCGCGGATCGTCACCGCGCCGTCCTCGAGCGAGTCGACGTCGACCGTGACGCACCAGGGCGTCCCGATCTCGTCCTGGCGACGGTAGAGCTTGCCGATCGCCGCGGTGTCGTCGTAGACGGCCATGACGTCCCGCTTGAGGTCGGCCTTGATCCGGTGGCACAGCTCGACGATCTCCGGGCGCTTCTTGAGCAGCGGCAGGACCGCCACCTTGTACGGCGCCAGGTCGGAGTGGAGCGCGAGCGAGACGCGGGTCTCGCCCTTGACCTCCTCCTCGCGGTAGGCGTCGATGAGGAACGTCAGGGCAGCGCGGTCGGCCCCGGCCGCGGTCTCGACGATCCAGGGCGTGAAGTGCTCCTCGGTCGCCGGGTCGAAGTAGTCGAGGCTCTGGCCGGAGGCCTGCGCATGGCGCGAGAGGTCGAAGTCGCCCCGGTTGTGGACGCCCTCGAGCTCCTTCCAGCCGAAGGGGAAGCGGTACTCGACGTCGACGGCCTTCTTCGCGTAGTGGGCCAGCTCGTCGGGGGCATGCTCGCGAAGCCGGAGCCTGGCCGGGTCCACGCCGAACGCCTCGTACCAGGCGCGCCGCCTGGGCAGCCACTCCTCGAAGGCGGCCGCGGCGGCCTCGCCTGGCCGGACGAAGTACTGCATCTCCATCTGCTCGAACTCGCGGGTCCGGAAGATCGAGTTGCCGGGGCTGATCTCGTTGCGGAAGCTCTTGCCGATCTGGGCGATCCCGAAGGGGATCTTCTTGCGGCTGG
>JBGPFS010000112.1:0-7713 GCA_041483455.1 Candidatus Limnocylindria bacterium | reverse complement strand
GCCGACCCCGCCGCCGAGGACAAGGAGCGTCCGGTGTGCCATCAGAACGTGATGACCTTGTCGGCCCAGATCGTCCAGGTCGTCAGCTCGGCCATCGACGAGCGGTGGGCACCCTCGACAAGAGGTTCGTCGGTCATCCCGCGGGCGTCGAGGCACGTGCCGCACGCTCCGATGGCGATCTCCTTTGCCGCGAGTCCCTTGAGCATCCGTTCGAGGTTGTAGTAGCCATCCGGGGTCTTCTGGGCCGGCTTGGCCGCGGTGACCGAATCGCCCATCAGGAAGACGCGGAGCTCGACCTCCCCGGCCTTGGCGAGCGAGAGGGCCAGGCGCAGCCCGTTGTAGGTCCGCTCGTTGCCGTAGGCGGGCTCGTTGAGGATGATGAGCATCTTCATGACGCGGTGTTCCTGTCTCTCTCGTCTGCCGCGGCGGATCTCGCCTAGCCTCGGTGGTCTATCCACGTATTCTGCCCGGCTCCGCAGGGGGACTCTTGGGCCGTGCGTCCGGCGCCCTCCTTCACTCCGGCTGAGCCACCGTCAGCCACCGCTCAGTCACAGGCCGGCGTAGGCCGCTCGAGGGTCGTCAAACCCCTGACTTCCGCCGGGCGTATCGCTCGGGTCTCGCTCTGCCTCCCCCTACAATCATGGCGGTCCTGAGGCCGGTTGCTCGGGACGAGCCATCGGCGGAAGGAGCTCCATGCCTCAAGGGCAGATCGTCGCGCTCGGACTGATCGCGGGGGTAACGATCTTCGTCGGATTGCCCGTGGGGCGGCTGACGGGGGCAGGCGTCGGCCTGCGCGCCTTCCTGAGCGCCATCGCGGTCGGGATCCTGCTGTTCCTCTTCTGGGATGTCGTCAGCGCGGCGGTCGACGGCATCGAAACGTCGCTCCACGAGGCGGTGGCGGGGACGGGCGCCTGGGGAGACTTCGCGCTCCTCACGGCGACCGGCGCCGCCGGCCTCGCGGTGTCGCTCCTCGGGCTCGTGGGCTATGAACGCTGGCTCGCCACCCGCGGTGCGGTCAGCGTCGGCCCCGGCGCGGCCTCGGTGGTCGAGTCCGCCGGGCGTCCGGCCGCAGCTACCGGCCGACAGCTGGCGATCCTCATCGCCCTCGGCATCGGCCTCCACAACTTCGCCGAGGGCCTCGCCATCGGCCAGTCGGCCGCCGCCGGGGAACTCGCGTTCGCCGGCACGCTCGTCATCGGCTTCGGGCTCCACAACGCGACGGAAGGCTTCGGCATCGTCGCGCCGCTGGCCGGCGGGCCGGTCCGTCCGAGCTGGGCCTTCCTCGGCGCCATGGGGCTCATCGCCGGCGGACCGACCGTTCTCGGCACGCTCGTCGGCCAGGCCATCGTGAACGCGACCCTCTCGGTCGCCTTCCTCGGCCTCGCGGCGGGCTCGATCCTCTACGTGGTCATCGAGCTGCTGGGCGTCAACCGTGCGTTCGGGCTGAAGGTCCTGGCGAGCTCCGGGATCCTCGTCGGCCTGTTCCTTGGGTTCGGCACGGACTTCATCCTCAACGCCCTCGGCGGCTGAGCCGGCCAGGGCGTCGGCGGCGGATCGGGCCATTCATCCTCCGCGTGGGATCAGCGGCGTCAAGGCGGCCGAGGCGGTCTCACCCGACCGGTCGGCCCTTCAGCCTCCGAACAGCGTCTCGGGCGGCCAGCGGAGCCAGAGCACCGCGACGAGCACTGCGACATCGACGCCAAGGGCGGCCACGGTGTTGAACATCGGCCACGTGCCGAAGAACAGGACCACGCCGACGAGCGAGACGATCGCCGTCCCTACGGCCAGCGGCTTCCACACCTCGCCCGGCACGAGGACGCCCCAGAACGAGAGAGCCGCGACGCCGAACCCGATCAGCGAAACGATCCAGAACGCGCTCGCGACCACCGTGGCGGTCTCCGCCGGAAGTGACGGGACGAGCCAGGACCGAGCGGCGAGCCAGCCGCCGGTATCCGGTCCGGGACGGAGCCGGATCCAGAGCAGGGCCCCGAGCGCGCCGCCGTGGCCGAGCCCGTGGAGCAGGAGTACGCCACCGACGACGAGCCTGAGCATCTGATCCGACATGCTGTCCTTCCCTGCTTCGTGTTCGGGGCTTCAGTCGGCGAGAACCCGACAGGCCCACCGGCCGCCAGTACCAGGCGATATCGAGGCGCCGGCCATCGGCGCTTATGCCGACTCGGCGCGCTCCGGATGGCCTCGCCCCTGACGATCGGTGCGCACGTACCACTCGAGATCGGACGCGCTGATGTTCTCGACCCCGAAGCGATGGTGGAGTTCTCGGAGGAGGCAAGCTTCGGTGACGCCGACCGTGTGGTGGGCTGCGGTTCCAGGCACGAGGGCCTCGCGCTTCGCCCGTTCCCAGCGGATCCGGATGATCAAGTCGCGGATCGACAGCTCCTCAGGAGACGGGGCCCGGCGGGCGACGCGTAGCATCTGGTCTGCCTTTCTCGGTTCTCACCCACCCCGTCAACGATGGGCGGACTCTCACGAACTGACCGGGCGGCGCGGAAGAGCCGAAAGTCACAAGCGCGGCGCCAGGCCGCCCTGCGCGGACCGGTTCGAGCACGGCTCCACCGACGTTCCGTTTCGACGACATCGGCTTCGAGCCGATTGGTACGTCCAGCTTCGATCCTCACGGAACACCCGAGGGACCCGAGCTTGTCGTGAGGCGCCAAGGCGTGGACATCCTTGAGGGCCATGGGCTAGCGTTGGCGGGGGCAGCCGGTCAAGTCCCAGGACGCGGTCGCCACTACTGTTCAGGGGACCCGGGGCGTGGGCTCCCGCGTCGTTCCAGCGGCCGAACGACGCTGATCCGCTGGGCGTCCGACCTTCCGCACGGGCGCCTTCAGGATCGGCGATCCGATTTGCCCGGACCAGGCGGATGCCCGGCCAGCGAAGGCCAAGGAGTGAGATGACGCCAAGTGGCGAGCCGGTCATTCGCGTCACCGACCTGAAGAAGTACTACGGGGACGTCAAAGCCGTCGACGGAGTCACGTTCGAGGTCGCGCGGGGCGAGGTCTTCGGGATGCTCGGCCCCAACGGGGCCGGTAAGACGACCACGATCGAGGTCCTCGAGGGCCTGCGTCCGCCGGACTCGGGCAACGTCGAGGTTCTCGGTCTGGACGTCCGCAGGCATCCGCAGTCGATCAAGCAGCGGATCGGCGTCCAGCTGCAGAGCGTGTCGCTCTATCCGCGGCTCACCGTGACGGAGCTCCTGGACCTCTTCGGCAGCTTCTTCAGCCATCACGTGCCGACGAAGCAGTTGATCGATGCGGTAGACCTTGGGGAACGGGCCAAGGCCTGGTCGATCAACCTTTCCGGCGGACAGCAGCAGCGCCTCTCCATCGCCCTGGCACTCGTCAACGATCCCGAGCTGATCTTCCTCGACGAGCCGACAACGGGCCTGGACCCCCAGGCTCGGCGCTCGCTCTGGGATCTGATCAAGGGTCTCCAGGAGAGGGGCAAGTCGGTGATGCTGACCACCCACTACATGGAAGAGGCCGCCGAGCTGTGCAACCGAGTGGCGATCATGGACCACGGTCGCATCCTTCAGATGGGCACCGTGTCTGAGCTGATCGGGCGGCGCTTCAAGGAGCGGGCGGTCTTCTTCGACTCGAATCCGAAGCTTCCACTGGATCGGCTGACCAAGCTCGGCGGCGTGACGCGGACGACTGAGGAGGACGGCCAGACGGTCCTCTATTCGACGGACGTTCCCGGCACGATCACCGGTCTCCTGGCCACGGCCGATGGGCTGAGCGTGGAGCCTCGCAACCTGGGTATCCGCCATGCCACCTTGGAAGATGTCTTCCTCGACCTGACCGGTCGGGCGCTGCGCGACTAGGAGCCGGACGATGAGAACTCTGCTCGGCCTCACGGTCGCCAACGTCAAGAGTCTCGTGCGCGACCGGGCGGCACTCTTCTGGACGATCTTCTTCCCCATCATGTTCGTCTTCCTCTTCGGCTGGATCTTCGGCGGCAGCGGTGACACCAAGATCTCGGTCGGCTTCGTCGACCAGGACGGCACGCCAGCCTCAGCCGGCCTTCGTCAAGCCTTCGCGGGCGTGTCACTGCTCGGTCTTCACGACGGCTCGCTCGATGCCGAGAAGGCGGCGATGCAGCACGGCGACGTGTCGGCCGTCATCGTCATTCCGAAGGGCCTCCAGGATGCGCTTGTCCAGACCAGGTCCGGTAACAAGGCGTCGATCGCGATCCAACTCTACGGGGATCCGTCGCGGAACCAGACCACCCAGGTCGTCCAGGGCGCCGTCACACAGGTCGCGAATGGCTTCAACCTCGAAGCTCAGGGCGGCTCGGCCATCCTGACCGTGAGCCAGTTGACGTTGCAGTCGACGAACATCAGCGCCGTCGCCTACCTCGTCCCGAGCATCCTGGCGATGGCCCTCATGCAGCTTGGTGTCTTCGCCGCGATCCCCCTGGTGCAGCAGCGCGAGAAGGGCATTCTCAAGCGTATCGGCGCCACACCTCTGGCCCGCTGGAAGCTCGTCGGCAGCAACGTGTTGCTGCGCCTGATGGTGGCCATCGTGGACGCCGTGCTGATCATCGGTATCGGGTTCGTCGTCTTCAACGTTCAGATCGTCGGCAATCTCCTGGCGTCGGCCGGCGTGGTCCTTCTCGGGGCGGCTTCCTTCCTGGCCATGGGCTTCATGCTGGCCTCCTTCCTCAAGACCGAGGAACAGGCGACCGGGGTCGTGCAGATCGTGCAGTTGCCGATGATGTTCCTGTCGGGGATCTTCTTCTCGTTCGACTTCCTGCCCGGCTTTCTCCAGACCGTCGCGCGTTTCCTGCCGCTCACCTACCTCGGTGACGCCCTGCGGCAGGTCATGGTGAACGGGACCCAGGTGGCACCGCTCGGCGAGGACCTCGCGATCCTGACCGGCTGGCTCGTCGTCTGCCTGGCCATCGCGGCGCGGTCGTTCCGCTGGGAGTAGCTGGCGCCGCGATCCGTATCGGCTCCCCACGGCCCGCCCTCAGGCGTGGATCGCGTCGAGGGTGATCCGCCGGGCAAGGATCCGACAGATGACCCGCGTCTCGCGCGCCTGCTGCGCACGTGGGTAGATGCAGCCGTAGTAGCGGGGATGGCGGGTGTACTTGCGCGTGAGCGCGTCGAGGTGCTCGAGCGCGCCGTTGGTGATGAGCTCGGCATCACCCCGGATCTGGATGAAGCGCCCGGTGTCATCGGGGTCGACGACGAGCAGGCTGACCTTGGGGTTGGCGAGCAGGTTGCGACCCTTCTGGCGCTCGAGGGTCGTGTTGACCCGGGTGCATTCGCCGTCGACATCGACCCAGACCAGGCTCGACTGCGGCTGGCCGTCGGCGCTCATCGTCGTCAGCACGCCGCAGATCGGCCGGGTCAGCAGGTCGCGATGCGAGGCCGGGATCGGCAGCGTCTCGGGCGCGACGAGGGTCGTCATGTCCCGGCTCCGGGCTCGGTGGCGTCGACGGCGACGACGTGGGTCGGGCGGATCCGGCACAGGATCGGGATCTCGGTCTCGGCGAAGCGCGCCGGGATGGCGTCGCCGAAGTAGCGGACCGGTCTACCCACGTACTTCGAGGCGAGGGTGTCGAGGTGGTGAGCCGCCCCCTCTTCGGTCATCTCGACCACGGTGCCGCTGACCTCGAGATAGCGAAGGGGCTGGCGCGGGTCATAGCAGAGGAGCGTGACCCGCGGATCGCGGCGCATGTTCCGCTCCTTGGCGAAGCCGCGCATCGTGTTGACCCGCACGCATTCGCCGTCGAAGTCGCACCACACCACCGAGGTCTGCGGATAGCCATCGGGCATCACGGTCGTGAGGGCGGCGACGGGCGGGCACTCGACCAGGTCGCGATGAGAGGCGGGGATCTCGTCGCACGAGGGGTCGCTGATCAGGCCGATCGTTCGCACGCTGCTCACCTTCCCGCGGCCGGAGCCTCCGCTGCGGCACGCCACTCAGGATCGCGCCGCCCTCGACGCACTTGACACGTGATGTCCGCCAGATCGGGCACGTCCAGGTGGAGCAGCCAGGACGGCCGCGTCGGCGGGGATGAAGTCGCTGAGGGCCTCCATGACCTCGGCGGGCCGCTCCGAGTGCGCATTGTGGCCAGCGCGCTCGATGATCCGGAGGCGCGCGTTCGGTATGCCAGCCGCGAGCTCAACCTGATGCTCTGGCGGGAAGATGAAGTCGTCACGCCCCGCCATCACCAGCGTCGGCACCTTGATCTCGCCGAGGCGATCCATGACCGTCCAGCCCTTGAGCAGGTGGGGGCCTGCGAAGATGAGCGCCTCGGGCCGGAGCTTCGTGCGCCACTCCCCCTCAAGCATCTCGCGCGCCACCCGCAAGAGGCTTGGGCGGTGGTCGTACGCGCTTCCAAGCCTCATCAGGGCTGGGACGAATTCCTTTGGCGCGATCCGCCCGTTGAGGAAACGCCGGGCCAGCTTCACGGTCTTGGGGCTGTACCCGCGCCTGGCGAGGAGCTCCGGCGCGTTCTGTTGCGCCCAGCGACTGTCGCCGCCCGTATCGAGCAGGACGAGGTGCGACAGGCTGTCTGGATAACGCAGGGCATATTCGAGGGCGACCTTGCCGCCAAACGAATGGCCCAGCACCGCCCACCTCTCGAAACCCAGCCTCTCGCGCAGTGCCTCGGCATCCGCCGTCAGGTTCTCCCAGGTCATGGACGAGACGGGAGCACCCACTGATCGTCCATTGCAGCGCTGGTCGTAGAAGATCAGGGTGAACCGATCCGCGCAACGCCGGAACGGCAACATCGTCCAGTGATCTGCCCCAGGTCCGCCGTGCATGAGCAGCAGCGGGTATCCGTGTCCGACGACTTCGACGAAGAGGGACACATCTCGAATCGACATCGTCGTCATGGCCCGCTCCCTCCACCGACTCGGACGACGGCCCTGTCGGCAACCGATCCGCGAGGAACTCGCGAACCATCCGCGCCGGGCCGACCTGGGGTGGCATGCGTCGACGCCAGGAGCGCTTGGAGTTCATCGCGCACGCCCGCCGTGAGGACGTCGATGTCTGGGAACGCGTCTCGGTCGGCGGTGATGCCGATGTTGAAAGTCCCCGCGTATGACAGCGCTCCCACGCCGAGCGGCACGTTGCCGATGAGGGGCAACACCGGGAACGCCTCGAGCATCCGCGCCCCGGCAAGGTAGAGCGGCTGCTTGGGCCCGGGGATGCTCGCGGTGGTCACGTTCACCCGTTGGCGGATGACGGCTTTCAGCATCAGCCCCCTGGCGATCCGGCCGCGGAACAACGTCCCGAGGGAGGTCCGAGTCCTCGCCTTCCGCTTCGCTGTCTCGGAGGCGATCTGCTGGAGCCTCCGGACGGGATCGGACTCCTCCAGCAGGAGTGGGACGACCATCTGCGCGATCAATGTCCCCTGCACTTGACCACGGAGCCTGCGGCGCAACGAGACGGGTACGTAGATCCGCACCGTCACGCCCTCGACCTGTTCTCCGCGGCTGAGGAGGAGCGCCCGAAGGCCGCCGGCCGTCACCGCGAGAAGGACGTCGTTCACCGTCGCGTCGCAGGTGCGTCCGATCTTCCTGACCAGGTCGAGGCTGGTTCGGACCAGTGCGAGGTTTCGGTAAGGACCGACCATGCAGTCAAGGCTCGTCCCGGGTGCCGGTTCTTCCGCGAGGAGCTCGCGCGTCGCCGGCCACGCCTTGAGCACCCGTCGCAGCGTGGTCCGAGGCCGTCCAAG
>JBGPFS010000111.1:0-7804 GCA_041483455.1 Candidatus Limnocylindria bacterium | reverse complement strand
GTCCGGGAATCGGAAAGCCGCGGGGCCGGACGACGGCGGTCGTCACGCGGTGGCCTCGCGGCTCGCTCTTCGGCCCGTCAAGGGCAAAGAAAAGACCGTGGGCCGGATCCGGTCCCACGGCTCGTGGTTCGCTCGGTGGCGGCTCAGCCGCCTCGCGCTAGCTCGAGATGGGCGCGGATCTCCCGCGAACGCCGGCCCCGGCGGGCGGCGTGACGCGTCGGATGAAGAGGTCGTTCCACATGCGGCGCGACTCCTTCCCATCTGCTCTGGCGAGGCGCTCGGCGAGCGCGGGTCGGAGGATACGCTGGAGGTTCCGGGGCTGTCAACCCCTGATACGCCCGGACCCGTGGAGAGTCGTCGTATCGGCCTGGAGCCGGCGGTGGCGGCGGCCCGGAACGGCTTGCGGCCGGTCGGCCGGTCGGGCTAAGGTCTCCCACGACGCCAGCGCCGACCCGAGGCCGTGGGCCTGGGGCGTGCGTGACAGCGAGGTGATGCCCATGGATCTCGTCCGCGTCTTCCTGTTCCTGCACGCGATGGGGGCGATCGTCGCCTTCGGGCCGATATTCGCCTTTCCGCTCATCGGCTCCACCGCGCAGCGCCATCCGCAGCACGCGCATTTCGCGGCGATCGTGTCCGAGGTCATCGAGCGACGGCTCGTCCTGCCCTTCGCGATGCTCCAGGCCGTGTCCGGCGTCGGGTTGATCTGGGCGGCCGGGATCAGCCCGTTCGCGAACCTCTGGCTGGCCCTCGGGATCGTCCTCTACCTCATCGCGATCGGGTATGCGACGGCCGTCCAGGCGAAGGCGGCCGAGCGGATGGTCGCGCTGACCTCGACGCCACCGACGCCGGGCCCTGACGGCGCCCCAGGCGGTCCGTCCCCGGAGATCCTCGCTACGGCCAGGAAGCTGCAGCAGGGCGGGCTGTTCCTGTCGGGCCTGGTCGTCGCGATCGTGGTCCTGATGGTCACGAAGCCGTTTTGACAGACGGGCGAAGAGGCGCGCCGCGATGACCGACCCCGCCGGGGCGGACGAGTCGTCGCTCGTCGCCCTCCTGGCCGACGGGCGGCTCGACGCCGAACTGGCGGGGTTGCTCTGGCTCCTGGTCGAGGGCGGCGTCTCGGTCGTGGTGGTGGGCATCGGCGCGGACGCCGGTGCGCTCGAGGCCCGGTCGCGGGTCGTCGATGCGCTGCGGGCCTGCGCGGCGACCCCCCCACGCACGGTCGGGTCCGACCCGGCCGAGGCCCTGGTCGAGGCCGCGGGCGTCTGCCTGCTCGCCGGCGAGCTGACGGCCGGATCCGGCGACTTGACCGCCGGCGGCCGGACGCGGGCCGTCGTTCGGGCGCTCCATGCAGGGGCCGGGCTGCTCGCGACCGCTGAGGCCGGCCGGCTCGAGGACCTCCTTGATCGGCTCCGCCGGGCACCCGTCGGCCTGACCGACGACGAGCTCTCGTACCTGGGCATCGTGCTCGTCCTCGACGCGGACGGCCGGGTCGCCGCTGCGCATTATGTCCGGCCGCTGAGCCGGGACGTCCACGGTCACCTCCAGCGTCTGCCCCCGGCCGTCCTGGCGACCCGCGACGAGCAGACCGGCGTCTGGGCGCATTTCGCCTGGGGCGTCGCCGCCGAGCTGGCGAGCCGGCTCGGCCGACGGATGGTCGATCTCGAGGCCGATCGGGAGCGGCGGGCAAGCCACCTGGCCGACCTCCTCGGAGCGGGCGTGACGGCCGGCGCGGCCGTCGCCGGGGCGATCGAGGGGTACCGGCTCGCGGCCGGGTCGCCGCACCGTCACTGACTGATCCGTCACCGGAGCCCGACGCGGGCGCGAGCGTCCTCGACCCTGCCGCCGCCGACGCGGCCCGCCCGCCCTCGGTAGGATGGTGGCGGCGCGTCCCCGCCCCGGCTCCACCCGACCCGATCGCCGCCCACCGGTTCGCGACCGGCCCGGCGCCGACCGACCGCGACACCGCAGCCCGGAGACCACGATGCCCACCGTCGCCACGACCGTCGCCGACCTCATCGGCCTGCTGGCCGGCAGCGCGCACCTCCACGGAGAGCGGCTGGAGATCGACGATCCGGGCGCCTTCCGCGGCGTCGTCGTCCGTGATCTGGCCTGGTCGGCGACGTTCTCCGAGGACGGGAGCGTCGTCGAGGCCGCCCGGTGGCTGATCTGGGAGGCGAGCCAGGCGCTGGGTGCCCGCTCCGCGAGCATCGACAAGCTCTATCGCGCCCGCGCCCGGGGCGAGGTCCACGGCTTCACGGTCCCGGCCATCAACCTCCGAGCCCAGACGTTCGACATGGCTCGGACCGTTTTCGAGGCGGCCGCGGCAGCCGATGTCGGGGCGGTCATCCTCGAGCTCGCCCGGAGCGAGCAGACCTACACCTTCCAGCGCCCGATCGAGTACGCCACCAGCATCCTGGCCGGGGCGATCGCGGCCGGCTGGGCGGGGCCCGTGTTCATCCAGGGCGACCACTACCAGTTCAACGCCGCGAAGTACGCCGCGGACCCCGAGAAGATGACCGAAGAGATCCGGGGCGCCTGCCGCCAGGCGGTCGAAGCTGGCTACCGGAACATCGACATCGACAGCTCGACCCTGGTCGACCTGAGCCAGCCGAACGTGGACCAGGAGCAGCGCGAGAACTACCGCCGCGCGGCCGAGCTGACGGCCCTCATCCGCGAGCTGGAGCCGGCCGGCCTGACCGTCAGCGTCGGCGGCGAGATCGGTAGGTCGGCAAGCAGAACTCGACCGAGGCCGAGCTGCGGGCCTACCTCGACGGCTTCGGCCGCGAGCTCGAGGGTCGTCGCCCCGGGGCGATCGGGATCAGCAAGGTCAGCGTCCAGACCGGTACGAGCCACGGCGGCGTGCCGCTCCCGGACGGCTCGATCGCCACCGTCAAGCTCGACTTCGAGGTGCTCCGGCGGCTCGGCCAGGTGGCCCGTGAGTACGGCCTCGCCGGCGCGGTCCAGCACGGCGCGAGCACGCTGCCGGACGAGCTCTTCCATCGGTTCCCGGCGATCGAGACGGCCGAGATCCACCTCGCAACCGGTTTCCAGAACGCGCTCTACGAACATCCGGCCTTCCCGGCCGACCTCCACGAGGCGATCCGGGCCTGGTGCTTCGAGAACGCCGCCGACGAGCGGAAGTCCGGCCAGACCGACGAGCAGTTCGTGTACACGAGCCGGAAGAAGGCGATCGGGCCGTTCAAGCGGCGGCTCTGGGACCTGCCGACCAGGGACGACATCCTGGCCGCCCAGCGGCGGAAGATCGCCTTCCTGTTCACCGAGCTCGGCGTGAACGGCTCACGCGAGATGATCGCCCGCTACGTGACGCCGGCCGAGGAGCATCGCCCGCGGCCGGCGGCCCTGGCCGAGGTCGCCCGCGGCTGAGCCCGCCCGCGGCTGCGCCCGCCCTGGCCGAGGTCGCCCGCGGCTGAGCCTGCATTCGTGCGATTCGGCCGCCTCCCGAGTCGGCCGAAGCCCGAGATTCGTCGTTGACGCGCTCCTCGGCGGTGCTATCCTCCGGCGCAAGCTCGGGCCGGTGAGGGAGCCGGATCCGGGTGGCCCGCGTGCCCTCGCGTTCTGCGCTCGATGGCCGGTCCCCGTCCGCGGCAGCTCCCTTCCGCGGCGCATCGATGAGGAGGAACTTCGTGGCAGGTCCCATGGGTGCCCACGACCAGGCGGCGCGCGATGACGCGCACCTGCGAAGCCTGGGCATCAAGCCGGAGCTCCAGCGGTCGCTCGGATTCCTGTCGAATTTCGCGGTCGCCTTCAGCTACATCAGCGTCTCGACCGGGACGTTCACCCTGTTCGCGCTCGGGATCGGCGTGGGTGGCCCGGCCTTCTTCTGGGCCTGGCCGATCGTCATCCTGGGCCAGACCTTCGTGGCCCTGAACTTCGCCGAGCTCGCCTCGCATTTCCCGGTCGCCGGGTCGATCTACCAATGGTCGAAGCGGTTGTCGAACAAGACCCTCGGCTGGTTCACCGGCTGGATCTACTTCTGGGCCGGCGTCCTGACCACGACCGCGGTGGCCGTGACGGTGCCGCTCGTCCTGTCGACGATCCTCGGCTTCAAGCTGACCGACCCGTCGCCGATCGGGGCCCTGAACAACATGGTCTTCTGGGCGCTGATGACGCTGATCACCACGACGATGCTCAACGCGTTCGGCGTCCACCTGATGTCGATCATCAACAACATCGGCGTGGGTGCGGAGATCGTCGGGCTGCTCATCTTCGGGCTGATCCTGCTGATCTTCTTCAACCACCAGCCGCTCTCCGTGCTGACCCAGACGGCCGGGCTCGAGAACCAGGCCGGGGTCGGGATGCTGCCGGTCTTCCTGGTCGCGATGTTCATGGCCCTGTTCGTCGTCTACGGCTTCGACACGGCCGGCACGTTCGGCGAGGAGACCCTTGATGCTGGCCGCCAGGCACCGCGCGGGATCCTGTCGGCCATCTGGCTGTCCGGGATCGTCGGCGCCGTCTTCCTCCTGGCGATCATCCTGTCGTTCAAGGACATGTCGGCGGCCATCGCCTCCGGCCAGAACTTCGGGCTGCCGATCGCCGATACCCTGATCGCCAACCTCGGCGACATGGGCAAGGTCTACCTGACCGTCATCCTCGTCGCCGTCTACGTCTGCACGATGGCGATCCAGGGCGCCACGACCCGCCTGATGTTCTCGATGGGCCGCGATCGGCGCCTTCCCCTCGGCGGCACCTGGGCCCATGTCAGCCATCGGTTCAAGACCCCGGCCAACGCGGCCGTGGCGGTCGGCGTCCTGGCCGCGATCCCGTTCCTGGCCACGGACAGCCCGCTGGTCCTGGCGACGGGCGCCACGGCGCTCATCTACCTGAGCTACTTCCTGTGCAACCTGGGCGTCTTCATCGCCCGGACGAAGGGCTGGCCGCACAAGTCGGCCTGGTTCAGCCTCAAGGGCTGGGGCACGCTCATCAACCTCGCCGCGATCCTGTATGGCGGCGCCATGCTGCTCAACTTCTCACTCTGGCGCTCCGACACGTTCGGCGCGTTCGGATCGGCGACCTACAACCTGGCCGACGGGACGCCGTTCGCCCTGCGCGACCTGACGAACCCGTTCATCAACGAGTACATCTCGATCGGCGGCAAAGTCCTCTCCGGGCTGCCGGCGATCCCGATCTTCGAGGCGACCCTCGGCCTGATCGTCGCGGCCGGCCTCGCCTACTTCCTGGTCACGGGTCAGAGCCGCAAGGCCGACAAGGTCGAGGCGGACGTGGCGACCGGCGAGGCGCTGATCGCCTGACCGGGGGAGGGGACCACTGGGATCCCGAACGACGGCGCGGCGAGCGATCGCCGCGCCGTCGCATCTTCCGGCGGCCGCGACCACGGGGACTGACGATGACCGACGGCGAGACGACCACGGCGGGCGGCGCACCGCAGGGCGAGCGCCTCGACGAGCTGGTCCAGGCGATGCAGCGCGTCCCCGAGCTGGCCGGCCGCCGGCTCGAGCTGAGCATGCTCTCGGGCGGGATCACGAACCGGAACTACCTGGTCCAGATCCGCGAGGCGGACGGGGCGCTGGCGGCCCAGCGCTACGTCATCCGGCTGGCCGGCAACGACACCCACCTCCTGGGGATCAGCCGCGAGGTGGAGCTGGCGGCCACCGTGGCTGCGGCGGGCGTGGGGGTGGGGCCGGAGGTCACGGCGTTCATCCGGCCCGACGGCTACCTGGTCACCCGCTTCATCGAGGGCGTGCCCGTCACCGACGCGGCCGTCCACCGCCCGGAGACGATCCGCCGTGTCGCCGACTCGATCCGGCGCTTCCACGAAGGCCCGGCGATCCCGGGCCTGTTCATCCCGCTCCGGATCGTGGAGGCCTACCGGGCGCTCGCCGTCGCCCGCGGTGTCGCGATCCCGGTCGAGTTCGAGCTTGCCCGCGCGGTCGGCCGGCGGATCGAGCTGGCGCTCCTGTCGAACCCGCTCGATCTGCGACCCTGTCACAACGACCTGCTGAACGCCAACTTCATCGACGACGGGACGCGGATCCGGATCGTGGACTGGGAGTACGCCGGGATGGGCGACCCATTCTTCGACCTCGGCAACTTCAGCATCAACCACCAGCTGGGGCCGGACGAGGACCGGATCCTCGTGGAGGCCTACGACCGCGGTTCGGTCCGGCCGGATCGGCTGGCCCGGGTCGCGCTCATGCGGGTCGTCTCGGACTTTCGCGAGGCGATGTGGGGCGTGCTCCAGCAGGGGATCAGCACCCTGGAGGTCGACTTCGTGGCGTACGCCGGGGAGCATCTCGAGCGGCTGCTCGGGAGCGCCTCGACCCCCGACTTCGAGCGGGCGCTCCGCCTCGCCGCCGGCGACTGAGGGCCGACGAGCGGTGGCGTAGCGGCGCGGATCTGCTGGGTCGGGCGTAGCCGCGTACGGCTCAGGGCCTCCGCCGCTGCCAGACCGCGATCGGACTCAGGGCGCCGTCCCGGCCGTTCGGACAGGAAGCTGCCCGCACGCCTGGATCAGCGTGAACGTGGTCCCCCAGCGTGACGGGTCAGCCAGCTCCGCCTCGGCATCGGCGCGAATGGACGCGAGCGCGTCGGAGCCGACGATCCGCTCGATGCGGGAGGCCAGGGATGCGGCGAACTGGAGCGGAAGCCGGAGATATGGGTGACCCGGCGGGAGGGCCAGGACCTGTGCGTCGAGCGTCGGGTCGATGCCAAGGCCGACGAGGTGCTCTCGCAGTGAGCGGCCGGCATCGAAGTCGCCGCCGCCCGCGGAGAACGCGTCGATGACCAAGCCGATCAGCCGCTCGGCTGCCTGGGCAGGAGGATTGAAGCGCCAGGATGCGGCGTCGGGCTCCTCCAGCACCAGCCAACCGGTGGGTCGGATCAGCCGGCGATAGCTTGCGAGCTGCTCTGGCGCTCGGCCGATCGGGGCCAGCTGGAAGCGGGCGTGAACCAGATCGAACGACCCGGCCGGGAAGGCGCTGGCGAAGAGATCATCCTCCACGAGCTCGACCTTCGTCAGCGGATCCGCATCCACGAACGAACGGGCTGCCGCGAGCATCTCCCGATCGATGTCCGTCCCGACCACCGATCCGGACGGGCCGACCCATTCGGAGAGGATGCGGAGCCAGCCCAGCGCCCCGCAGCCGACGTCGACCGCACGTAGGCCGGCGCCGGAGGGGAGCCGGGCCAGGTGGGCGCGCCCCGACGGCTCCCAGACGCGTGATTGGAGCTGCATCCGCTCAAGTTCGCTGGCCTGTCCGGCCATCAGAAACTCTGCCGTCAGGGTCTCCTGGGCGCGATAAGCGCGTCAAGGATAGCGAGCCGGCGACCTCGAGGCGACGAGCCAGGCCGTCGGGCGTCGTCGCGAGTCGTTACCCTTCGGGCGGGGAGACCCGAACCGTGGGAAGGAGCGATCGCGGATGGAGCAGGCCCGGGCGGTGATCATCGGCGGTGGGGTCGGCGGGACGAGCATCGCCTACCACCTGACCGACCTGGGCTGGACCGACGTGCTCCTGGTCGACCGGGCGGAGCTGACGTCGGGCTCGACGTTCCACTCGGCCGGCCTGGTCGGCCAGCTGCGCTCGAGCGTGACGCTGACCCGGATGATGATGGACAGCGTCGCCCTCTATCGGCGGCTGCGCGACGAGACCGGCGTCGACCCGGCCTGGCACGAGGTCGGCTCCCTCCGGCTCGCCTCGACGCCCGCCCGGCTGGAGGAGCTTGCCCGCCAGGCGGGCTGGGCGAAGACGTTCGGCCTTCCGCTCGAGCTCATCTCCGCCGCCGAGGCCCAGGCGCGGTTCCCGCTGATGACGACCGAGGGCGTCCT
>JBGPFS010000110.1:0-7810 GCA_041483455.1 Candidatus Limnocylindria bacterium | reverse complement strand
GGTGACCTCGGCGGTCGCCCCCAGGCCCAGCTCGAAGCTCGGCACTTCCTTGCCCACGAGGGTGGCCGGGTCGGGGGTCGGGGCGCTCGTGCCCAGCGCCGCCGTCGCGGGATACGCATGCGCCCCGGCCGGCAGGTCGGGTGGGGCCGCCGCCCAGGCGGTGAAGGCCGCCTTGAGCTCTTTCGTCAGCTGGGTCGTCGCCGCGTCGATGTCGGCCTGCGAGATCCGGATGAAGGTCTTGCGGGACCCGCCCGCGGTCGGCGCCGGGTTCTTGACGAAGATCCTCGACGAGTCGAAGGTCGAATGGATCACCGTGATCGCGCCGGCCGCGACGTTCGCCTCCGGGCCAGGGCTCACGGCGGTCACCCCGACGTCACCCGTCGTACAGGGGGCCGGCGAGATCGGCGCCTGACTCAGGGACAGCGCCGCATCCGTCGTGAAGGCCACGCCGGACGCCGTCGAGACGATCGTGCCCATCGCGATCGGGTGGGACCTGCCCGTGTCGCAGTTCGTCCAGGTGACGCTCCCGGTCGCCGACGTCTGTGCCACCCGCTTGCCGGTCGCGCTGAACTGGCCGGAGACGGCCAGGTCCTGGCTCGGCCGGAGCGCCGGCACGACCCCCGCCGAGGGCTGCGCGACGGTCACGAGCGGATCGGCGCGGACGGAGAGCTCCACCGGTCCGACGACCTCCTGGCGCGGCGTGATCGTGACGGTGGCCGAGGGCAGGACGTACCACCCGACACCGAACGCCGCCACGGCCACCACGAGCAGGCCGGCGACGGCGGCTGCGGTCCAGACCGGCCACCGGAAGGGCCACCGGAAGGGCGGGCGCGAGATCGCACTGGGCGCCGGCAGCCCGGCCGCCAGCGAACGCGGTCGCGGCTCGACGATGGGTCCCGGCCGCGGCGGGACGGCAGGCTCTTCGCGGCCGAGACCGCCCGCAGCAGCGACGACCTCGGTCGAGCCTACAGCGATCCCGACCTCGGTGACCGTCTCCGACGCGATGTCCGGGGCAGGCCCCTCCGCAGGTTCGGCCGGTACCGGCTGCTCCGCCGCTCCCTCGACCTTCGCCCGGCCCTCGGGGTCCAGCTCCGCCTCCGCGGCGCTCGCATGGACCGTCAGTCCGGCGGCCGCCGCGATCGACCGGCTCGCCGCGTCGGGCGCCACGATCGAGAGCCGGCGATTGGATTCGATCGCCTCGCGGGCCAGGAGCCGGAAGTTGATCCGCGACGTCGCCAGGCGCGACCCGGGCGGCAGGACGAGAACGACCCGTGGGCCGGCCGACGACCGGATCCGGGCGACCGCCGTCGTGATCTCGTCGTCGGCGTCGAGGTAGAGGAACTCGGTCATCGCCTCGAAGCCTAGACCTTCATCGACCGGAGGACCCGCCGGAGCGCGGCGTCGAGCGGGTCCTCCGCCGACTGGAGCTCCGTCGCCTGGTGGGCCAGGCCGAGCGGCGTGACGTCCTGCTGGTCGACCAGGAGCTTCGTGGCGTCCTCGATCGACTCGATGTCGTCGGGCGACATCACCTTCACCTCGGGCGGCCGGGCGAACGGGAGGTGCTTCCAGAACCGTTCGGCACGCAGCGCCGCCGGGATCTCCGGGAGGCCCGACCCGCCACCGCACAGCTCGATCCGACCGGGGAGCAGGTCGCCCCCGCCGAGCTCCTCGATCACGAGCTCCACCCCGGCGGCCCAGGTGGCGACGTCGCCGGCGATGACTTCGGCGATCGCGGCTCGATCGTCGACCGGGAGCCCGCGGGCGTAGTCGACCTTGAACGCCTCCGCCCGCGCGAACGGGAGGTCGAGTCGCTGGGCGAGCGATCGCGTGAACGCGCGTCCGCCCAGGGCGAACATCCGGGTGCCCTCGATCCCGCCCGAGCGGACGAGCGCCACGTCGGTCGTACCGCCGCCGATATCGATGTAGATGGCTCCGCTCTGCTGGACGCCGGGCGCACCGAGGACCCGGGCGACCGCGTACGGCTCCGCGACGACCTCGAGCAGCTCGAGGTCGAGCTGCGAGGCGACCGTCTGGAGCGCCCCGAGATGGACGAGCGGGGCGAACGCGTCGAAGATGCCGATCGTGACGTGCCGGCCCTGGAAGCCGATCGGATTGCTGACCGGGTAGCCGTCGATCGTCGCGGTCGTCACCGCGGCGTGGACCAGCCGGACGTCGACGTGGGGCAGCCCGGTCTCCCAGGTGATCGAGCGCTCGGCCTCGCGGACGGCCGCCTGCTGGACGGCGTCGATCAGCTTCAGGAGCTCGGGCTCGCCGATCGGCCGGTCGGGCTGCCGGCGCTCGACGCTCTGGACCGTCGTGAAGCCCTTGACCAGCTCGCCGGCGATCCCCAGGACGACCTGGCTCGGACGGAAGCCCGCCATCTCCTCGGCTTCCTGGAGCGCGACGGAGCAGTTGTCGACGACCGCGGCGATGTCGGCGACGGTGCCGGACTGCATATGGGCGAGTCCCTGGCGCTTTCGACCGACCCCCCGGACCACCGCGTGGCCCGGCGCGTCGATCTCGAATACGAGGGCCTTCGCGAACTCCGTGCCGATGTCGAGGGCCGTGCAAACGGCCGGCGACTCACCTTCGTCGCGGGCCCATAGGCGGCGCAGGAAGGCCACGGCAGTCAGCCCGTTCCGGGCGTGCCGCCGAGCGCGGCCCGCATCGCCTCGAGCGCCTCGGCGATCGCCTCGCGACGGCTCCCCTTGCCCTGCGCCATCTCGGGTCGGCCGCCACCACGACCAGCGAGGACGCGCACGGCCGACCCGACCAGCGACCCGGCCGCGATCCCCCGCGCGACGAGGTCGTCGCTGACGGTCACGAAGACCTGCGGCTCATCCGCCTCGAGGACGAGGGCGATCACCCCGCTCGGCAGGAGCGAGCGGATCTCCCGGGCGGTCCGCTTGAGCTCGTCGATCGAGGCGAGCGGCAGCGCGGCGGCGACCAGGTGGATCCCGGGACCTGGCTCCGTGGCGCCACGAGCCAGCTCGGAAGCCCTGGGGACCCCATTACCGGCCCCCGCCCGCAGCCGTCGACGTGTCTCCCGGAGGTCCTCCTGGAGGGCCGCGATCCGGTCCGGCAGCCCCTCCGCCTGGAGCGCCCCCGCGGCCTCGACGGCCCGCTCGAGGAGGCCCAGCCGCCCGGCGGCATACGCGTCCGCACCGTCGCCGGTGACCGCGGTGATCCGGCGCATCCCCGACCCGATGCTCCGCTCGCCCGTGATGTGGAAGCCGCCGATCTGGCCCGACGCCCGGCAGTGCGTGCCACCGCACAGCTCGTGACTGTAGCCTTCGACCCGGATCGTCCGGACCCGCTCGCCGTACTTCTCGTCGAAGAACGCATCCGCACCGGCCGCGATCGCCTCGGTCATCGACGAGTAGGCCGCGGTCACGGTCCGGTCCTCCCGAACGATCCGACGGACCTCCTCCTCGATCCGGTGGCGCTCGTCATCGGTGAGCGGACGGTCGAGCGGGAAGTCGAAGTGCAGCTCGTCGGGGCCGACGAACGATCCCGCCTGGCGGGCCCCCTCCCCCACCACGTTCCGGAGCGCCCGGTGGAGCAGGTGGGTACCGGTGTGGTTGCGCATCGTCCGGGCCCGCCGCTCGGCGTCGACCGCGGCGACGACCCGCTGGCCGGTCCGGAGCTCGCCCCGGAGCGTCCCGCGGTGGACGATGAGGCCGCCGAGCGGTCGCTGGGTGTCCTCCACCTCGAAGACGGCCTCGCCGCCGAGGCTGAGCACGCCCGCGTCGCCGACCTGCCCGCCGCCCTCGGCGTAGAACGGGGTCCGGGCGAGCACGACCTCGGCCGTGGCGCCGGCCCGACCGGCCGGACCTGCCGACCCGCCCGCGTCGCCGACCGCGGCCAGCTCGTCGTACTCCAGCCCATCGCGGAGGATGGCCACGACCTCGCTGGCGTCGACGGTCGTCATGTCGTAGCCGAGGAAGGCGGTGTCACCCCGGCGCGCCTGAACGGCCTGGTAGAGGGCGGTCTGCTCGGCGTGGCGGGCGAGATCGGCCTTCTTCCCCGAGCGCGAGCGTACCCGCTGTTCGGCGAGCGCAGCCTCGAAGCCGGGTCGGTCGACGGCGATCCCGTACTCGGCCGCCAGCTCGATGGTCAGGTCGATCGGGAAGCCGTAGGTGTCGTGGAGCCGGAACGCCACGTCGCCGCCGAGGACGGGCGCGTCGGCGGGCAGCCCCTCCGGCCGTCGACCGACGACCCGCCGCTGCTCGAGCTCGACCTCCGCCGGGCCGGCGTCCGGCGCCGTCGCCGCCACGAGGCGGAGGACCTGGTCGTCGAGCAGCCGGCTCCCGGCGTCGAGCGTCCGGGCGAACTGGATCTCCTCCCGGTCGATCCCGGCCAGGATCTCGGCGCGCCGCTCGTCGAGCGATGGGTAGGCGTCCCGCATGATCTCGATGACGACGGTCGCGAGCTCGGCGAGGAACGGCTCGCGGCGACCGAGCAGGCGACCGTGCCGGACGGCTCGCCGGACGATCCGGCGGAGGACGTAGCCGCGGCCCTCGTTGGACGGCCGGACGCCGTCCGCGAGCAGGAACGTGATCGCCCGCGAGTGGTCGGCGATGACCTGGTAGCTGAAGCGTTCCGCCTCGAACCGCTCGGGGTCGTGGCCGAGCAGTCGCCGGAGTGCCTCGTGGATCGGCGCGAAGAGGTCCGTGTCGAAGTTGCTGGGCACCTGCTGGAGGACGCTGGCCAGGCGCTCGAGGCTCATCCCGGTGTCGATGCTCTGGAACGGCAGCGGAACCCGGCCGTCCGGCCGCTGGTCGAACTCCATGAAGACCAGGTTCCAGATCTCGAGCCAGCGCGGGCAGTTCTCGGAGTGGTCCGGGGTGCACTGAGGACCCTCGGACAGGTGGGCGCCGCGGTCGAAGTGGATCTCGCTGCACGGACCGCACGGGCCGGTCTCGGCCATCCGCCAGAAGTTGTTGTCGTCGCCGGCGTCGACGTCGCCCCAGCGGGCCATCCGTTCGGGGGGCAGACCGATCTCGTCCCGCCAGATGTTCCAGGCGACGTCATCGTCCTTGTAGGTCGTCGCCGCCAGCCGCTCGGCGGGGATCCCGAACCCCTCGGTCAGCAGCTCCCAGGCCCAGTGGATCGCCTCGCGCTTGTAGTAGTCCCCGAAGCTCCAGTTCCCGAGCATCTCGAAGAACGTGTTGTGGCGGGTCGTCCGACCGACCTCCTCGAAGTCGTTGTGCTTGCCCGCCACGCGCAGGACGCGCTGGTAGTCGACCGCCCGTCGGTAGCTTCGAGTCTCCGCGCCGGTCAGGACCTCCTTGAACTGGACCATCCCCGAGTTCGTGAACAGGAGCGTCTGATCGCCGGCCGGCACGAGGCTCGCCGACGGGATGACGGCGTGGCCGCGCTGGGCGAAGAAGTCGACGAACCGGCGCCGGATCTCGGCGGCGGGCACCGACACGATCCGCGGGTCCGTGGTCGAGGTGGGGCTCGGCATCGTGGGTATGGTAGCGAACCGACGGCGCCGGGGCGGCCGCTCCGCCCGTCGGTCGCCCCCTGCCGGGCGCTCCCGGGGCGCCGACGCCGGCTCGGTTCGCGCCCCTGAGGGTCAGCCCCTCGGCCGACCGCCGAACCTTCGCCAGATCCGGGAACCGGCGACCGCCGCGCCGACGAGCAGGCCGATCGACAGGCCGCGCAGGAAACTCGCGAGCCCGCTCGTCCAGCCGATGGGCCCGCGCTCGGGACCGCGTCGCCTCACCGGCCGCGCCTCCGCTCGGGTCCCAGGATCGCCACGAGCGCCACGAAGCCGATCCCGATCCAGGCCCCGACGGAAGCGCCCAGGAGGTGGAAATCGCCGATCCGAAGGAGCTCGATCCCGAGCCGCCCCCCGACAGCGTCCCCGGCGAGGGCCCCGATGATCGCGGCCACGACGACGACCGGCAGCTGGCCGCCGGCCGACCCGCGGAGCAGGACGAAGAGCGAACTGTGGAAGATCCCGGCGAGGATCGCCAGGATCGAGCTCGGGCCGATCACGCCGGCGAGTATAGGGCGCGAATGCGAAGGAGCCGGACACGACGCCCGCGATCGGCGCCCCTCAGGTCCTGGCGATCCGGCCCCCGCCCAGGACCTCGTCGCCGGCGTACAGGACGGCTGCCTGACCGGGTGCGGCGGCCCATACGGGCTGCTCCGTCTCGGCGATCCAGCAGCCACCGCGGACGGGCTCGTCGGCTGACGCCGGCCGGACGGTGGCCGGCATCGGCGTCGAGCGGTGCCGGATCCGGAGCTCGGCCGCGAACGGGACGTTCCGGCCGGCAGGCGGGGCGCCCGAGATGAAGGTGACGTCGACGACCCGGACGGTCGAGGTCTCGAGGTCGGCCCGCCGGGCCAGCACGATCGTGTTCGAGGCGGCATCGATCCGGCTGACATAGCGCGGCTCGCCCAGGGCGATGCCGAGACCCGAGCGCTGGCCCACGGTGTAGCCGGGGGCGCCGGCGTGGGCGCCGACGAGCGACCCGTCAGCGTCGACGACCGGCCCCGGTTCGGGCAGCCAGCCACCCCGCTCACGGAGAGCGTCTCGGTAGTCGCCGCTCGGGACGAAGCAGATCTCCTGGCTCTCGGGCGTCTCGGCGGTCGCCAGGCCGCGCTCCCGGGCGATCGCGCGGACCTCCGGCTTGGTCAGCTCCCCGAGCGGGAATCGGGCGTGCTCGAGCTGGTCGGCGCGCAGCCCGTACAGGAAGTAGGTCTGGTCCTTGTCCGGGTCGATGGCCCGCAGCAGGCGCGGCCGACCGTCCAACCCGATCTCGCGTCGCGCGTAATGGCCGGTCGCCACGGCAGCGCAGTCGTGGAGCCGGCGAGCCCGCCCGAGGAGCGCCCCGAACTTCACGTAGGTGTTGCAGTCGACGCACGGGCTCGGAGTCTCGCCGCCGAGGTAGGCGTCGAGGAACGGTCGGATCACCCCGGCCTCGAACTCGCGCTCCAGGTTCATGACGTAGAACGGGATGCCGAGCTGGGCGGCGACCCGCCGGGCGTCGTCGGCGGCATCGAGCGAGCAGCAGCTCTTGCGAAACTCGCTGGTGCTGTCGGCCCCGTCGTGGAGCCGCATCCAGACACCCACCACCTCGTGGCCGGCGTCGTGCAGCAAGGCTGCGGCGACCGACGAATCCACCCCTCCGGACATCGCGACGAGGATCCGCATGGCGTGTGCCGCGGTCGACCGCCAGGGCGGTCAGGCGCCGGCGGCGACCTCCCGGGCGCTCGGCTCGCCCGCCAGTGATGACTGCCCGAGCGGATCCGCGGCCATCGCCGGCGCCGCCGCGCGCAGGGCGCGAAGGGCCTGCGGGATCACCGCCGCCGCCAGCCCGATCTCGTCCTCGGTCGTGGTCCGGCCGAGGGACATCCGGAGCGCTCCGCGGGCCTCCTCCTCCGGGTATCCCATCGCGGTCAGGACGTGACTCACCTCGTTCGAGCCGGTCGCGCAAGCCGATCCCACCGACGCCGCGATCCCGGCCAGGTCGAGCGAGAGGCAGGCGGCCGGCCCATCGACGTCGCGGGCGAGGATCGACAACAGGCCGGGCAGACGCTCGCGCGGATGGCCCGTCAACTCGGTCCCGGGAACGGCCAGGACCGCATCGCGGAGGCGGTCCCGGAGGCGCATCAGGCGCGGGGCCGTCTCCAGGCGCTCGGCGCACGACAGCTCGTACGCGGTCGCGAGACCGACCGCACCGGCCAGGTTCTCCGTTCCACCCCGTCGGTGACGCTCCTGGGAACCGCCCTGCTGCTGGCTCAGGAGGTGGGTGCCGTGCCGGACGAAGAGCGCCCCGACACCCTTGGGACCCTC
>JBGPFS010000109.1:0-7812 GCA_041483455.1 Candidatus Limnocylindria bacterium | reverse complement strand
CCGACGCCAAGGGAAGTGCGACCCACGGCCTCGGGACGGGGGTCGTCATCGATGGCGCGGGCGAGGTGCTCACGGCCCTCCACGTCGTCGCCGACGCGTCGACGATCCAGCTGACCTTTGCCGACGGGACGAAGTCGGGCGCCGTCGTCGCCGTCCAGCGACCCGAGACCGACATCGCCGTCCTCCGGCCGGACCGGCTCCCAGCCACGGTGGTTCCGGCGACGCTCGGAAACCCGGGCGCCGTGCGCGTCGGGAGCGAGGCCTACGTCGTCGGCAACCCGTTCGGCCTGTACGGCTCGATGAGCACCGGGATCGTCTCGGGGCTCGGCCGGTCATTCCAGGTCCCGGGCAGCGACCGCGTCTTCCACGGCCTCGTCCAGGTGGACGCGGCGGTGAACCCGGGCAACTCGGGCGGACCGCTCCTCAATCGCGCCGGGCAGGTGATCGGGATCGTGACCGCCCTGGTGAACCCCACCAAGGAGGACGTGTTCATCGGGATCGGCCTGGCCGTCCCCATCGATGTCGCCGGCGGCGCGGCCGGCCTGCCCCAGTACTGATCGTCCGAGGAGGAGTCGAGGCCCATGGACCACGAGGCGAACGCGAAGCCGACCGTCCCGCTGGAGCGCCTGCTCTACGAGGTCAAGAAGGTCATCGTCGGCCAGGACCACCTGCTCGAGCGGATGATCGTGGCCCTGCTCGCCCGCGGGCATCTGCTCGTCGAGGGCGTCCCCGGGCTGGCCAAGACGATGGCGATCAAGACGCTCGCCCAGTCGATCGGCGGTGATTTCAGGCGGATCCAGTTCACGCCCGACCTCGTCCCGGCCGACCTTGTCGGGACGCGCATCTACAACCAGAAGACCGGGGAGTTCGGCACGTCGCTCGGGCCGGTCTTCACGAACCTCCTCCTGGCCGACGAGATCAACCGGGCGCCGGCCAAGGTGCAGAGCGCGCTCCTCGAGGTGATGCAGGAACGCCAGGTCACGATCGGGCACGAGACGCATGTGGTGCCGGATCCCTTCCTCGTCCTGGCCACCCAGAATCCGATCGAGACGGAAGGCACGTACGCATTGCCCGAGGCGCAGGTCGACCGGTTCATGCTCAAGGTGCTGGTCGGGTATCCGAGCGCGACCGAGGAGTTCGTCGTCGTAGAGCGGATGACTGGCGCCGTGGACCCGGTCCAGAAGGTCCTGTCGACGGACGACCTGCTCGCGCTCCAGCACGAGGTCGACGGGATCTATGTCGACCCGTCCCTCTACGACTACGCCGTGCGCCTAGCGAGGGCGACCCGGGCGCCGCGGGAGTACGGCCTGCCGGAGCTCGAGCGCTACATCACCTTCGGCGCCAGCCCGCGCGCCTCGATCAACCTCATCCTCACGGCCCGGGCGCTGGCCTACGTCCGGGGGCGCGAGTACGTGCTGCCCCAGGACGTCCTCGACATGGCCCGCGACGTCATGCGCCATCGCCTCGTCCTCTCGTTCGAGGCGCTCTCCGAGAACGTCTCGAGCGACGCCATCCTGACGTCCATCCTCGGCCGCATCCCGGCGCCTGCCGTGCCGCTCCAGGAGCATTCCGACGTACGCGCCGTCAACGCCTGAACGGATCCTCCAGCGCCTCGACTGGCAGGTCGTCCGCCGGCTCGACGGGCTGCTTCAGGGCGAGTACCGGAGCCTCTTCCGCGGCGCCGGCGTCGACCTCGCCGCGCTGCGCGAATACCAGCCCGGCGACGACGTCCGCTACATCGACTGGAACGTAACGGCGCGGATGGATGCGCCGTATGTCCGCGAGTACCACGAGGACCGCGACATCACCGCGTGGTTCCTGCTCGACCTCAGCCCCTCGGTGGACTTCGGGACGGTCGAGTCGGAGCGGGTCAAGCGGACCGTGCTCATCGACTTCGTGACCACGCTCGCCCGACTGCTCACCCGGCGAGGCAACCGGGTCGGGGCCGTGTTCTACGGCAGCCGGGTGGAACACACGATCCCGGCCCGGGGCGGCCGGGTCCAGGTCCTGCGGCTCACTCAGGACCTGCTCCGCCAGCCGCGCCTGGAACGCGCGCCGTTCACCGACCTCAGCCCGCTCCTGGAGACCGCCCACCGGACGATCAAGCGCCGCTCGCTGGTCGTCATCGTCTCCGACTTCATCAGCGCGCCGGGCTGGGAGCGACCGCTCCACCTGCTCAACCGACGCCACGAGGTCCTCGCCGTCCGCCTGCTCGACCCGCGCGAGGTCGATCTACCGGACGTCGGCCCGATGATCATGGAGGACGCGGAGACCGGCGAACAGCTCTACGTGGACACCCACGACGCGGGCTTCCGGCGGCGTTTCCATGCCGCGGCACAGGCGCGTGAGACCGAGTTGGCGGCCGCGTTCCGGCGCGCCGGCGTGGAGGCGGCTTCGCTCTCGACCGACGACGACCTCGTCCGGGCCATCGTCCGGATGGCGACCCTGCGCCGCCGACGGCGTCGTAGGTAGGGATGTCGTTCATCTGGCCTCCCGTGCTCAGCGCGGTCCTGCTGGTCCCGCTCGGGGTGCTCCTCTACCGGGCGATCGAGGGGCGACGGCGTCGCCGCGCCGCGGCGCTCGGTGGACTCGGTCTCGCCCCGGCGGGTCGCCGGCGCGCCCAGGGCATCCGGACGCGGATCCCACTGCTCCTGTTCCTGGCCGCGTTCACGATCCTCACCGTCGCTCTCGCGCGCCCGCAAGCCGCGGTCCCGCTGCCGCGCGCGGAGGGCACGGTGATCCTGGCCTTCGACGTCTCGGCCAGCATGACCGCCGACGACCTCAAGCCGTCGCGGATGGACGCCGCGAAGGCGGCGGCCAAGGCGTTCGTCGGGCGTCAACCGGCCGGGGTCGTGATCGGCATCGTCGCCTTCAGCGACGCCGGCATCTCGGTCCTGGTGCCGAGCAACGACCAGGCGGCCGTCAGCGCGGCCATCGACCGCCTCACGCCGGGCCATGGGACGTCGCTGGGGCAGGGGATCCTGGCGGCGCTCAACGCGGTCGCCCAGGCCGAGTCGGACACGCCGGCCGACTACTACAGCAACCGCTCGCCCGCGCCGAGCCCGTCGGCGACGCCCGTTCCGCCCGGCAGCCACGGTTCGGCCGTCATCGTCCTGCTCAGCGACGGCGAGAACAACGAACAGCCCGATCCACTCGCCATCGCGCAGACCGCGGCCGACCGCGGCATCCGGATCGACACCGTGGCGGTCGGCAGCGCGGCCGGGACGACGCTCGACCTCAACGGCTTCAAGGTCCACACGCAACTCGATGCGGCGACCCTCCAGGCAGTCGCCCGGATCACCGACGGCACCTACTACGCCGCCGCCGACGCGACGCAGCTGCACGCGATCTACGAGCATCTCGACACCCGCCTCGTCGTCAAGAGCGAGCAGATCGAGGTCACCGCCCTGTTCGCGGGGGCGAGCATCCTGCTCCTGGTGGCCGGCGGCGCCACCTCGCTGGCCTGGCTCGGGCGCCTGCCATGAAGAGGGTGCGACGGCCGCTCCGAACGCCGGCCCCCTGGCTGTGTCTGCCGCCGGCCCGAGGACGGCGCTAGATGGACTTCCTCTGGCCTGGCCTGCTCGTCCTGCTCGCGATCGTCCCGGTCCTGGTCGGGATCTACGCCCTGGGCCAGCGCCGCCGGCGGCCGGTCGGCGCCCGCTACTCGAGCCTCGCGCTCGTCCGCGACGCCCTTCCGGGCTCGTCGCGCCTGCGCCGGCACCTCCCATTCGCGCTCTTCGTGGCCGCGGTCGCCTTCCTCGTCATGGCTCTCGGCCGGCCCGCCCTGGTGCTCAGCGTGCCTGCCAACGAGACGACGATCATCCTGGCCATCGACGTCTCGGGGAGCATGTGCTCGACCGACATCGCGCCGAGCCGGCTCGAAGCGGCGGAGGCCGCCGCAGAGCAGTTCGTCAAGGGCCAGGGCTCGCGGACGCAGATCGGGATCGTCGCGTTCAGCGGCTTCGCGGCCGTGATCCAGCCTCCGACCGCGGACCAGCAGATCCTCATCGAGGCACTCCAGAGCCTGACCACCGGGCGTCGAACGGCGATCGGGAGCGGCATCCTCTCGTCGATCGACGCGATCGCCGAGATCGACCCCAGCATCGCCCGGAGCGTCATCGCCGGCCGCCCCGGGGTCGAACCGCCGCCCGTCCCGAAGGGCGCCTACGCGCCCGACATCGTCGTGCTGCTCACCGACGGCGCGAACAACGCCGGTCCAGCTCCGCTCGACGCTGCGCTGCAGGCCGCCGATCGCGGCGTGCGCGTGTATACGATCGGCTTCGGGACACCGGAGGGTGGCGGCCTCAGCGCGGTCTGTGCCCGGCAGTTCATCGGTCGCGAGCCGGTCAATGGCCAGCCCTTCGGCGGCGGAGGGGTCGGCGGGGGCGGCTTCTTCGGCGGGGGTGGCGGTCAACCCGGCGGCTTCCGGCGCGGCATCGACGAGCAGACGCTCAAGCAGGTCGCCGACGCGACGGGCGGTACGTACTACCCGGCGGAGAGTGCCGGCGAGCTCGAGAAGGTCTTCCAGGGCCTGCCCACGACCCTGATCACCAAGCACGAGGTCGTCGAGGTCAGTGTCGCCTTCGTCGGCCTCGGCGGCCTGCTGTGCGCGCTCGCGTTCCTGCTCGGGAGGGCCTGGCGTCCGCTGCCCTGATCCAGCCGAGTCGCCCGGTTCGTGGCACGGCAACGGTCGACCGACGTGAGGATCGCCAGGCTGTTCGCGGCTTGCGCGATGTCGCTCGTTCTGGCCGCATGTGCCTCAGCCGTGCCGCCTCAGCCATCTCACTCGACCCCGCTCTCGCCGGGACTCTCGTCGCTCCCGTCCGCCCCTGCGGGGACACCGACGCCGAGTCCCGCGCGGACCGCACGGGCAACGCCGGTTCCGTCTCCAGGCGCAGGGTTGCCCGACTTCCGGCACGTCTTCCTGCTGATCATGGAGAACCGGGAGTACGGATCGATCGTGGGCGATTCGTCGGCCCCCTATGTCAACAGCCTGATCGTCCGCTACGGGCTCGCGACGGCGTACACCGCGGTCGCTCATCCATCTGAACCGAACTACCTCGCGCTCTTCTCCGGCTCCACCCAGGGCGTGACCGACGATGCCGTCCACGACCTCGGCGGCACGAACCTTGCGGACCAGCTCGAGGCTCACGGCAGGACCTGGCGTGTCTTCGCCCAGAACGTTCCCCCGGGCTGCTCCACCGGGGCCGCGGCAGCGGGCGGCGCCGACGGGTCCGGGACGTATGCCCGAAAGCACGAGCCCGCGATCAGCTTCTCGGACATCCGGACGAACGCCTCGCGCTGCGGCCAGATCACCGACTTCAGCCACTTCGATCCATCGGCCGCGGACTTCGAGCTGATCGTGCCGAACATGTGCAACGACATGCATGACTGCCCGGTCAGCAGCGGCGACACGTTCCTGCGGAGCTTCGTCCCGCGGATCATCGACAGCCCCGCCTTCGCAGACAGCGTTCTCTTCATCACCTGGGACGAGGGCTCGACCGATATCGGCGGTGGCGGGCACGTCGCCACGATCGTCGTGAGCCCCCTGGTCGCCGCGGGCACCGTCTCGACGATCCCCCATAGCCACTACTCGCTGCTGCGGACGATCGAGGACGCCTGGGGGTTCGACTGCCTGGGACACGCCTGCGCGGCCGACGACCTGGCCGAGTTCTTCCGACCCTAGGCTCGATGCGCCCTGCCCGGGTCGACCCGGGCAGGGCACTAGACTGGCTCGATGGACCCCACCGCCGCGGATCGCCGACCGTCCGCTGTCGGGCCGCCTTGATGGAGGAGAGAAGCGGGATGACCGGATCGTCGGTCGTGACGCCGGCCTGGCTCCAGGAACACCTGGAAGAACCCGGGTTGAAGGTCGCCCAGATCCAGTACGAGCCCGACGAGGACGACTACTCGGACGGCCACATCCCGGGCGCCCGGTGGTGGTACTGGAAGGACCTGCTGTGGCACCCGACCGATCGGGAGTTCGCGACCCCGGGCCAGATCGCCGAGCGGCTCGGGGCGGCCGGGATCGACGCCGACACGACGCTGGTCGTCTACAGCGGTCGCACCCACTACGCGATGTACGCCTACTGGGTCCTCCACGTGCTGCTCGGGCACGCCGACGTCCGGGTGCTCGACGGCGGGAAGCGACGCTGGACGCTCGATGGCCGACCCCTCACGACGGAGTCGCCGGCCTTCGACCCGGTCGCGTACCGGCCGTCGCGCGCCGAGCGGGACGATTCATCGAGGGTCGCTCGGGATGACGTCAGAACGAACCTCGGCAAACCGGGCCGCTGCCTGATCGACGCCCGGACCGGCGAGGAGTTCCGGGGCGAGCGGGTCAAGCCGACCCCCGGGTTCGACCACGGCGCCGAGCGTCGCGGGCACATCCCCGGCGCGCTGAACCTCCACGGTCGTGACCTGATGGATCCGAACGACTTCACCATCAGGCCGCGCGCCGAGCTGGAGAGGCTGTTCCGCGAGATCGGCGCGGCACCGGACCAGGCGGAGGAGGTCGTCGTCTACTGCCGGCTCGCCCATCGGGCAAGCTCGATCTGGTTCGTCATGACCCAGGTGCTCGGCTGGGACCACGTCAGGGTCTACGATGGCTCCTGGACCGAGTGGGGCAGCATCGTCGGCGTCCCGATCGAGCGGTAACGGCCGGGACCTGCAGGAGGCCGCTGTGATCGAAGGTAAGGCGACCGGTCCCGAGGCGGGCGGACGGGGCCTGCCCGACTGGATGGCGTCCTTCGTCGGGGTGGGTCGCGGCCTCTGGCTCCTCCCGCTCGACATCACGTTCCGGACCGTAGGGCTGCGGTACGGTTGGCTCAAGGCACTCTTCGAGCGGACCCCGGCCCGGATCCTCGCCGGACTCGGCCAGCTCCGCGCGGAGCGAGCGGCCTGGCGCGCGGTGCGGAACGTGCCGGCCTACCGACGCTTCCTGCAGGACGCGGGCATCCACGGCCGAGCACTGTTTCCGCTGGGCATCCTGAGGCGCTTGCCCGAGACGGACAAGCGCTCGTACGTCGATCGGTTCGGCTTCCTCGAACGGTGCGTCGACGGTGCGGTCTCCTACCCGGGAACGACGATCGACGAGTCGAGCGGCTCGACCGGCACCCCGTACAACTGGATCCGCGGGCGCCGCGAGCGGGAGGTCGCCCATCGGAACATCGGGTTCTTCGCCCGCTACGCCTTCGGCACCGAGCCTCTCGTGACCATCAACGCGTTCTCGATGGGTGCGTGGGCCGCCGGCTTCAACATGAGCCTCGGGATGATGCGCCACGGGATCGTCAAGTCCGTCGGCCCGGACATCGACAAGATCCTCTCGACGCTCGGCTACCTGGGTCCCGACTACCGGTTCCTCATCTCCGGCTACCCACCGTTCCTGAAGCACCTCCTCGACGAGGGCGACCGCCGCGGGTTCCCGTGGGCGAGCTACCAGATGCATGCCCTGGTCGGCGGTGAGGGGATGAGCGAGGAGCTGCGGGACCTCCTCCTGGCTCGCTTCCGGTCGGTGTTCTCCGGCTACGGCGCGACCGATATCGAGATCGGGATGGCCGGTGAGTCGCCGGTGAGCATCGCGATCCGCCGCCTCGCCCGAGCCAGACCGGACGTGCGGGAGGCGCTCTTCGGCGGCGACTCGCGCCTACCCATGGTCTTCCAGTACAACCCGCTCATCCACTTCCTCGAGGTGAACGGGGAGCACGAGATCGTGTGCACGGTCAGCCGCCTCGACCTGCTCGCGCCGCGGATCCGGTACAACGTCCACGACGAGGGCGGGCTGGTCGACTTCAAGGCGGCCGCCGCGACGCT
>JBGPFS010000108.1:0-7836 GCA_041483455.1 Candidatus Limnocylindria bacterium | reverse complement strand
GACGAGCGGATCATCACCATCGAGGACGCCGCCGAGCTGCAACTGCGCCAGGAGCACGTCGTGACGCTCGAGTCGCGTCCGGCAAATCTGGAGGGGGAAGGCGAGATCACGATCCGTCATCTCCTGCGCAACGCGCTGCACATGCGCCCCGACCGCATCATCGTCGGGGAGTGCCGCGCCGGCGAGGCCCTGGACATGATCCAGGCCATGACGACCGGACAGGAGGGCTCGCTGTCCACCGGGCACGCAAACAGCCCGCCGGACATGCTCCGCCGACTCGAAACGATGATCCTCATGACCGGCTATGAGCTGCCGCTGCGGGCGATCCGCGAGCAGATCGCCTCCGCCGTCGACCTGATCGTCCATACCGCCCGCCTCAGGGACGGCACCCGCAAGGTCGTCAACATCACCGAGGTCTACGGGATCGAAGACGGCGAGATCCTCACCCAGGACGTCTTCGCATTCGAGCAGACCGGCGTACAAGACGGAAAGGTCGAGGGGTTCCTCAAGCCGACCGGGATCCGGCCGACGTTCATGGAGCAGTTCAAGGCCAGCGGGATCGAACTGCCGCCCGGCGAATTCGGCATCCCAGCCGAAGACCCCAAGCGACCGAGCTCGGCCCGCAAGGGGAAGGGGAGATCGGCCGCCGGAGAGACGCTTCAGCCGCCTGATCCATCCCGACCCCCCGTCGGTTACGGCCGGGCGGTCACGGCCGGAGGCATGGTCTATGTCTCGTCGATCGGACCTGTCGATCCCGATACCGGTCAGGTGGTCAGCGCAGCGATCAAGGAACAGACGCGCCAATGCCTGCGCAACCTGAAGGCGAGGCTTGAAGACGCGGGGAGCTCGCTCGACAAGGTCGTCTGGGCGAACTGGTCGTTGCGCGACCCGGCAGAGTTCGACATCTTCGACGAGGAATGGGTGCGCTGGTTCCCCGGCGACGGGCCGGTCGGCCAAGGCACCCTGATGCCTCCGCTCCAACGCCGCGCCGGCTTCCGGATCTCGATCGGGGTGATCGCCGAGGCGTAAGCGGGCCGGTGCTCCGGCGCACGACAGCCGCGAGAACGGATGTACGACCAGGCGCATACTCGCGCCGTCCTCGTACGCGGTCGGCGTCCCAGCCGGTCGGGGATCGATCAAAGGAGACGGCGTGAACCTCAACAGCATCCTGATCGGATCCGCGGATCCGCAGCGCCTGACGGACTACTACACGAGGCTCTTCGGCACGCCCGGCTGGAACGAAGGTGGCTATAACGGTTGGCAGATCGGCACCGGCTTCGTCACCGTCGGCCCACATGACCAGGTCAAGGGCAGCAACACGCAGCCGGGAAGGTTGATCTGGAACGTCGAGAGTACCGACGTGAAGGGCGACTTCGAACGGCTCAAGGCTGCCGGTGCCACGGTGATCCGCGAGCCGTATCAGCCGGGTGAGGCGCCCGACGCATGGATCGCCACGTTCTCCGACCCCGACGACAACTACTTCCAGCTCTTGAGTCCGATGATGTAGTCGCGTCGCCACGCGACTGGACGAACCCGGTCACGTCGGCGTCGGACATCCGAGCTGGACGGGCCGGCTCGTTGCGACGGTCGTTGTACGACGGGTAGCGTCCCGGATCGACCAGGTCGGCTGGCCTACCCCTCGGTGAGGATCACCAGCGTCTCCGGGCGAACGCCGTCGAACTTCATCGCCTCGGCCGCCGCCTCGGACCCGAGCGCCTCCTGGAAGACGCCCATGTTCGGGACTTCCAGAATGAGGCCGACTCGGTTGCTCTTCTCTCGGTCGACGACGAAGGTCCGGGCCGTCATGCCGAGGGGCCCGAGCAACTCCGCCCGGCGGGGTGAGCTGAGCCAATGATCCACATCGTCGACATCGTGAACGATGGGACATCTCAGCGCCAGCGTGGTCAGGCCACCAAGCGGGGAGCCGAGACGCCAAGTCGAAGAAGCGCGGCAAGGTCTCAATGAGACCAGCCGACGAAGGCGCCCGTGTGGTAGTCAAGGACCACGATGAGGCCGCCCTCGCCATCGACGCAAGCCTTGTCCGCGGACGATGCCGGCCTGTCCAAAAGCCCCGACGGGCACGGCGCGGCGGCGAGCGACCCTTGCAGGCGCACCTCCCATACCACACGGGGGGCACTCGTGTCCCGCGGGACGAATGGGTCATGCTCGACCGAGGCCCACACGACGGTGGGATTCGCGCTCGCGGCTGGTGCCAGCCCTACCGCCGCGGCGATCGCCGCGTCCTGCGAGATGCCGCCCGGTGGGTGGGTCGGACCGTGGGTGCAAGCGGGGTGCCCCACGATCGAATCACAGCCCTGCCCGACGAAGCTGCAGCTCCCAAGAATCAGACTCGCGAAGCCGAGCGCGGCGATGATGGGCAGCCAGGCTTGGAGGCCCAGGCGCCGGCGGCGCGTAGCCGGCGTTACGACCGGTCGAGACATGTGGCGTCCTCCCGACTCGCCGCCTTCACCCGGGACGGTTCCGGCGCCAAGGGCCCGGCCCCTACCGATGGCGACGCACGAGCACGACCACGAGGAAGATCGCGGCAGCGATCCCCGCGAGGGGGACCAGCAGGGACACGGGTTCGACCGACATGTGAGATCTCCTTGACTTGTCTAGCCGGTGTGGACGCCGGCGGCGGTGCCTACCGAGAACAGGAGGAGGACCGGCAGCACGAGGAGTGTCAGGACGATGGCGGTCGCGACCACCTTCTGCTGTTGGGTCCACTGGGCCGACAGCCACACGAACACGAGGCCGAGAAGTGGACCGACGAACGGCAGGAGCACGGCCCCGACGGTGAGCAGCAGCAGCGCGACGATCTCGACCGCACCCCAAGGCGCACGGTCCGTGTTCGATCCTATCGTCGGGGTGGCGGTCAGGGCCGACGCAACCGCATCCGGCTCCCCTTCGGCAGCGACGATCTCCTCGGGCGAGCCGAGCCGCTCGAGGATGTTGCGGACGGTCGATTCATCACGACGACCCGCCTCCGCCAGGGCCGTCGCGATGTGCTCGCGAACCTCCCCGACCAGGTCTGCGCGCCGGTCGACCGCGAGTGACCAAGCCGCGACCTCCAGCCGGCCAAGGTAATCGTGCACGAGCGCGTCAGCGTCCACCTGCATCCCCTCCCTGGCTCGCCTCCCCGAGCAACGCGTCCACCGCGTCGCGAAAGCGGGCCCAGTCGCCGCCGAACGCGTCGAGCGCCCGCCGGCCGGCCCCGGTGATCCGGTAGTAACGGCGCGGCGGTCCGGCGTCGGACTCGCGCCAGGTGGTGGTCACCAGACGATCCCGTCGCAACCGCGCGAGCAGCGGGTAGATCGTCCCCTCGCTCGTCAGCAACTCTCCGGCGCCGGACAGCACCCGGACGATGTCGAAGGCGTAGGACTCGTCCCTGCGGAGCACCGCGAGCACACAGTGCTCGAGGACGCCGCGGCGCAGCTCGGTCAGGGGGTCGCGTGTCTCGCCGTGTACCATGCCACGCATGGTACCGAGCCCGGGAACGGTGTCAAGTGTCCGTCGTGCCCGCTGCGGATTCGTCGTTGCAGGGCGCCTGCACGGATCACGCAGGCCCCGAGAGACCACTGGTGCGGCGCGTCAGGGGTCGGCCGCGGCAAACGCTGGCGCGGGCGGGACCGCCCTGCCGAATGGCACTGGTCCCACGCCGGGATGACCCATCGAATCGCGGCACCGGGCTGGACATGTCGACGCGCGCCCGCACCCGAGTCGCCGGGGTTGCGCCGACCCGATGGCGAGACTACCTGCCCGACGGGCGCTCCCGGAGGGTGCTATGTCTGCGGCGATCCCAGCTGAAGCCGGCACCGCACGAGCGACTCGGCCCATCGGCTGGCCGAGCGTCGGAAGCTGGGTCCTCTATGACCTCGCGAACACGAGCTTCAGCCTCGCCGTGGTCACCCTCTACTTCCCCGACTTGCTCAAGAACGTGCTCGGATACGGGGACTTTGCCGTCACCGCGCTCGACGCGTTGGCTGCAGCACTGATCTTCATCGCGGCGCCCGTTCTCGGCGCGCTCTCCGACCAGGTCCCCCGCCGGCTCCCGTTCCTCGCGCTGAGCACGATGCTGTGCGTCGGCGTGACGTTCTTCCTCGGGCAGTCGTCGATCCCCGTCATGTTCGCCCTGTTCGTGATCGCCACGGTCTGCTTCCAGGCGGGCCTTATCTTCTACGATTCGCTCCTGCCCGAGGTCAGCACCGACGCGAACCGGGGCCGGATCGGCGGGATCGGGGTGGGTGTGGGCTACCTCGGGTCGCTGCTGGCCATCGGCGTCGGGTCGCTGATCCTGGCCGTCGAGGGCGACGAGACGTTCGAGGCGTATACGGACGTCTTCCGGGCGATCGCCGTCGTGTTCCTCGTGTTCGCCTTGCCGGCCTTCCTGTTTGTTCGCGAGCGGCCGCGAGTCGCGCCACCGCTGTCGTGGAGGATCGTGCCTGAGGCCCTCTCCCAGCTCGCCGCGACGGCCAGGAGGGCGCGCCGCTACCGCGGCCTGGGCCGGTTCCTCGTCGGGCGGCTGTTCTATGCCGATGCCGCCAACACGCTCATCTTCGTGGTCTTCCTCTACGCGACCGGTTCGCTCGGACTGCCCTCCGGGGTCGCCAAAGCGGCTGCGGTGCCGAGCATTGTGATGGCGATCCCGGCAGGCCTCGTCTGGGGCGTCGTGGTCGATCGCATCGGCCCGAAACGGACGCTCGACATCGTGCTCGTGCTCTGGATGTGTATCTTCGCGGGGGCTGCGGCGATCCCGGTGCTCCGCCTGCCGCCCGAGTTGATCTTCGTCGTCTCGGCGCTCGCCGGGGTGGCCCTGGCGGGGCTCTGGTCCTCCGACCGGCCGTTGATGACCCGTCTCGCCCCGCCTCGCTACTACGGCCAGTTCTTCGGGCTGTACTCGATGGTCGGCCGGTTCGGCGCCATCGTCGGGCCCTTCATGTGGGGGGTCATCGCCGACGAGGGCTGGCTCGGCTGGGGCCAGCCGGCGGCCGTCATGTTCCTGCTGCTTTGGGTCCTGATCTCCTTCGCGATCCTGCGTCGGGTGGACGACCTGCCACGCGACTGGGGGCCGGACGAGCTGGCTGAGCTGGCGGGGGAGGCCTCCGGGGCTCGGAGAGCTGAGACATGAAGCCAGGGCCATCGCCGGGTTCAGCTGCGCCTGTACGCTTCCAGCATGGGCAGGCTCATCTACTCGATGTCGGTCTCGCTCGACGGTTTCGTCGAAACGCCGAGCCGTTCGCTCGACTGGGTGCTGATCGACGAGGAGCTGCACTCGTTCTTCAACGACGAGGCGCGCGCGATGAGCGCGTTCCTGTACGGCCGGCGGATGTACCAGTTGATGGTCGGCTACTGGCCGACGGCCGAGACCGATCCGTCGGCCACAGCCGCCATGCGCGAGTTCGCGCGCATCTGGAGGGACAAGCCGAAGGTCGTGTTCTCCGGGACGCTCGAGAAGGTCGAGTGGAACAGCCGCCTGGTCCGCGATGGCGCCGCGGAAGAAGTCGCACGTCTCAAGGCGCAGCCGGGATTCGACATGGACGTCGGCGGTCCCACCACCGCCTCGACGTTGACGCGGCTGGGGCTGATCGACGAGTACCGCCTCTTCGTCCATCCGGTGATCCTGGGCGCCGGCAAGCGGTTCCTCCCGGCGCTTGAGGATCGGATCGGGCTGAAGCTGCTCGAGACACGGACCTTCGGCTCCGGTGTGGTCTACCTCCGGTACGAGACCGCGCGGCACGCAGCTCGACCGCGTGACTCCGGTACGACCTGAAACCCCATCAACCAGGTGCCCACGAAACCCAAGGGGTCGACGACCTCTTCGATCACCAGGCTAGTCGCCGATTCGGGCGACCCCGATCTCCTCCGTTCTTCCGGAACGTACGACCTGCATCGGCATGGCCTCGCCGATCGGGTGGCGGCGGAGTGCCCGCTGCAATTCGGAGTTCGTGTGCACGACCTCGCCATCGATCGCCAGGACGAGGTCACCGCGATCGAGGCCCGCCTCCGATAGCTGGCTGTCCGGCCGGGGCGGGATGCGGAGCTCGAGCCCTTCGCTCGGCTCCAGCCCCGGTCGGCCCCATTGTTCGCGGATCGTCTCGATGCTGTTCCGCGTGCACCCGCAGGCGCCGATACTGCAGGCAGGGCACGCGCATCGACACGTCAGGCCGGCTTCGAGCAGCTCGGCGTGGACGGCTCTCGGCAGGAGGTCGTTGATCGCCTGCAACTCACTCGCCCAGTCGGCTGCGTGAGCGTCGACGAGGTCGCACAGCTCGTTCTGGTACTGGAGCCGCGCGGCAGCGTACAGCCCGCCATACGCCACCAGCGCGGCGGCGGCCGCTCCGGCCAGCTCCTCGAGTCGTCTGGAGACCTGGCGCTCGCCGTGGTGCTCGGCTCTTGCTGACGGGGCCTCGGGTTCGGCTCCACGCCGGCCGTCGAGCTCATCCAGGGCGTGCCCGTGGCGTTCGGCAAGTGCAGACATCCGGGCGACGGCGTCGGCTGCTTCTGGGCCTGCGCCACCGGAGGTTCGCAGCTCGTCGACCCGATCGAGCAGGTCAGCCTCCATGGATCGGACCCGTGACAGCCGCTCCAGGATCGGGCCAGGTAGCTTGTCGGTCACCGCATCATTCCGTCACCCAGGGGCCTCCGTTCGGCACCATCCATGCTACTCGGCCGGTGGCGCGATCAGATGGGTCCGCAGGCCGTGGGGTCGGCTGGTCCGAGGTCGGGCAAGTGGGTCGGCTTCGGGCGATAGCCGGTTTCTCCGGCCGTTGTCGTCGACGGGAGGCTCGGCGCCAGAGATCGAGCTTGGCGTTCAGCCCACGGCAGCGCCCGGTGGTCGGTCTCCCTGGTAGCTGTATCGCCGCGCCTGCCACACCACTCTCGAGCGGGAACGGAGCCGAACCGGCATGGCGCGCCGGGGAAACCGACCTTGACCCCGAGGCAGCGGGGCTGATCCATCGGCTTGATCCTGGAACGGGCGCTTTGGCACTGGCGCACGACCAGGTGATCGGCGCAGATGATTCTGGGTGAGTTGGCTCGGCCACGCCGCCGGTCGATGCCCCCTCGACATGCGACCCCGAGGGCTGGGCCGACTCAAGCAGGACGCGATCGACAGGATCATCTTCCACGCGACGCCGAAGAAGTGGCTGACCGAAGTCGGCCCCCTGGGTGCTTGAACGCGGAGAGGGAGCGTTCCTCCGCGACGCGGACGGCACGAATACCTGGATGCCCTGTCAGGAGGCGTCCTCGCGGTCTTCGCCGGGCACGGGCGAGAGGAGACCGCCAGTGCCATGTACGAGCAGGCTCGAAGACTGGACTACACCAACCCGTACGCGACGACCAGCGTCGTCAGATCGAAGGACTGTCAGGAATGCTAGCGACGACGACGCGCCCGCCGGGCGAGAGGCAGGAACGAGCTGCGCCGGAGATCGATGAGCTCGACCTGAAGGTGAGGGTCAGTGAGATCCTCAACCGCCACGCTGCCGTCGGCCTGGCAGTGGGAGTGGTCCGCAACGGGCGCCTTGAGTTCTTCCACGGGCACGGGGTCGCAGACATCGCGACGAACACGCCCATCACCGAGGACACGGTCGTTCGGATCGCCTCCATCACCAAGACCTTCACGGCGATCGCCGTGATGCAGCTGTGGGAGCAGTGGTTGGTCGACCTCGATGCTCCCGCCAACGACTACCTGCGCGCCTACCGGCTCATCCCCGCGAAGGCCGGCTTCCGGCCTGCGACAGTGCGACATCTGCTGACCCATACCGCCGGAATCCCTCAGGTGGCGCGCCCCTTGCACGCGCTCAGGCACCTCTCCGGGATCACGGCCGGGGAGACCTT
>JBGPFS010000107.1:0-7889 GCA_041483455.1 Candidatus Limnocylindria bacterium | reverse complement strand
GGCGGGTCGCGGGTACGGAGCGCGGCAAGGACCGGGGCGTGCAGCTCGGCGATCCGGCGCCGGTCGACGCCCGGGACCACCATCGTGATGTAGGTGCGCGAGAAGGGCTCGAGGGTCCTCCAGACCCGCTCCAGCGTGGCGTTCCCAGCGAGCTCGACGATCCGGCCGTGGAAAGCGGCGTCGGCCGTCGCCTCGGCGTAGTAGTCGCCATCCTCGGCCGCCCGTCGCATCTCGTCCAGGTACCCGGTCAGGGCCTCCAGGTCCTCCTCGGTCAGGCGCGGGATGGCAAGCCGGGCGCCGAGCGACTCGAGCTCGGCCCGGATCGCGAATGCTTCCACGAGCTCGTCAGCCGACGGTCGTCGAACGCGCGCTCCCCGGAAGGCGGTGGTCTCCACCACGCCCAGCGCCTCGAGGTCGCGCAGCGCCTCCCGGACTGGCGCCTGGCTCGTCCCGAGCTCCCGGGCAACCCGGGTCTCGACAATCCTGGCGCCCGGCGGATAGCGACCGTCAAGGATCGCCTTGAGCAGGCGATCCTTGACCTGATCGCTCAGGACGCTGCGCGAGATCGCGGCATCGCGAGTCATGGAGGTTCGATCAGGACCCGATCCCGACGGCCGTGCGGGCCTGCTCGGAGACGAGGATCTCGACGATGCCGGTCGTGCCGTCGATCCGGACCCGGTCGCCGGTATGGATCTGCTGGGTGGCAACCGAGGTGCCGACGACGGCCGGGATGCCGAACTCACGGGACAGGACGGCCGGGTGGGAGACGGTCCCGCCCGCGTCGGTTACGAGGCCGACGATCTTGGTGAAGAGGACGACCCAGGCCGGGTTCGTCATCTGGCAGACGAGGATGTCGCCAGCGCGGACGTCGTCGAACTGGCCCTCGTGGAGGACGACGCGAGCGATGCCCTCGACGACGCCCGGCGAGCCGCCGATCCCGTTGATCTGGCCGGCGACCGTGGACTCCTGGCGATAGAACTTGTCGGGGAAGCCCCACAGGTTGAGGTACGGGAACGCGAGCTGGGTCGCCGTCACCGTCCCGACCCACTGCTTGGGCCGGAACGTGTAGGCCTTCTCCCGGGCAGCCTTGGCCTTGGCCACGATCGCCCGCCCGTCCATTCCGGCCGGGTTGCCCATGAAGACGCGCAGCTCGTTGTACCGGAAGAAGACGACGTCGTCCGGCGCATCCAGGGCGCCCGCCGTCACGAGCTTCTTGCCGATCGCGACGAGCACGAGCCGGACGTGGGCGTTGGCGCCCTGGTCGATATAGAAGTGGTGGTCCGGGGTGAGCGGGGCCATCCGCAGGTTGATGTCGTTCGCGGCGGTCATCTCCGCGAGCGCCTCGCCCTCGAGACCCTCGAGGATCTCGGCCGCCGCGGACTTGATGTCGGCCGCCAGGGCGCCGATCGTCGTCGGGTAGTCGTAGTTGGTCTCGATGTAGCCGCGGATCAGCTCGATCACGGGCTCCATCTGCTCGCGGACGGTCGGGAAGATGAACTCGTGGCTCCAGACCGCGTGCCAGCCGTACTCCTTCTGGTAGGGCACGACCCGCTCGTCGATGAAGCGCGTGCCGCGCTTGCTGGCCCTGAGCGCGACGATGATCTCGCCGGCCGTCTCGGCCCTGAAGATGGAGGCGAGCTCCGGGTCTGCCTTCGCCTCCTCCTTCATCTTCCAGAGGGCCTCGATCGAGTCCCAGTTCCGATCCCTCGCAGAATTCTGGAGGCGGCCGAGGAGTTGCTCGTTGATCTTGCCGTGGGTCTTCTCCATGACTGCCCGCAGGTTGAGCGTCGCGGACAGCTGGGCGAAGTTGAGCATCCAGTGGATCTTCCAGTGCCGATCGTGGACGTCGATCGCGTCCTCGAGCAGGCAGGCAAGCTCCATCAGGGAGAGCTCGTCCTGCTTGTCGAGCATCCCCTCGAGATAGACGAAGTTGCGGTCCATCTCCGGGACCAGGCGATCGCGCCACCAGTTCACGAACTCGAGGCCGTAGGTCGGCAGGACGGCACCGAGGTAGGCACCGATCTTGGCGGCGTACTCGGGGTCCTCCGGCACGATGGGGCTGGTCGCGTAGTTGTATTCCTGCGTGTCGACCTTCAGTCCGGCCTCGGCCGGGATCGCGGCGGTGTACAGGTAGCCGTTGACGTTCTTGTAGATCCAGTCCGTCGCGAACGGCGTGCCGAATCGGCGGAACATGTGGTCGCACGAGAGCCACCAGCCGCCGATATCCTCGTACATCGGGCTGAGCGGGTGCGGGCAGTGCAGGTCGTCGTAGACCCAGAAGAGGAGCTTCTCCGTCTCCGAGGTCCACGTCACCGGGAACTTCTCGTCCCCGAGGAACTGGCCCAGGACTTCTTCCTTGAGTGCCACTGCGTTCGACTCCAACTACATGCTCTGCCGCCGTCGTCGGCAACCTGTCAGACGTCCGTCCCCTTCGGGCCGGACATCCGCGTGAAGCGCCGCGTGCTCTCCGTCCTCGCCACCTCCGTCGGAGCGTCTCTCAAGCCTGGTGCGTCGTCCGATCCGCCCCGGCCGCCTTTCGGGGGCCGGCGGCCGCCAGGTCGTGGCCGCAGAGGAAGATCGTCGATAATCGATTGTTGAGGATAGCACCGCCCGGTGCCGAGTCAAGTGCCGTCCGCTCCCGGTCGGCATCCCGGCCAACCGCTCGACCCACGGTCCGCGGGCTTGCAAATTCCCCATCGATCATCGATTATATCCCACGAGGGCACGAGCGGCACGTCGACTCGACGGGATGTACGGAGTGAGAGCTGCCCGGTTGTTCCGTCGTGCATCGACGTCCCACCCTAACGAACGCCGCGGCGCCCGAGGAGAACCTGCATGACGCTGACCACGGTCGAGAGCCCGCTGCTCCGGATGGTGCAGACCACGCCGACGGACTACTGGAACGACTCGTGCGCCGTCGAGGAGCTCACCTACGCGGTCGAGCGCGGGGCCACGGGCGCAACGTCGAACCCGTCGATCGTGCTGGACGTGATGAAGAAGGAGAAGGACCACTGGGTCCCGCGGGTCCGCGAGCTGGCGGCCGCGAACCCGACCTGGACCGAGGTCGAGCTGACGTGGGCGACCATCGAAGAGATGGCCGTCCGGGGAGCCGGGATCCTGGCGCCTGTCTTCGATCGCGAGAACGGCCGGAAGGGCCGCCTCTCGGTCCAGACGAACCCGGCCAACTATCCCGACGCCGGGCGCATGGTGGAGCAGGCGGTTCGCTTTGCCGGGCTGGCACCGAACATCCAGGTCAAGTTCCCGGCAACGGCCGGCGGAATCGCGGCGATCGAGGAGGCGACCTTCCGGGGCGTCAACATCAACGCGACCGTCTCGTTCACGGTGCCGCAGGCCATCGCCGCGGCTGAGGCGGTCGAGCGCGGCCTCATCCGTCGAGCAGGTGCGGGACTGGGCGTCGCGTCGATGACACCGATCGTTACGATCATGATCGGCCGGCTCGACGACTGGATGAAGGTCCTCGTCGAGCGCGACGATATCGCGCTCCACCCCGACGCTCCGAACTGGGCGGGAATCGCCACGTTCAAGCGGGCGTACGGGATCTTCCAGGAGCGCGGCTACCGGAGCCGCCTTCTCGCTGCCGCGTATCGCCATCGCCTCCATTGGACCGAGCTGGTCGGCGGCGACATCATCCACACGTTCCCCCACGCGTGGCAGACCCGGTTCAATGCCAGCGGAATTGCGCCGGCGGAGCGGATGCACGTGCCCGTCGACCCGGCGCTCATCGACGACCTGTACGAGCGAATCCCGGATTTCCGCCGGGCGTACGATCCGGACGGGATGACGCCCGCGGAATTCGCCTCGTACGGAGCCTCCGCCCGGACGCTCCGCGGCTTCATCAAGGCCTATCACGATCTCCAGGGTGCGATCAGGGACCTGGTCCTTCCGGACCCGGACGTCCGGCACGCCTGAGCGATCCGTCCACAGAGCGCACCCAAGGAGGCGATGTTCATGACCACCGAGATCGCGCAGCCCGCCACGCTGCCCATCCTGTCCCACTGGATCGACGGCCGCCCGGTCGAGGTCCTGCCCGAGCAGACCGGCCCCGTGTACAACCCGGCCACGGGCGCCGTGATCGGGCGCGTCCCCCGCGGCGGGGCCGCCGAGGTCGACGCCGCGGTCGCGGCCGCGAAGGCCGCCTTCCCGGCCTGGCGCGACATGCCCCTGATCGCCCGCAGCGGGGTCTTCTTCGCCTTCCGCGAGCTGATGTGGCGCCACCGCGAGGAGATGGCCGCGCTCATCACCCGCGACCACGGCAAGACGTTCCCCGACGCGTTCGCCGAGGTCACCCGCGGCATCGAGACCGTCGAGTTCGCCTGCGGCCTGCCGGTCCACCTCGCGGGCATGAGCACCCCCAACGTCGCCACGGACGTGGACGCCTTCACCCTGCGGGGGCCGCTCGGGGTGACCGCGGCGATCACGCCCTTCAACTTCCCGGCCATGGTCCCGCTGTGGATCTACCCGATCGCGCTTGCGTGCGGCAACACGCTGGTCCTCAAGCCCTCCTCCCACACCCCCGGCGCGACCCAGCTGCAGGCCGAGCTGTGGCGCGAGGCGGGCCTGCCCGACGGCGTCTTCAACGTCGTGTACGGCGGCCGCGAGGCCGTGGTCGCGATCGTCGAGCACCCCGACGTCCGGGCCATCCAGTTCGTCGGCTCGACCGCCGTCGGGCGCTACGTCTACGAGACCGGCACCCGCCTGGGCAAGCGGGTCGGGGCCTACACGAGCGCCAAGAACGCGATGCTCGTCCTGCCCGACGCGGACATGGAGCTGACCGCCGACGCCGCCGTGGCGGCGGGCTACGGCAGCGCCGGCGAGCGCTGCATGGCCCAGACCCTCGTCATCGCGGTCGGCGACACGGCCGAGCGGCTGCGCCCGCTCATGCTGGAGCGGATCGCGAAGCTGCGGGTCGGCCCGGGCATGGAGCCCGGCATGGACATGGGCCCGCTCTACTCCGCCGAGCACCGCGAGTCGGTCATCCGCTGGATCGGGGTGGGCGAGGCCGAGGGCGCCGAGCTCGTCGTCGACGGCCGGCCGTTCCATCATCCGGCCAATCCCGACGGGTTCTTCATGGGCGTCACCCTCTTCGACCACGTGACCCCGGCGATGGAGATCTACCGCGAGGAGATCTTCGGGCCGGTCCTCGGGATCGTCCGCGCGGTGACCTACGACGAGGCGCTCGGCCTGATCAACGCCCACGCCTACGCCAACGGGACCGCCATCTTCACCACCGACGGCGGGGCCGCCCGGCGCTTCAAGCTCGAGGTCGACGTCCCCATGATCGGGGTCAACGTCCCGATCCCGGTCCCCGCCGGCTACCTGTCCTTCGGCGGCGCGAAGGCCTCCGCCTTCGGCGACCTGGCCATGCGCGGCGAGGACGGGATCCGCTTCTTCACCCAGCAGAAGATGGTCACCGAGCGCTGGCCGGAGCCCGGCCGCCGCGCGGCCCTCTCCCTGGTCTTCCCGGGCAACGCCTGATATAGGGAGGACGCCGTCAGAGCCAGACGCAATTGGGCCCCCTCCATGCCGGAGGGGGCCCAATGTTTGAGTGCTCGCGGCCGGACCGACCGGCCGCGATCGATTCAGACGGCGGGCTGCGGCGCCATCGCGGGAGCCACGGCCCTCTTCTCCGGGAAGAACTTGGTGAAGATGCCGTACAGCAGGAAGGACACGACGAGGCCCACGACCCAGCTGTAGTCGGCGAAGGGGAACGGGTCCTTGAGGAGCCCGATGATCCCGCCCGCGGGGAACGGGCCATCCGTGCCGGGCGCGGTGTAGGACCCGCCAATCGCGAAGACGATGCCCACGAGCAGCGCGACCACGGCCCGCCAGTTCCAGCCGCGGACGTACGCGTACATGCCGGTGGGCTTGTACAGGTCAGCAAGGTGCAGCTGCGTCCGCCGGATCCACCAGTAGTCGGCGATCAGGACGCCGGCGATCGCGCCGGTCGCGCCGCCGTACGTGCCGAGCCACGTGAAGATGTAGGCGTGGGGATCGTTGTAGAGGTTCCAGGGCTGGATCAGGATCCCGATCACGCCCGTGATCAGGCCACCGGTCCGGAAGCTGATCCGCCTGGGCCACGCGTTCGAGAAGTCGTAGGACGGGCTCACGACGTTCGCCGCGACATTGACCGACAGGGTCGCGACAGCGAGCGTGAACAGCGCGAAGGCAACCACGATCGGGTTGTTGAACTTGCCGGTCAGCGCCACCGGATCCCAGATCGCCGTGCCGTACACGACCTGGCTGGCCGAGGTCGTGAGCACCGCGAGGAGCGGGAAGATCGTCATCGTGGTCGGCAGGCCGAGGATCTGCCCGTAGGCCTGCGCGCGCTGGCTCTTGCCGAACCTCGTGAAGTCCGGCATGTTCAGGGACAGGGTCGACCAGAAGGCGATCATCGCCATCAGCGACGGGAAGAACACCGGCCAGAACTTGTCGCCCCAGCCCAGCTTGCCCGGATCATCAACGATCGGGCCCAGCCCGCCGGCCTGGCTGGCCATCCAGATGAACAGGAAGACGGCCACGATCAGGACGAACGGGGCCGCCCAGTTCTCGAAGCGTCGGATGAAGTCCATCCCTCGCAGGATGATGAAGACGTTGAAGCCCCAGAAGATGATAAAGCTGAGCCACAGCGTCCACGGCTGCGTGGCGAACGAGCCAAAGCCGATGGTGACCGTGGCGGCCTTCGTCCAGGAGTCACCCACGATCGCGCCGACCAGCGTGAAGATCGCGCCACCGCCGATCCAGGTCTGGATGCCGAACCAGCCACAGGCGACGCCGGCCCGGATGAGGGCCGGGAGGTTGGCGCCGAAGACGCCGAACGAGGCGCGAGCGAACACCGGGAACGGGATCCCGTACTTGGTCCCGGCATGGCTGTTCGCCAGCATCGGGATCAGCACGATGACGTTCGCGATCATGATCGTGAGGATCGCCTGGTACCAGGCCATCCCCAGCGCAACGAGGCCCGCCGCCAGCGTCCAGGTGGCCACGTTGTGGGCCATCCCGATCCAGAGCGCGAGGTAGTTGTAGGTGGACCAGATGCGCTTCGCGAACGGGACCGGGGCGAGGTCTGCGTTGTGGAGCGGGGAGCCGTCAAGCGCCGCGTCCGCCTCGGGCGTCAGCGCGTGTCTGCCGTCCGGCAGGACGATCTCCCCCTGCATCACGTCTGTCATTGCTCCCTCCGTCGTGCCTCATCAGGTTGGAACGCACCTGTCAGTGAGCGGGCGCCTGCGTCTGCCTACCGTCCTGGCGGGGGCTCCTCCTTTCTCCCTCGTGCGCTTCCGGCCTGTCGCCGACCAGGTCCCACCCCGGATGGCGCGGCCGATGTTTCGGGCATGGTACGCGGCAGCGCAAGGCCCGTACCAGTGGGTCGCACGTCGACCCTCCCACCCACGATTGCGGCGAGACGAGGATCGGGGTGGCCCGCCGCTGCGTCCCCGGACCGGGGACGCAGCCCTTCGTCGAAGGCGGAATTTGGCGTCTCGGGGGTGTATCCTCGGCCGATCCTTCCCTGACGACGAAGCGAGGTACTGCAGTGACCCGGATCGTGCGTGGCGCGCTTCTTCAGGCGACCTGGACCGGCGACAAGGAGTCGATGATCCAGAAGCACGAAGGCTACGTCCACGAGGCGGCGAAGCAGGGCGCCCAGTTCATGCTCTTCCAGGAGCTCTTCTACGGCCCCTACTTCTGCCAGGTGCAGGACACGAAGTACTACTCGTACACGGAGCGAATACCGGACGGGCCGACGACGCGCCGGATGCAGGACCTCGCGAAGCAGACCGGGATGGTCCTCGTCGTCCCGATGTACGAGGAGGATGAGCGCGTCAACGGGCTCTACTACAACACCGCCGCGGTGATCGACGCGGATGGCAACT
>JBGPFS010000106.1:0-7898 GCA_041483455.1 Candidatus Limnocylindria bacterium | reverse complement strand
GTGTCCGGCCCGCCGTGTCCGGCCCGCCGTGTCCGGCCCGCCGTGTCCGGCCCGCCGTGTCCGGCCCGCCGTGTCCGGCCCGCCGTGTCCGGCTTCAGACGCTAGGGGGCGAGCGTCGCGACGAGGAGCCGATCGCCCGGCTCCACGAGTGTCGTCGGGACACCGGCCAGGGTCCGGACCCGGGCGACCGTCGCCTCGCGGTCGCGACCGGCGAGCAGGTGGGTCAGCAGGACCCGTCCGGCTCCGGTGGTGCGGGCGAGCGATCCCACGTCGTCGGCGTCGAGGTGGGCGGCCCCGGCAGGGTTCGGTCCCAGCCCGAACGACACCTCGGAGAGGAGCACGTCGCCGGCGCGGATGAGCGGAGCCAGGTCGTCGGCCGCTCCGCAGTCGCCCGAGTAGACCAGTCCCGGGCCGCGACCGTCTGCCGGCGTCACCCGGAACGCGTAGCTCTCGTCGGTGTGGCGGACCGCCCGCGCCTCGACGGCCAGGGAGCCGAACCGGACGGGCCCGGGCCGGACCTGCTCAACGTCGAGGGCCGCCGCGGTGAAGCCGGGCTCGGCCAGCAGGGCGTCGAGGCGCGCGGCGAGCATCGCCGGCCCGGCCACCCGCACGCGGCGCGGCGGGTCGAACTCATAGCGCAGGTAGTGCCGGAGCGGGACGAGGTCGACGAAGTGATCCGGATGGAGGTGGCTCACCAGGACCGCCGCGAGCCGGCTCGGCTCGATCGCCCCGGCGAGGTTCGCGAAGGCGCCGTGCCCGAGATCGAGGAGCAGCGCCGTCGGTCCGCTGCGGACCAGGTAGGCCGCTCCGACTGCGCCGGGGCGGTCCGTGTAGGCGGGGCCCGCCCCGATGACGGTCAACTCCATCGGAGCCACCGCAGCTGAGGTTCCCTGGCCGACCATGGCGACAGACTAGCAGTCGAACCGGTGCGCTCACGGCGACCGGCGGACCCGGCGGTCGCTACGGCTTGGGCGACTTGTCCGGGCCGCCGCTGTGGGGCGATGCGTCGGGCTGCGGGCTGGCCGGCCCGTTCGGCGCGGGTGTCCTGCCCGGTCCGTTCGGATCGGGGGTGCTGCCGGGTCCACCGCTCTTGCCGGGACCGGGTGCCGTCGCCGGACCGCCGGGGTGGCCGCCCGGGTTGGCGCCGTTCTCGACCTGCTGGAGGCGATCCTGCGTCCGCTGGAGCGTCCGCTCGATGGCGTCGGCGGCCCCCGCCGGCAGCCGCTCGACCAGCCCGCTGAGCACGTCGCGCTGGCGACCGATGACCCAGCCGAGCCGGTTCGCCCGGTCGGTGTTCGCCCCGGTGATCGACGCGGCGGTCTCGAGCGTCCGTCCGTAGGCATCGAGCGCGGCGCGCAAGGCGCCTGCATCCCCCACGGCACCCGCGGCGGCGGCCTCGTCGAGCCGAGCCTGGAGATGGGCCGTCTCGGCATCCAGCCGGGCGTCGGGATCGCTCGGCAGGGTCGCGTCCTCGAGCCACAGGCGGGCGCCGTAGAGCGGCCCGCCGGCATGCGATGCCGCAAGCGCCCCGCCCGCGAGCAGGACGACGGCGAACGCCGCGGCCACGAATGCCGGAGCCACGCGCCAGCGGAGCCAGCCGAAGAACCCTCGCCGGCCGATCGGGGCCCGCGACGGGCCGAGCACCTCGTTGGCCCGGACGATCAGCTCCGCCCGCAGTCGCCCGCGCGCGGCCGGATCCGGCGTCAGCCGATCGCGCGCATACGTCTCGAGCCGGACTGCCAGCTCGGCGTCGCGTGGACCGTGCGGACCGCGTTCGAAGTCGTTCATCGTCATGGTCGTGGCCCGCCGTCGTCGCCGCCGGCCGGCCCTTCGCTCGCCTCGAGCCCGAGTCGGCGCCGAAGCGCCGCGATCGCCCGGAACTGGAGGCCGCGCACCGTTCCTTCCTGCTTGCCCATCACCTCGGCCGCCTCGCGGGCCGAGAGGCCGGCGAAGAAGCGCAGCGCGATGGCTTCCCGTTGTTCGTCCGTCAGCGCGTCGAGGGCCGCTCGCATCGCGCCGATCTCCTCGTTCAGCTCGGCCAGCTCGGCCGGTCCCGGTCCGCTCCCGCTCGACTCGGCCGCCGGTCCCAGCTCGCTATGCTCCCGGCGCGTCCGGACGAAGTCGATGACCGCGTTCCTGGCCAGCCGGAAGAGCCAGCCCCCGAACGGGATGCCCCGCGACTCGTAGCGCGGCAGGGCCTCCAGGGCCTTGACGAAGACGATCTGCGTCAGGTCCTCCGCGTCGCTCGGGCGCTCGACGCGGCTGGCGATGAAGCGATAGATCGGGTCGTGGAAGTGGTCGAACAGCCGGCCGAACGCCGAGGCGTCGCCCGATCTCGCCAGGTCCACGCTCCGCTCGATCTCGCCATCGTCAAGAGTCACAACGATTCCTGCCCGCCTCTGTTAGGCATCGCCGGGCCGCGCTGTCGGGGGCCGGAACCGTTCAGGGAGGGGCACGGCTACGCGGTCCGGGCCGCGCCGGAACGAGAGGCTCGCGAATCCCGCCTCGGCGGCGACGCGATACCCGGCCTCCAGCCCGTGGGCGAACCAGTCGGCCCGATGGGCATCGGATCCAGCCGTCACCCGGCGGCCCCCGAGCTCGCGGTAGCGCGCCACGACCGCCGGGGCCGGGTACGTCTCGCGCGGGGCCTGGCGGAGGCCGCTGGTGTTCACCTCGAGCGCCGTCCCGCTCTCGACGAGGGCCCGCAGGATGGGGTCGTACAGGTCAAGACGCTCGGCCAGCGCGGCCGGCGAGACATGCGGGACCAGGTAGCGCTTCACGAAGTCGAGGTGCCCGAGCGCATCGAAGAGCCCGCTCCGGGCCGCCGCCCCGACCTCCGCGAAGTAAGGCGCGACGACCTCGTCGAGTGACCGGCCGACCACCCAGGCCGCCACCCGACCCGCGGCGTACGGCGAGTCGGGGCCGACGTGGACGGAGCCGATGACGAAGTCGTACCGGTGGCCGGCGAGGTGCTCGCGGATCTCGACCTGGCGGGCCGACTCGAACGAGACCTCGAGCCCGAACCGGATCGCCACCCCGAGCGGGCCCCAGCGCTCGGCCGCCGCCCGGACGGTCCGCTCCCGCTCGGCGCTGTCCGGAGCGTGGTTCGGCCCGCCCGGATCGAAGTCGATGTGGTCGGTGATCGCCAGCTCCGCGATCCCGCGTCCGACGGCTGCCGCGGCGTAGACGTCGAGCGGGACGTCGCTGTCGGCCGAGCGGTCGGTGTGCAGGTGCGCGTCCAGGGGCAGGTCGCGGGCCTGCGGGTCGGTCGTCGAGCCGGGCCCGTCGTGGGTCTCCGCCGTCTCGACGGAGCGGTCCTCGGTCACCCGGCGATGAGCCCCAGCTCGCGCCCGATCCGGGCGAACGCCTCGAGCGCCGTGTCGAGCTGGTCGTCGGTGTGGGCCGCCGTGACGATCGTCCGGATCCGCGCCTTGTCGAGCGCGACCGTCGGGTAGACGATCGGCTGGGCGAAGACGCCCTCTTCGAAGAGCCGGTCGCTGAACCGGCCTGCCGTCGCCGAATCGCCCATCATGATCGGCGTGATGGGGGTCTCCGAGACGCCGGTGTCGAAACCGAGCCGGGCGAGCTCGGCCTTGAACCGCCGGGTGTTCGCCCACAGTCGCTCGATGAGCTCCGGCTCGTCTTCGAGGACCCGGATCGCCTCGCGGCAGGCGGCCGCGACGGCCGGCGGGTGCGACGTCGAGAAGAGGAACGGCCGGGCGCGCTGGATGAGGATGTCGCGCAGGTCCTGCGAGCCGGCCACGTAGCCGCCGAGGACGCCGACCGCCTTCGAGAGCGTGCCGACCTGGATCGCCACCCGCCCGTGGAGCCCGAAGTGGTCGACCGTGCCGCGCCCGTTCCGACCGAGGACGCCCGACGCATGGGCGTCGTCGACCATCACAGCCGCGCCGGCCTCTTCGGCCGCCTCGACGATCGCCGGGAGCGGCGCGATGTCGCCGTCCATGCTGAAGACGCCGTCGGTCACGACGAGGATGAGCCGGTACGGCAGGCCGGTCTCGGGGCGGCCGCGGTCGCGCGCGGCGCGGAGGATCTCGCGCAGCGCCGCCACGTCCTTGTGCGGGTAGACGGCCCGCGGCGCCTTCGACAGGCGCATCCCGTCGATGATCGAGGCGTGGTTGAGGGCGTCCGAGACGATCAGGTCCTGCTCGCCGGTGAGGGTCGGGATCACGGCGGTGTTGGCCGTGAAGCCGGACTGGAAGGTCAGGACGGCCGGCGTGCCCTTGAAGCGGGCGAGGTCGGACTCGAGCTCCTCGTGGAGCGTCATCGTTCCGGCGATCGTGCGGACCGCCCCGGAGCCCACCCCGTATCGCTCGACCGCCTCGAGGGCGGCCGCCCGAAGGCGGGGGTGGTGGGTCAGGCCCAGATAGTCGTTCGACGAGAGGCTGATCACCCGGCGCTCGTCGACCGAGGCGATCGGACCCTGGGCCGAGCTCATCACCCGGAGCGGGCGGTAGAGATGCTTCGTCCGGAGGTCGTCGAGCTCTTCGGCCAGGTACGCGAGCGGATCGGGCTGTCCGGCGCGGGTCATCGGGTCTCCTCCCCGTGGCTGGGCATGCGCATCAGACGGTCCAGTCCATGATGACCTTGCCGGAGTTCCCGGAGCGCGCGGCGGTGAATGCGGCGGCGTGATCGCGGAACGAGAAGCGGTGGGTGATCGCGGGCCGGATGTCGAGCCCGGACTGGAGCATCACCGTCATCATGTACCAGGTCTCGTACATCTCACGGCCGTAGATGCCCTTCAGCGTCAGCATCTTGAAGATGATCTCGTTGAAGTCGAGCGAGATCTCCTCGGCCGGGATGCCCAGCATCGCGATCCGGCCCCCGTGGGCCATGTTCGCGATGGCCGAGCGCAGGGCCGAGGCGTTGCCGGACATCTCGAGCGCGACGTCGAAGCCCTCGGTCATCCCGAGCTCGGCCATCACGTCGCCCAGCTCTCGGCTGCCCGGGTCGACCACCAGGCTGGCGCCCATGGTCAGGGCCAGCTCGCGCCGATAGGCGTTCGGCTCGGAGGCCACGATGTGGCGCGCCCCCGCGTGGCGGGCGACGGCGATCGCCATCAGTCCGATGGGTCCGGCGCCGGTGACCAGCACGTCCTCGCCCAGGACCGGGAAGCTGAGCGCGGTGTGGACCGCGTTCCCGAACGGGTCGAAGATGGCCGCGACCTCCTCGTCGATGCCCGGCCAGTGGTGCCAGACGTTCGTCATCGGCAGGGCCACGTACTCGGCGAAGGCGCCCTGGCGGTCGACGCCGAGGCCGATCGTGTGGGCGCACAGGTTGCGCCGGCCGGCGAGGCAGTGGCGGCACCGGCCGCACACGACGTGACCCTCGCCGCTGACCAGGTCTCCCGGCCGGAAGTCGGCCACGTTGCTCCCGACCCGGACGACCTCCCCGACGAACTCGTGGCCGATCACCATCGGCGGCTGGATCGTCCGCTCGGCCCAGGCGTCCCAGCCCTCGATGTGGAGATCCGTCCCGCAGATCCCCGTCTTGTGGACCCGGATGAGGACGTCGTTGATGCCGATCTCGGGCTCGGGGACGGTCTCCAGGCTGAGCCCCGGCCCCCGGCCGGTCTTCACGAGCGCCAGCATCGGATGCTCCTCGGTGGCATATCCGTTCACGGGGGCGTCAGTCGACGTCGCTGCCGTCGACGATCGGATTCTCCACCCGGCCGATGCCTTCGATCTCGATCCGCGCGCGATCGCCCGGCTCGAGGTAGACGGGTGGGTCGCGGAAGACGCCCACCCCGGCCGGCGTGCCGGTCGAGATGAGATCGCCGGGCTCGAGCGTGATGACCGCGCTCACGAACTCGATGAGCGTCGGGATGTCGAAGACGAGGTCGCTCGTCCGGCTCGCCTGCATCGGGATCGCGCGACCGGCATCCGGTCCGGAGCCCGGGATCCGCCAGGACCGGATCGCGAGGTCCGGTGGGCCGTCGAAGGCCTCGGCCGGGACGAAGACGGGCCCGATCGGCAGGAACGTGTCGGAGCCCTTCGCCCGGAGCCACTGGCCGTCGCCGTGCTCGCCCTCTCGCAGGGCGACCTTGTTGCCCTGCCAGTCCCGGGCCGTGACGTCGTTGACCACGACATAGCCCGCCACATAGGCCAGCGCGTCGGCCGCCCGGACGCGCCGGGCGGTCCGGCCGATGACCACGCCGAGCTCGGCCTCGAGGTCCAGGGCGTGCTCGCCGATCGGGCGGACGATCGGCTCGCCGTCGGCGATGACGGCGTTCCCGAACTTGGCGAAGAGGAGCGGCCGGGTCGGGAGCGACGCGTGCTGCTCCGCCACGTGGTCCAGGTAGTTCAGCCCGATGCACACGATCTTGCCCGGGGAGGGGATCGCCGGCGCGGGCCGGAGTCGATCCGTCGGGGTCCCCGCGGGATCGCCCCCCGGGACGAAGACCCGATCGCCGCGCAGCTCCGCCCGCCGGACCTGGCCCGCCTCGTCGATGAACGCGAACGTCGCGACGCCAGCCACCCCGCCGCTCAGCTCGGGCTCGGGCCGGGGGTGCCGCTCGGGCTGGGGCTGACCGGGCTCGGCGAGGCCGTCGGTCGGGGGCACTGCGGCTCGGGGTTCGTGCGCTCACCCTCGGCCTTGAAGAAGTCGAGGATCGCCGCCGTGTCGAGCCGATCCTGGAAGAGGACCCGGCCCCAGACGAGGGCCGCGAAGGGAGTCTTCATGTCGTCGAACCGGGCGATCACCGGCCCGACCGTGCCCTTCGGGCTGTTGCAGACGGGACTGTTCGGGAACGAGCTGAGGAAGGCCTGGAGCTGGGCCTGGGAGTCGCTCGTGCAGCCACCCTGGGCGCAGCTGTAGAGGACGACGAGGGCCCCGTGCTCGAGGTTGTGGATCCAGCCCTCCGGGACCGCGGCATCGTCCTGGCCGTAATAGCGAGGCTGGATAGGGCCGTTGCCGCCGGTCGCGTCGCTGTAGTGCGGGCCGGAGGCGGGCGGGCAGAGCGGGTAGCGGGCCTTCGTCCCGACCGCGACGTGATTGTTCCCCATGTCGGGCTGGAGCTCGCCCAGGCCTGCCGTCGGCGCCCCGGAGGCCGCCGGGCTGGCCGCAGCCGCCGGCTGGAACAGGCTCTCGCAGGCGTAGGCCTTCTGGGTCGCGCCGACGAAGATCGCGCCGCCGAGGGCGAGGACGGCCACGGCCGCCACGACGCCGATCACGAGTCCGCGACGGCGCTGCAGGAACGGGCGGGCGGGGGCCGGCGGGCGCCCCGAAGCGGGCGGGCGCGACCGTCGACCTCGGTCGGCGGCGCGGTCACGCGGGGCTCCGGAGGGGCGGCTCGATCGGTCGCTCACGAACGGACCTCGATGCTCGTTGGAGGGTCGACCCGGGCGCCGGCGCCGGATGGCCGGCCCGCGGCGGGATCGCTCGGCCCAGAGCGTACCTTCCCGGCGCGATCCGCGCCGACCGACGGCCTGGGCGTGTCAGAATCGCAGGCCATGACCGCCCCACCACGCCCGCCGATGCCCGGTGGGATCAAACTCTTCCTGGGCTACGCGTTCGCGATCCTGGGCTTGATCGGGCTCTCGCTTCGCTGGGTCGTCGACCTGGCGATCGCCGCCCCGGTCAGCGGGCCGGGGGTCGTGGTGATGGTCCTGCTGGCCTACACGATCTTCACGACGACCCTGGTCCTCCAGCGCAAGGAGGCGGCCCGGACACTCGCCCTGGGGCTGGCCAGCCTGACCTTGCCGGCGATCCCGCTGGCCTGGCTGACCTTCGTCACGCCAGGCCCACGGTTCGCCGCGACCCTGTTCGCGATGGTCCTCGCGCTGCTCCTGTTCCGGGGCTTGCTGCGGCCGGAGATCCGGACCTGGCTGAACGAGCCCTGAGTCGTCGACGACCCGCGGCGCCGATCGACGACCAGCGGC
>JBGPFS010000105.1:0-8007 GCA_041483455.1 Candidatus Limnocylindria bacterium | reverse complement strand
CCTCGCCGGGCGGGGCACCGTCGGCCTCGAGCAGCGGCCGATCGGGACCGGGCAGCTGGCGGTCTTCGGTCCCGGCGACACGCTGACGATCGACGCCGATCCGCTCCAGGAGAGCCGGAGCCCGAACCTCGACGTCCTCCTTCTGGGCGGTCGCCCGATCCGCGAGCCGGTCGCCTGGATGGGCCCGTTCGTGATGAACACACGGGAGGAGGTCATCCAGGCGTTCGCCGACTACCAGGCGGGGCGCCTGGGCAGCATCCCCGCGATCCAGGCCGAGCACGCCGTCCACAACACGCCGACGAGCGTGATCGAGTCGCGGGGAACGAGCGCGGCCGAGCCGGGCGCATGAAGAGGTGGCCGGGACAGGCCACCGACGCCTTGCCCCAGCCGCTCCCGACCGGCCGGATGGCACCTGACAGGGCGCCTGGCCAGCCTATCCTCGATGCCGTGGACGCTCCGCGCACGGTGAGCGCTCGGCCGTGAACAGGTTGCTGGCGCGGCTCGAGGACTTCCGCCTCCTGCCGTTCTTCGTCGTGGTCAGCATGGCGATCGGGATCGCGGTCGGGAACGCCCTCTCGATCTCCGACTTCACGCTCACCCCGCCGATCGACGCGTTGAAGGCGATCGCCGGCGGGACGTTCGAGCCGACGGTCGCCAACGCGATCAGCCTTGGGGTCCCGATCGGCCTGTTCGCGATGATGTACCCGGCGATGACGAACGTCCGGGTCACGGAGGTCGGCCAGGCGTTCCGCTCGCCGCGCCAGCTCGGCGTGGTCCTGTTCTTCAACTTCGCCGTCGCGCCGTTCGTCATGCTGCTGCTGGCGAACGTGTTCGTCACGGATCCGGAGCTCCGGACCGGGCTCATCCTGTACGGTCTCGCGCCGTGCATCGCGATGGTGATCATCTTCACCTACCTCGCCAAGGGGAACGTCCCGATGGCGCTCGTCTTCGTGGCGCTGAACTCGGTCGCCCAGATGCTGCTCATCCCGGTCTACGCTCGGCTGCTGATCGGGGACGTGCGCTTCGACGTGTGGGTCGTCGCCGAGAGCGTCGTCCTCTACCTCGGGTTGCCACTCGTCGTCGGCGTGCTGACGCGCCAGGCCGTCGTCCGGCGGGGCGGCGAGGCCGCGATGGAGCGGCTCAAGCCGGGCCTCAACGCGCTCTCGATCCTGGGCCTGCTGTTCACCCTCATCGTGATGTTCGCGCTCAAGGGCGACCTGATCCTCCAGCGTCCGTCGATCGTCCTGGAGATGGCGGTGCCGATGGCGATCTTCTTCTTCGCCATGTTCGGCGTCGTCTATCTCGTCGGCGCGCGGCTGGGCTTCAGCTTCGAGGATGCGGTCGCCGTCGCGTTCAACTCGACCGGGCGCGACTTCGAGATCGCGATCGCCATCGCGATCACCGCGTTCAGCCCGACGGTGGCGCTCGCCACGGTCGTCGGGCCGCTCATCGAGGTCCCGGTGATGCTGGCCCTGGTGTGGGGCGCGATGCGCCTGCGGCCACGCCTCTTCGGCGCAGGGCAGTCCGCGGCACCAGCCGACCGAACGCCGGCGCTCCAGCCGGAGTAGTGGCCCTTCCTACGCGGGTGCGCCCACCTTGTGAGAGCGGCGGGCCAGCTCGACGAACGGCCGGATCCGGTCGACGAGCTCGCGCCGGGTGGCCCGGAAGGCGGCCAGCTTCTCCTCGTCGGTCCCTTCGAGATCGGCGGGATCCTCCAGGCCCCAGTGGAGGGCATTGTGCCTGCCGGGGAAGACCGGACAGCTCTGGCGGGCCCGGTCGCAGACGGTGATGACGTAGTCCCAGGGCTGGCCGAGGAACTCGGTCACGGCCTTCGAGCGCGCCTTGGACCAGTCGATCCCGAGGTCCGCCACGACCCGCAGCGCGTACGGGTTGACGCCTTTCGGTTCGGTGCCCGCGGAGCGGACCTCGAAGTCGGGACCGCCTATCTGGCCGAGGATCGCCTCGGCGAGCTGGCTCCGGGCGGAGTTGCCGGTGCACACGAAGAGGACGCGGATCGGTCCGGCGTTCGACACGGTTCCGTCCATGGCGCGACCCTACACCTTCAGGTGGGTCGAGGGTCGAGCGCGGAGGGTCGGAAGGGGGCCGGGGGTCGCCGTGCCTGCGCGGACGGCGACCCCCGGCCCGGGTCGACGGTCGTTCTGGGTCGCTACCGGCCGGCGGCTCGGAACGTGACGCCGGCTGCCTTGTCCCTGACCGAGTCGAGTTCCTCGGGGGTCAACAGCACGATCGTCCTGGCCCGGACCGTCCCGCTGGCGCCCGCGAGCATGGCCCCGACCGCCGCCGAGACGTTGTCCGGCGCGTCGACGATGATGTAGAAGTCGTCCTCGCCGAAGCCGAAGTAGTACGCCTCGATCCGACCGCCGAACGACTTCACCAGGCGCTCGGTCTCGGCCCGCCGCGACGTCCCGCCCTCCTTCAGGACGCCTTTGGCCCCCTCGGCGGTGTACGAGCCGATGACCAGGTACTTGCCCATGGGACGCTCCTCCTTCGACGCATCCGCGTCCGCCCGGGAAGGTCGGTCTCGCCATTGGCACTGCGCGTCGGTCGAGGCGACCGGATCGGGACGCCGCGCAGGTGGGACGCTCGTCCCTGCCTCCCTTCCGTTCCGCGGAATGTACGGCGACGGGGACTCGCTGCATAGCCCCGCCCCGGGGTCGGAGGTTCCGGCTCCGGGGAGGGTCGTTCCCCGGGACAGGTCGAACCCGGGGAGGTGAGCGGCTGCTACCCTGCGCTCAGTGAGCGAGCAGACACCCGACAGCTCCCCGCCCGCTACGGACCGCGTCCGAGTTCGGCGCAAGCCCGAGCGCGGCCACTACGACCGGGCCACGATCGACGCGATCCTCGACGCCTCGATCGTCGGGAACGTCGGCTACGTCGTCGACGGCCAGCCGTACGTCACGCCGACGGCGATCTGGCGCACGGGCGACCGGCTGTTCTGGCACGGTTCGTCGGCCAGCCGGATGCTCCGCCAGACGAAGGGCGGCGTCCCGGTCTGCGTCAGCGCGACGCACCTCGATGCGCTCGTGCTCGCCCGCTCGGGCTTCAACCACTCGATCGACTACCGATCGGTCATGGTCCTCGGGCTGGCCCACGAGCTCGAGGGTGAGGACGCGAAGACGGCCGCCCTGCGGGCCTTCATCGAGCACCTCTATCCGGGTCGCTGGGACGAGCTCCGACCGCCGACCCGCAAGGAGTTGAAGGCCACGTCCGTTCTCTGGATGGACCTCGCGGAGGCGTCGGCCAAGATCCGCGACGTGGGCGCCCACGACGACCCGGGCGACGAGACATGGCCGACCTGGGCCGGCTCGATCCCGGTGCTCACCCGGCTCGGCGCGCCGGTGCCGGACCCATTCGTCCCGCCGGGCATGAAGGCACCGGAGGTCGCCCTCGGGGAGGGCTGATGGCCCGGGGCGCATCCCGTCTCGCGGACGCGGCGAGAGGCTATCATCGGGCTCCGCGCTTCGTTCGAGGTGCGGGCCCCTAAAGGAGAACCCATGTCGTTCGATCGCAGGGCGCTCGCCGCCTCGCTCGGTCTCGCGCTGCTCGCCGCCGCCTGCGGCGGGGGAGCCACCACCACCACCACGCCCGGGGGTACGGCCGCGGCCTCGGAGGCTGCCGCTCCGACCGGCACCGGGTCCGGCCCGGATGTCTCGCTCGTGCCGGGCACCGCCACCGAGCTCGAGGCGATGCTCCCGTCGACCGTCGGCGGCGTGACCTTCACGAAGACCAGCTTCGGCGGCGGCACCCTCCCGGCGACGATCCCGGTCGGGTCCGACGTGCTGGGCAAGTTCCTGACCGACAACGGCAAGACCCTCGCCGACGTGTCGGTCGCGATGGCGACCCCGACCGACCCCTCGAAGGCGGGCACCTTCGTCATGGCCTTCCAGGTCAAGGGGGCGGACGGGACGAAGCTCGCCGCGGCGCTGGCCGGCACCTCGAGCAGCGACCTCACCCAGGCCACCGTGAGCGGCAAGCAGGTCCAGCAGTCCGGAGCCGCCGGGATGGGCTTCACGCTCTACATCAAGAACGACGTCGTCTTCTACATCCTCGCCATCGGCGACGCATCGCTGACCGCGGGGATCGTGGCGGCCCTGCCCTGACCTTCGTGGGCGCCCAGAGCCCGACCGGTCACGGCTGGGTTCGTTAGCGTTCGTTGCCATGGACGTAGATGGGGAGCGACGGGCCCTCGAGGCGGACCTCGTTGGGCGCGGCTCGTACGAGCTGTTTCCTTGTGACCCCGCCCTCGCGGACACCGCCGCGTTCTGCGCGGCGTACGGCTTCGCGCCCGAGGACAGCGCCAATACGATCGTCGTGGTCGGGAAGTCGGACCCACCCGTCTACGCCGCGTGCGTCGTCCTCGCGACGTACCGGCTGGACGTCAACCGGACGATCAAGCAGAAGCTCGGGACCCGGAAGGCCTCGTTCGCTTCGCCGGACGAGACGCGGGCGCTGACCGGCCACGAGATCGGCGGAGTCACGGCCTTCGGCCTGCCGGCCGACCTGCCGCTGTGGGTCGACGCGGCGGTCATGGCGCGCCAGCGGATCGTGCTGGGCGGCGGCAGCCGGAGCTGGAAGGTGCTCGCCCCTCCCTCGATCCTCCTCACCCTGCCGGTCGTCGAGGTCGTGGCAGGGCTCGCGAACCTGGCGCCGCCGCGGGAGGAGCCAGCGACACCGTAGGCACCTGGAGCCGCACTTCGCCTTGCCCGCGGGACTATCGTGGAGCGATGAGCGATGTCCGATACGACCTGTTCCTTGACCTCGCGGCTGAGGCTCCCGTCCCGGCCCGGGGCATCCACAGCCAGACCCTCTCGAAGGGCGACGGCGTGGAGCTCGTCCTCTTCGCCTTCGCCGCGGGCGAGTCCCTTTCGGAGCACACGTCCGCCCGTCCGACGATCATCCACGTTCTGTCCGGCGAGGCCGACCTGATCCTGGGTGGCGAGCCCCACCGAGCGGGCCCCGGGACGTGGGTCCGGATGCCGCCCGACCTCCGGCACGGGATCGTCGCTCGGACTCCGCTGGTCATGGCGCTCTACCTCCTGCCGGGGTGAGCCCGCGCACCGCCGGCGGGCCATCGCGGCGCGCGGGGATGGGTGCCGTCCCGTTCACCGGCGGCACCACCTTCCGGGTCTGGGCGCCCCATGCCGAGGCCGTCTTCGTGACCGGCCCGTTCGACGACTGGGCGGGCGACGCCACCCAGCTGGCCCGCGATGGCGGCCGGGCCCGGTCGGGGACATGGTCGGCGGACGTGGCCGGCGTCGGTCCCGGGGCCGAGTACCGCTTCACGATCCGGACTCCGGGCGGGGACCGCTCGCGGCTCGATCCGTACGCCCGGCAGGTGACGGACTCGGTCGGTAACGCCGTTGTCTACGACCCGGCCGGATTCGACTGGGGCGACGCGGCGTTCGCGACGCCGACCTGGAACGACCAGGTCATCTACGAGATGCACGTCGGGACGTTCGCCGCCCGGGACGGTCGGCCGGGCGACTTCGATCGGGCCATCCGGCGTCTCGATGCCCTCGCCCAGCTCGGGATCGGGGCGATCCAGGTGATGCCCCCCTTCTCGTTCGCCGGCGACGTGTCGTGGGGCTACAACCCCGCCCATCTCTTCGCGATCGAGTCCACCTACGGCGGGCCGGACGCATTCAAGCGCTTCATCCGGGCGGCCCACGAGCACGGCATCGCGGTGATCGTGGACGTGGTCTACAACCACATCGGCCCCTCGGACCTCGACCTGTGGCGGTTCGACGGCTGGGCCGAGGGCCGGTGGGGCGGGATCTACTTCTACAACGACGAGCGGGCCGTCACGCCGTGGGGCGCCACCCGACCCGACTACGGCCGGGGCGAGGTCCGGACCTTCCTCCGCGACAATGCGCTGACCTGGCTCGAGGAGTTCCGGTGCGACGGCCTCCGCTTCGACGCGACCGCCTACATCGGGAGCGTCTCCGGGGGGCTCGTCGATATCGACGACGCCCTGCCGGACGGACGCTCGATGCTGGCCTGGATGAACGACGAGATTCGCGAGCGCCAGCCCTGGAAGCTGACGATCGCCGAGGACCTCCGCGACGACCCGACGATCGTCAGTCCCACCGCGGAGGGTGGGTCCGGCTTCGGGGCCCAGTGGGACGCGGGGTTCGTCCGCCCGGTCCGGGCCGCCCTGGTCGCCTCAGACGACGCCGACCGCGACGTGGTCGCCGTCGCGCGGGCGGTGCTCGGGACCGGGCGCGGCCCCGCGTTCGGTCGGGTCATCTACACCGAGTCTCACGACGACGTCGCGAACGGTCACAGCCGCCTGCCCGAGGAGATCTCGCCGGGCGACGCCGACGGCTGGTGGGCGAAGAAGCGGGCGACGATCGGCTCGGCCCTGGTCCTGACCGCGCCTGGGATCCCGATGCTCTTCCAGGGCCAGGAGCTGCTCGAGGATCGCTGGTTCGACGACAGCGTCCCGATGGACTGGTCGAAGGCCCACCGTCACGCCGGGATCCTGCGCCTCCACCGCGACCTCATCCGCCTGCGGCGCAACGCCGACGGGGTCAGCCAGGGTCTGCGCGGGCCGAACGTCTCGACCATCAGGGTCGACCAGGCCACGGGTGTCCTGGCCTATCACCGCTGGGACGCGGGCGGACCGGGTGACGACGTGGTGGTGATCGTCAACCTGACCGACGACCCGGTCGAGCGATCCCGGCTCGGCCTGCCCCGACCCGGTCGCTGGCGGGTCCGCTTCAACAGCGACGCCGCGGAGTACGACCCCTCGTTCGACGACCGACCGGTCCTCGACCTCGACACCGACGCCGAGCCGGCCGACGGGCGAGACCAGAGCGGGCTGGTGGATCTCGGGCCCTACAGCGTCGTGATCCTGTCGCAGGGCGCCTGACCAGCGTCGGGCCGGCCGCAACCGGACGACCGCCGCTGGCCGTTCCTCGTCGAGTGACTGTTGACCATCCGCACCACACGTTGCGCGTGCTGTCAAGAGCCATCATGAGTAGCGAGGCACGAGAATGTGGAGAACTCGGCGCGAATCGGCTTGACTTCCGGGGCGCGCAGGTGCGACTCTGCGGCGGTCCTGGTGCTCCTAGTACTTCCGGGGGATTGATCGCCGTTGGCTCCATCGCGTCCAGGAGCAGGCCGCATCGAGACGCCGTCGCCGGCGCGCTGGTCGGCGTGCGCGCGGCACAACCCCTGCCCTGAGCGGACCCACCCCTTCCGCGACGTCGGCTGCGGCCGGCCATGAGTCCGTTCCGCCTCCCGCTTTCGCCGTCGTCCCATCGTTCGATCGGGGGGCGCCGTGCGGCGGCCCGATCACGTCGAGCTGGCGCCATCCTCGCGCTGCTGTTCATGCTCACGAGTCCGTTCGCCCAATCGCTGGGCATGCAGCAGGCGATAGCGCTGGCGGCCCGGCTGCCCGCGACCCCGCTGACGGCGAAGGCGCCGACGGCCGCAGCGCCGACAGGGGCCGGGATGCTTGCGCCGCAGACGGCATCCCCGACGCCAACGACGACTCACACGACGATGACCGTGTCGCGCCCGTCGTCGCGGGCGATCCGGCGCAGTTGGAACCCCGCCCCCGCCCCCACCAAGACGAATTGGACGACGACCCCGACTCGGATCAAGGCGATCACCGCCGCGAGAGCGCCAACCGCCGCGACCACCGCCCCCACGCCCACCCCGGTGCCCACGGCGACGCCGACCACGACAGCGCCGACCACGACGACCACCACGACGACGCCGACCACCACCACGACGACCACCACCACGACCAACGGCACCACGACCACCACCACCACGACGACGACCACGCCTCCAGCCACGCCGGCCGCGCCGGCGAAACTGACCCTGCAGCTGAAATGGGTCACCCAGGCGCAGTTTGCCGGTTACTACGTGGCCAAAGACAAAGGCTTCTACAAAGACGCGGGCCTCGACGTGACCATCAAGCCGGGGGGACCGGACATCAATCCGGCCCAGGTGATCGCGGGCGGCGGCGCCGACGTG
>JBGPFS010000104.1:0-8058 GCA_041483455.1 Candidatus Limnocylindria bacterium | reverse complement strand
CAGCCGCTCGGTGACCGCCCGGGTCATCCCGGCGACGAGCGACAGGTGATCGTCCGCCTCGCGCCGGGCGACGCACACCTCCCACCAGCCGCAGACTCGGCAGTGGTCGACCGGATCCGGGTAGGTGGCTGGCCCGCCTCCCGGCCCGGCGCCGGGGTCGAGCGGGCGTGCGGACGGGAAGATCCGCGCCTCGAAGCGCGCCTTCGCAAGACGGTGGAAGGCGGCGAAGTCCGCGTACCGGTGGTCGTGAGCGACCCCGTCGCCGGTGACGACCGTGAGCAGCTCCGGCGGAACGCCCTGGATCCGGGTCAGCAGCTCCGCGTAGACGCACAGCTGGAGCAGCGCGCTCGCCTTGACATGCCGGGCGAGCTTCGTATCGACGAGGTCGTAGCTCCATGTCCCGAGGTCGCTGGGCCGCTCGACCCGAACGAGGAAGTCCGCGTGCCCGCGCCAGCGCCCGTCGAAGAACGTCGCCTGGAAGACGACGTCGGCGCCGGTCCGCATCGCCTCGAGCGTGGTGGCCTCGCCTGCCCGCAGGCCCTCGATCGTCGAGGTCTTCCGCAGGTCCTCGGGGATCTCCACGACCGAATACCCGGCAAGCCGGTAGCGCTCGAGGTGGTCTCGCTCGTGCCGATCCCCTCGTTCCTGGAGGAGCTCGAGCTCCGGGTCCAGCCGGACCGGCTTCGTCCGCAGGCCGGCGATCCGCTCCAGCTCGAGCGTGGCCAGGTGATCGCAGGCGATGAACCCGACCAGGTCCGTCGCGCTGACGACGATCGTTCCGTCTGCGTGCTTCTGCATCCGCCCCCTATCGCGGGTCCACCTGATGCCGCCAGCCTGCGGGACGTCGGTGACAGCTCGGCTGTCACTGGCCGGCGTCGGCCGCGTCGGAACCCCCCGCGGCCGCGTCGGTACCCCCGCCCCGGCACCCCGGCGTCGGCCGCGTCAGCGCGCCGCGGTGACCTCGACCTCGATCCGGTACGGCTCGACGAGGCCGGCGACCCCGACCGTCGCGCGGGTCGGCGGGTCGACGGCGAAGAGCTCGCCGAAGACCGCGTTGTAGGCCGGCCAGTCGGTCATGTCGACCAGGTAGACCGTCGCGCGGACGACGTCCGAAAGGTCGAGCCCGACCGCCTGCAGGCGGCTCCGGACGTTCGCGAACATCGCCCGGGTCTCCGGCCCGATCCCGCCGATGGCGACTTCGCCGGTCGCGGGATCGTCGCCGACCTGCCCGGCGAGGAAGACGAAGCCGTTCGCCTCGACGATCTGGCTGTAGGTCCCGTGACCGGGCTGGATCCCCGGCAGGGTGGGAACGGACTTCGGCATGACTCCTCCTCCGTCGGGGCGGGTCGGTCGCTCAGGCGGCCGGGTCATCCGGCCGGTCGGGTCACCGGCGAGTGTGACGGGTCGACGGTCGACGCCGCCAGCCGCACACGCCGCGTCAGGGCTCGAACAGCTCGTCGACCGCCTGGCCGAAGACCTCCGTGTGGCGGTCGACGTCCGCCTCGGTCGTGACCGGGCTCATCAAGGCCATGTTGTGGAACGGGGTCATCAGGATCCCGCGGTTCATCGCGTAGAGGTGGAGGAACCGCTCGAGCTCGGCGTCCGAGGCGGCCCACTGGGCGGCCCCGTCATGCGGTGGATCGGGCATGAAGTGGTACTCGGCCCGGCAGCCGAGCCGGGTCACGTGCCAGGGGATCCCGCGGTCGCGGATCACGCCGTCGACGCCGGCCGCCCAGCGCTCCGCGAGCGGGATCATCCGCTCGAAGGCCGCCTCGGTCATCACCTCACCGAGGGTCGCCCGGACGGCGGCCATCGAGAGCGCGTTGCCGGCGAGCGTCCCGCCGATCCCGCCGACATCGGAATCCTCGATCGCGATGAGCGCGTTGATCCGCTCCGCGACCGCCTCCGTGAAGCCGTAGGTTCCGACGGGGATCCCGCCCCCGATGGTCTTGCCGATGACCAGGATGTCCGGGTCGAGGCCGTGGGCCTTCGTATAGCCCCCCGGGCCGGCGCAGATCGTGTGGGTCTCGTCGATGATCAGGAGGGTCCCGTGTCGGCGGGTGAGCTCGCGGACCCCCTCGAGGTAGCCGGGCTCGGGCAGGACGATCCCCACGTTCGTGAGCGCCGGCTCGATGAGCAGGACGGCGACATCGCGGTGAGCGAGCGCCCGGTCGAGCGCCTCGAGATCGTTGAACGGGACGACCCGGGTGGTGAGGGCCGGCGAGACCGGCGGGCCGATGTTCCCGCGGCGGGCGACGACGGATCCATCGTCGTCGAGCCAGGCGAAGGTCTCGTCGACCGAGCCGTGGTAGCAGTGCTCGTGGACGGCGATCTTCGGGCGACCGGTGATCAGCCGGGCGAGCCGGATCGCGAACCGGTTCGCGTCGGTGGCGGTGAGGGTGAACTGCCAGTACTTCAGGCCGAACCGGCGCTGGAGCTCCTCGCCCACCCAGATGGCGTCCTCGGTCGGCAGCATGGTGGTGATGCCGCGCCGGAGCTGGGCCTCGACCGCGGCGATCGTCGCGGTCGGGCCGTGGCCGGCCATCGCCCCAGTGTCGCCCAGGCAGAAGTCGATGTACTCGTGGCCGTCGACGTCGGTGAACCGGGCGCCGCTGGCGGACTCGACGAAGATCGGGGATCCACCCGCCCACTTGACCATCCAGTTCATCGGGACGCCGGCGAGGAGCGAATCCTGGGCCCGTGCGAAGAGCGCGAGCGAGCGCGGGTGGCCCGCTCGGAACGCCTCGATCTCGCGATCGAGGAGGGCGTGGAGACGGGTGCGGTCGAGCTGGCGGGCGACGGTCACTCGGGGCATCCCTCCGGGCTGGCGATGGCGGCCTGGCCGCCCTGACGGCCTAGATGATGCCCGCCCGATGTGATCCGTGCCGGCTCAGCTCACCCGGCGGACCAGCCCGCAGATCGGGCAGGTGGCGAGACCCGTCGCCGGGTCGAGCTCGAGGAAGCTTGGACAGCCGTTCGTCGAGCAGAAGAGGTAAGCATTGGCCGCACTGGAGCGCCGGCGCAGCCGGCGACTCGCCATCTGCCGCTGGGGCAGGGCGGTCGTGGTCATGGAACGTGAGAGCATGGTCCTGATCTTTCTGGCCGCTCCGACGAGACCCGGGTAGGGTGGGTCCGGAGCGGTCCGGGTTCGGTGCTGGCGCGTCGCGGGAGCAACGAGATGAGTCGCTCTTAACCGGCGGCGCCGCACGGTCGTTGATGGGTGAAGGATGGGGGACGACCGGCCGCCTGTCAATCGAGGCGAAGGTACGGTATGCTCCGGGCCTCGTTCTCGATGGGTGCCCCCGGTCGGCTCCCCGGTCCCAGGCCGCTCGATCGCGATCCATCCCACGCCCTGACCGGCGCCCGCGCACCGCGGGAGGGCCACCGTCAGGAGCGTCTCAACGTGACCTTCGAACATCTCGGGCTGGCGCCCGATCTCCTCCGCGCGGTCGCGGACCAGGGCTACACCGAGCCCACCCCCGTCCAGGCCGCCGCGATCCCGCTCGTCCTCGCCGGGCGCGACGTGCTGGCCGGCGCCCAGACCGGCACCGGCAAGACGGCGGCCTTCGTCCTGCCGATCCTCCAGCGACTCCACGCCACCCGGCCGGCCGGCCCCGCGATCGATCCGCGCGATCGGCGGGCGGCGACGGCGCGGCCGATCCGCGTCCTCGTGCTGGCCCCGACCCGCGAACTCGCGATCCAGGTCGAGGAAGCCGTCCGGACCTACGGCGCCGTACGCCCGATCCGGTCCGTCGCGATCTTCGGCGGGGTCGGCTTCGATCCCCAGGTCAGGGCCCTCCGGGCGGGCCCCGAGATCGTCGTGGCGACACCGGGCCGACTGCTCGATCACGTCGGCCAGCGCACCATCGACCTCGGTCGGGTCGAGGTCCTGGTCCTCGACGAGGCCGACCGGATGCTCGACATGGGCTTCATCCGCGATATCCGCCGGATCCTCGCCCTGCTCCCTGCCCGCCGCCAGAACCTGCTCTTCTCGGCGACCTTCTCGGATGAGATCCGGGAGCTCGCCGATGGGTTCCTCGATCGGCCCGCGACGGTCGAGGTGGCGCCCCGCAACCAGGCCGCCGAGCTGGTGCGCCAGGTCGTCCATCCGGTCGATCGCGAGCGGAAGCGCGAGCTGCTCAGCCATCTGCTCAGCTCGGGGCGGCTCGACCAGTCGCTCGTCTTCACCCGAACGAAGCACGGCGCGAACCGACTGGCCGAGCAGCTCGTCCGCGACGGTCACAACGCGGCGGCGATCCACGGCAACAAGAGCCAGGGCCAGCGGACCCGGGCGCTCGCCGACTTCAAGGCCGGTCGGGTCACCGTGCTCGTCGCGACCGACATCGCCGCCCGTGGGCTCGACATCGAATCGCTCCCGCACGTCGTCAACTTCGAGCTGCCGATGGTCGCCCAGGACTACGTCCACCGGATCGGCCGGACCGGCCGGGCGGGGATCGTGGGTGAGGCCGTCTCCCTGGTCTGTGTCGATGAAGCGCGACTCCTCGGCGACATCGAGACGGTGCTCCGCCACCGGATCGCCGCCGAGGTCGTGCCGGGATTCGAGCCGGATCGCTCGATCCGTGCCCAGCCGATCCTGCTGCGCGGGGGCGGGCGGGTCGTAGCGCCGGGTCGGGTCGGCCGGACCCCGGGCGGGGCAGGCTGGGCGCCGGCTCGCCGACCGGGTGTCGCGGCGGCGGCTCGGTCCAACGAGGTTCGCCGCCCGGTCGACCCGCGCCGTCCGGTCGAGGGGCAATCCTTCGGCCGTGCCTGGCCGGGGCGGCAGCACGACGCCCTGCCCGGTGAGCGCCTGAGCGGCGCCGCTCGACGCGAGCCCGGACGGGGAGGTCCCGGCGCGGGGGAGCCCGGACGAGGCGGCCCGGGCCACCGACCCGAGGGTGCGGCCAGGCAAGCGCCGGTCGGTCGGCCGTCCGACCGGCGGCTAGGTCGGGGCTAGGTCGGGGCTAGGTCGGGGCCGACGCCCCCCATCGCGGGCGGCCTACGATGGCGCGGTGAGGACGCGCTGGAACGGCTGGGGCGACGAGACGGTCGAGGCGGCGATCCCGGCCGGGGCGCTGGCTCTGCTCGAGCGCCTGGTGGGCCCAGGCATCCCGCCGCGCGACGCGTCGCTGGGCGACGTGCTCGCAGCCATGCCAGTCTCCCGCCTCGCCGGCACGCCCCTCGGCTCCGATCCGGTCGTCTCGCTCGACCCGGAGGACCGCCTGCGGCATGCCCGTGGCCAGAGCCTGCCGGACTGGATCGCCCTCCGGAGCGGGCTCGTCGGGCGAGTCCCGGATGGGGTCGCCCGGCCGGCCACGGACGTGGAGGTGAGGCGCCTGTTCGAGGCCGCCCGGCAGGTCGGGGCGCGGCTGGTGCCGTACGGCGGCGGAACGAGCGTGGTCGGCGGGCTCGGCCCGTCGGCGCTCGGTGTCCCGGGAGCCGCCGGTGACGCCGATCACCGGTCGGTCCTCATCCTGGACCTCGAGCGGCTCGCCGACCTGCGCCGCGCTGACGAGCGCTCCGGTCTCGCGACCTTCGGCGCCGGGATCCGCGGCCCGGCGCTCGAGGCCGCCCTCCGGGAGCGGGGCCGGATGCTCGGCCACGAGCCCCAGTCGTGGGAGCTCTCGACCCTCGGCGGCTGGGTGGTCACGCGCTCGTCGGGCCAGCGCTCGCTCGGCTTCGGCCGGATCGAGGCCCTCTTCGCGGGCGGCCGACTCGAGGCGCCCGCCGGCACGCTCGAGCTGCCGACCCACCCCGCGTCGGCCGCCGGGCCGGACCTCCGCCAGGTCGTGCTCGGTTCGGAGGGCCGGCTCGGGATCCTGACCGAGGCCACGGTCCGAACGAGCCCGCTTCCCCCGGTCGAGGTGCTCAAGGCGGCCTTCCTGCCCGACTGGGAGGCCGGAGTCGAGGCGGTCCGCGAGCTCGGCGACGCCCGGATCCCGCTCGCGCTGATCCGTCTCTCGACGCCGCTCGAGACCCGGACGACCCTCGCCCTCTCGGGTCGCGATCGGTCGGTGAGCTGGCTCGCCCGCTATCTCCGCCTCCGCGGGCTCGGGCCGGATCGCTGTCTCCTGCTCATCGGCCTCACCGGGAGCGAAGCGCGGGTCGCGGGAGCGGTGGCCGACGCGGTCGGGATCCTCCGGCGCAGACGGGCCGTGTGGGGCCCGACGGCGCTCGGACGCGCGTGGTGGGCGAGCCGGTTCCGGGCGCCCTACCTGCGTAATGCGCTCTGGGAGGCCGGCTATGCCGTCGACACGCTCGAGACGGCGATCGACTGGACCCGGGCGCCCGAGCTGGCGGCGGCGATCGGGCGGACCCTTCGGCACGGGCTGCAGGACCGTCCGGAGAGTCGCGACGAACGGGTCCACGCGTTCACCCACCTGAGCCACGTCTACCCGTCGGGCACCAGCATCTACACGACCGGCGTCTTCCGGCTGGGGCCCGATCCCCACGAGACCTTCGCCCGCTGGGCGGCCCTGAAGTCGGCCGCCAGCCGGGAGATCGTCGCTGCGGGCGGCACGATCAGCCACCAGCACGGGGTGGGGCGCGACCACGCCCCCTACCTGGAGGCCGAGAAGGGCAGCCTGGGCCTGGCGGCGATCCGGGACCTCGTCGCGCGGTTCGACCCGGACGGGCTGATGGACCGCGGACCGCTCCTCGGCGATGAGGACGCCCGGTGAACCCCGGCGCGGACCGCGTCCTGGCGATCGACTGCGGGACGCAGAGCCTTCGGGCGATCGTCTTCGACCCGCACGGCGGGATCGTGGCGAGCGCGCGAGTGGCGTTCGAGCCGTACGTCGCTCCGCAGCCCGGCTGGGCCGAGCAGGATCCCGAGGTCTGGTGGCGGGCCCTCGGCGAGGCCTGCCGGCGGGTGCTGGCGGAGCCGGGCGTGCGCGCGGATTCGATCGCGGCGGCGACGCTCACGACCCAGCGGGCCACCGTGGTCTCGGTCGATGCCGCCGGCGATCCGCTTCGCCCGGCGATCGTCTGGCTCGACCAGCGCCGGACGGTGGGCCTGCCGCCGATCGGAGGCCTGACCGGCCTCGCGTTCCGGGCCCTCGGCGTCCGCGAGACCGTGGCGGCCTTCCAGGCGGATGCGGAGGTGAACTGGCTCGCCCGGTTCGAGCCCGACCTCTGGAGCCGGACCGCCAGGGTGCTCTTCCTGTCCGGCTTCCTGACCCATCGGCTGGTCGGTCGGTTCGTCGACTCCGTGGGCTGCCAGGTCGGCTACCTGCCGTTCGACTACAAGGCCCAGCGCTGGGCGGCCCCCGGCGACTGGAAATGGCGGGTGGCGCCGGTCGATCCCGAGCGCCTGCCGGACCTCGTCCCACCCGGCGCCCGCCTCGGCGAGCTGACCGCCGCGGCCGCCGCGGCCACGGGCCTGCCGAGCGGCCTCCCGCTCATCGCCGCGGCCGCCGACAAAGCCTGCGAGGTCCTCGGGTCCGGAGCCCTCGAGCCGCATGTCGGCGCGCTCAGCTTCGGGACGACCGCCACCCTCAACACGACCCAGCGGCGCTACGTAGAGGCGATCCCGCTCGTGCCGCCCTACCCGTCCGCCGTCCCGGGCGCCTACAGCCTCGAGATCCAGATCCAGCGCGGGTTCTGGATGGTCGAGTGGTTCAAGCGCCAGTTCGGCGGCCCGGAGGTGGCCCGCGCCGCCGAGCTCGGGGTCGAGCCCGAGTCGCTCTTCGACGAGCTCGTGGCCGGAGTCCCGGCAGGCTCGATGGGCCTGACCCTCCAGCCGTACTGGTCGCCCGGCGTGCGGATCCCGGGGCCCGAGGCGAAGGGCGCGATCATCGGCTGGGGCGACGTCCATACCCGGGCCCACCTCTACCGGGCGATCCTCGAAGGGCTCGCCTACGCGCTCCGGGAGGGACGGGACCGGACCGAGCGGCGGACCGGCACCCGGATCACGGAGCTTCGCATCTCGGGCGGCGGCTCGCGCAGCGCGGCCGCGGTCCAGCTGGCCGCCGACGTGTTCGGGCTGCCGGTCGGCCGACCGCACACCCCCGAGACGAGCAGCCTCGGTGCGCCGATCGACGCGATGGTCGGCCTGGGCCT
>JBGPFS010000103.1:0-8166 GCA_041483455.1 Candidatus Limnocylindria bacterium | reverse complement strand
CGATCCGGGCCTTGGCGGCCTTCGCGGCGGCGGCCTTGCCGGTCGACTTGGTGACCTTCGCGGCAGTCAGGACGTGCTCGCCACCGAGGGCCGCGTTCACCTTCCGGGCGAGGCGCGACTTGCGCCGGGCGGCTGCGTTCGGGTGGATCGCCCCGGCCTTGGCGGCTCGATCGAGGGCGCTGAGCGCGGCCGCGAGGGCCTCCGTGGCGTCGCCCTCTTGCGTGCCGGTCGCGACCCTGACGGCCTTGGCCACGAGCGTCTTCGCGGCGCTCCGGCGTGGGCCGTTGATCTCGGTCCGCCGCTCGGCGGTGCGGACGCGCTTGAGCGCGGACGGCGTCCGGGCGCCGGTCCAACCTCGGGGCTTAGTGGCCAACGTTCACGAACCTCTGTGCGATCGACGACGGGAGTGACTTGGCGCGGGCGAGCGCCCGACACGCGAACGGCGATGGTACCAGATGGTCGCCCGGGGGTCGAGCCGAGCGGCCGGCCGCGCACCGGGCAGCGAGCTCGCGCGGCCGCCGAGCCGGGCTCGCGACGTGGCAGGCGGCCCGCCCGTGGCGGCCCTGGGAGGGACAGCCGCCTGCCGATCGCCCGGCCGTACGCGACGACCCGGCGTTCCTTCACACTGCCGACGATGATCGCGATCTTGGGCGGCCTGCTCGCCGCCTCCTCGTTCACCGTCTCGATCCTTGCCTCGGCGCGCACGAGCCGGCTCATCGGCTCGCCGTCGACGCTGACCGGCGCGATGGGGATCGGCCTCCTGCTCGCCCTTCCTGCGGCCCTCCTCATCGCGCCCGCGCCGCGGATCGACGCGGAGACGATCGGCTGGACGATGATCGCCGGGGGTGGCAACGTCGTCGGCCTGCTGCTGACCTACCTCGCCTACCGGATCGGGTCGGTCGGCATCGTCGCGACGATCAACTCGACCGAGGGCGCGATCGCGGCGCTCCTGGCGGTCCTCGGCGGCGAGGCTCTGGCGCCGGGGGCCGGACCGGTCCTCGGGCTCATCGCGGTCGGTGTCGTCCTGGCCGCGACCGGCGGCGGCCACGAGGAGGAGGAGGGAGTCCCGATCCCGCGCGATCGCTCGCTCCGGGCCGCCGGCCTCGCCCTCGTGGCGGCGTTCGCGTTCGGCCTCGGGATCTACGGGGCCGCCCGGCTCGCCGAGTCCGTCCCGGTGGCCTGGGCGATCCTGCCGCCCCGGATCGTCGGCGTCCTGTTCGTGGCCCTTCCGCTCGGGCTCCTGCGGCGGGTCCGGATCACCCGCGCGGCCCTGCCGCTCGTGACGACGGTGGCGCTGGCCGAGATCGTGGGCTACGTCGCCTTCGTGTCCGCCTCGCATGACGGGATCGCGGTGGCCGCCGTCCTGACCTCGATGTTCGCGCCGTTCTCGACCATCGCCGCCTACGTGCTGTTCCGCGAGCGGCTCGGTCGGCGCCAGGTCCTCGGGATCGTGGCGGTCGTCGCCGGGGCCGCCGCGCTCGGGTTCCTCCGGAGCTGACCGCGGCCCGAACGCGCGATCGCCTCGGCAGGGATGGCCGGAACCGCTCCGGCAGGCGGGCCGGACCCTGACGAACCCTGACCGGACGCGGGCCCGTGCTACACTCCGGCACCGCCCGACCACGAGCGCCCAGCCGGCCGCCGACGGTCCCGCCGTGCCCGCCACCGTCACCCCGAGGTCCCGGTGATCCCCCAGGAGCGACTGCGCAACTTCTCGATCATCGCCCACATCGACCACGGGAAGTCGACGCTCGCCGATCGCCTGCTCGAGTTCACCCACACGATCGATGCCCGGCTGATGACGAGCCAGGTCCTCGACTCGATGGACCTCGAGCGCGAGAAGGGGATCACGATCAAGGCCCGGGCGGTCCGGCTCGAGTACCTGGCCCGCGACGGGCTCGTCTACGGCCTCGACCTCATCGACACCCCCGGCCACGTCGACTTCTCCTACGAGGTGAGCCGGAGTCTCCAGGCCTGTGAGGGCGCGATCCTCGTCATCGACGCCGCCCAGGGGATCGAGGCCCAGACGCTCGCCAACGTCCACCTCGCCCTCCGCCAGGGCCTGACGATCGTCCCGGTGATCAACAAGATCGACCTCCCGTCCGCCCAGCCGGAGGTCGTGATGGAGGAGCTCGAGAACATCCTGGCGATCCCGCGCGAGGAGGTCCTCCTCGCCTCGGCCAAGGAGGGGATCGGGATCGAGGAGGTCCTCGAGGCGATCGTGGCTCGTGTCCCGGCCCCGAAGGGCGACCCGAAGGACCCGCTCCAGGGCCTGATCTTCGATTCCCATTACGACCCGTACAAGGGCGTGATCGTCTACGTCCGGCTGGCCGCAGGCACGCTCCACGCCCACGACACGATCCGGCTGATGGCCTCGGGGGTGGAGTCGGAGCTGCTCGAGCTGGGCGTGTTCCGGCCCCAGCTCGTGCCGGTCGAGCAACTGCGCGCCGGGGAGGTCGGCTACGTGGCGACCGGCCTCAAGAGCGTCCGCGACGCCCAGGTCGGCGACACGCTCACCAACGCCGCCCGGCCGGCGAGCGTGCCCCTGCCCGGCTACCAGGAGGCCAAGAGCCTCGTCTTCGCGGGCATCTACCCGATCGGCGGCGAGGACTACCCGCTCCTCCGCGACGCCCTCGAGAAGCTCCACCTCAACGACGCGAGCTTCACCTACCAGCCGGAGAGCTCGATCGCGCTGGGCTTCGGGTTCCGGTGCGGGTTCCTGGGCCTGCTCCACATGGAGATCGTCCAGGAGCGCCTGGAGCGCGAGTTCTCGCTCGAGCTCATCGCCTCCGCGCCATCGGTCGAGTACCGGGTCACGCTCACGAACGGTCGGGGCAGCCTGGCCGTCGACAACCCGGCCCTGATGCCGAACGCCGGCGAGATCGAGACGATCGAGGAGCCGTGGGTCCGGGTCGCCGTCATCACGCCGACCACCTACATCGGCCCGCTGATGGAACTCTCGACGAACCGCCGGGGCGGGTTCCTGGGCATGGAGTACCTGGACCCGCAACGGGTCCTCCTCAGCTTCGAGCTGCCGCTGGCCGAGCTCATCGTCGACTACTACGACCAGCTCAAGAGCCGGACCCAGGGCTACGCCTCGATGGACTACGAGGACGCCGGCTATCGGCCGGCCAACCTGGTCAAGCTCGACGTGATGGTGGCCGGTGAGCCGGTCGACGCCCTCAGCCTGATCATCCACCGCGATCGCGCCCAGGCCGCGGGCCGCCAGCTGACCGAGAAGCTCAAGGAGCTGATCCCGCGCCAGATGTTCGAGGTGCCCATCCAGGCGGCCGTCGGCTCGAACGTGATCGCCCGGGAGACGGTCCGCGCGATGCGCAAGAACGTCATCGCCAAGTGCTACGGTGGCGACATCACCAGGAAGAAGAAGCTGCTCGAGAAACAGAAGGAAGGGAAGGCGCGGATGAAGCGGGTCGGTGCCGTCGAGATCCCCCAGGAGGCCTTCCTCGCCGTCCTTCGGATGGGCGAGGGCTAGGCCGCCCGGGTCCGCGCAACACCTGGCTGGGCGACGGCGTCTGACGGCCGCGATGGAAACGACGCTCCGGGTCCTCGTCGCGCTCGGCTTCGGGCTTCTGCTGGTCATGCTGCGGCTGCAGGCCGAGCTCTTCCAGGCGGCGGACTACGACGAGCTCGACTCGTCGGGCCGGCCGCCGTCGCTGCTCCGTCGGCTGGCCTGGTACGTCATGGGCTTCGCGCTCGTCCTCGCGATCGTGCTCATCCACCCGGCTCCCGCATCCGACCTGTTCCTGGGCCTCGGTGATCGGGGCGGGGCGATCCTCGGCGGGGCGCTGTTCGCCGTCGTGGGGACGGCCCAGGCCGCCGCCTTCGCGTGGCTCCGTTACCGCCGCCTTCGGCTGCCCCCGGTGACGTCCTATCCGGGCGCGCTCCTCAATGCGCTCGGGACGTCGTTCGTGGACGAGGCTGCCTTCCGGGGCGTCCTCCTGGGCTTCCTCGTCCTCGTCGGTCTCGATGGCCTCACCGCGAACCTGATCCAGGCGCTGACCTACGGCCTGGCGACCCGGCTCGGGGCCCCCGGCCGGGACCGCTACGTCTTCGGCCTGTCGCTCGCCATCGGGCTGGTGGCCGGATGGCTGACGATCTGGACGGGCGGCGTCGGAGCCGCCTTCCTGGGCCACGCGATCACCCGCTTCGCGGTCTTCGTCGCGACCGGTCACAAGGGCCAGCCGGCCCCGATCGGGCGCGAGGAGGAGGACATCGAGCGCGGGCGGACGACGCCGGAGGGCTGGCGGACGATCGGGCGGGATCCGGCCTCGCTCGAGCGGTGAGCGGCCAGGCGACCCCGAGCGGCCAGGCGACCCCGAGCGGCCAGGCCACGTGCCCGGGGGCCCCGATCGGGCCTCCGGCCGGCCTCTACGTCCACGTCCCGTTCTGCGTCTCGATCTGTCCGTACTGCGACTTCGTCGTGTTCGCGGGCAACGAAGCCCGCGGCCCGGCGGCCCGGATCGACGCCTTCGCCCGGGCGCTCCTGGTGGAGCTCGACCTGCGCGCGGAGGCGATCGACGAGCGGTTCGGGCCGGATCGACCGGCCCTCGAGACGCTCTACCTCGGCGGCGGCACGCCATCGCTGCTGCCGGCCGACCTCCTGGCCGAGCTCGTCGCCCGGGTCCGCGACCGTTTCGGGCTGGCGGACGAGGCCGAGGTGACGCTCGAGGCGAATCCGGGACCCGTCGAGCGCGGCGATCCCTCGGCTCAGCGGGCGGCGGGCGTCACCCGGCTGAGCATCGGCGTTCAGAGCTTCGAGCCGGCCGAGCTCGCGCGGCTTGGGCGACGCCACTCGCCGCGGGATGTCCGAGCCGCCGTCGAGGCGGCCCGCGGCGCCGGGATCGCTTCGGTCAACCTCGACCTCCTCTACGACCTCCCGGGCCAGACCATGGCCAGCTGGTCGGCCTCGCTCGAGAGCGCCCTGGCGCTCGAGCCGGACCACCTCTCGCTCTACGCGCTGGCCCTCGACGACCCGGCGGCGGAGGGGACGACCGGCCCGCTCGGCGACCACCTGCCCGCTTCGGTGGGCGCGCTCCGCTGGCGCAAGCGAGCCCGGCCGGAGCAGGACGAGGACCGGGCGGCGGGGATGTACCACCTTGCGGTCCACCGGTTGGCCGAGGCCGGCTATCGCGGGTACGAGCTCGCGAACTGGGCCCGGCCGGGCCACGAGAGCCGGCACAACCGGATGTACTGGACGCGCCGACCGGTCGAAGCGCTCGGTCCCGGGGCGCATGCGTTCGATGGTTCGACCCGGCGCTGGAACGCCGCCCGGCTCGACGGCTACCTCGCGGCACTCCTCCCGGCGGACGACGGCCAGGGTGGCGGCCCGACCCTGCCCCCAGGTGGGGCGGAGCCGCCCGCCACTCCCGACGAGGCGACGGCCGAGGCGCTCATCCTCGGCCTCCGGCTCGACGACGGCGTTCCGCTCGCCGACCTCCTCGACGATCGCTTCGCCGTCGCGTTCGTCTGGGCGAGCGACCTGGGCCTGCTGGAGCCGGCAGCCGTTGGCGACCGGGCCCGGCTCACGACCCAGGGCCGGCTCCTCTCGAACGAGCTGTTCAGCCGCCTGCTGTGAGCGAGGCTCAGGCGCCACCCGCTGGCGCGTTGACACTCGCGGTCGGCGACTGCTAGGATGCCGCCACGTGGTTAGCACTCTGGCATGGAGAGTGCTAACGCGCTGACGGAGGACCTGGAGTGGCGCGTCGAACGCGACCCACGAGCGGCCCCCTGGACACCCGAGCCGCGGCGATCCTTCGGGCCGTCATCGAGGAATACGTGACCAGCGCCAGCCCGGTCGGCTCGGCGCTGCTCGTCGAGCGGTACGGCCTCGGCGTCTCGAGCGCGACCGTCCGCGGGATCCTCGCCGAGCTCGAGGCCGCCGGGCTGCTGGCCCACCCATACACGTCCTCCGGGCGCATCCCGACCGATGCGGGCTACCGCCTGTACGTCGAGACGATCGTCGACTCGGGTGTGCCGCTGCCCCCGGTCGAGCAGCTGATGATCCGCCACCAGTTCGGCCAGGTGGAGTTCGCGAGCGAGCAATGGTTCCGCCTGGCGGCAACCACGCTCGCCTCGCTCACCCGGGTCGCCGGCCTGGCGACGGCCGCCAAGCCGGTCGCCGCGCGGGTCCGACGGATCGATCTCGTCGCCCTGGGCGAGCGGATGGTCAGCCTCATCCTCGTCCTGCGCGAAGGCACGATCCGGCAGGGCCTGATGACCTTCGATGCGCCGGCCGACCAGCCCGCCCTCAGCCGGGTCGCTGGCCTGCTCAACGAACGGCTCCTCGACCGGACCGCGGAGGGTGTCGAGCGCTGGCTCGTGGTCGAGCAGGCCCGCGCCGAGGCCGACCCGGCGGTCGCCTCCGACGAGACGCTCGGCCTGGCCCGGCGAGTCGCGGAGCGGATCGCCCTCACGGTCCGGGATTTCGATTCGGTGACCGTGCAGGAGGTCTACAGCGACGGCCTGCTCAACGTGATGGACGCCCCCGAGTTCGCCGCCAGCTCGAAGCTCCGGCGGGTCTTCTCGGCGCTCGAGAACAGGGCCTACCTGGGCGACCTCCTCGCCCTCGTCGCGGAGAGCGGCCGGATCCACGTCTTCATCGGGGCCGAGAACCGGTCGGCGGAGATGCGCGAGGTGTCGCTCGTACTCGCGCCGTACGGGCGACCCGGTCGTGCGATCGGCGTGGTGGGCGTCCTGGGTCCGACCCGGATGGCCTACCCGCAGGCGATCGGGACCGTCGGATTCGTGTCCGGCCTGATGAACGAGCTCGTCGACCACCTCTATGCCTGACCCCGACCGAAGGACCCGATCGATGCCCCACCGCACCCGCGCCCAGGAACGCCAGGACGAGATCGACCTCTCGCCCTCGAAGCTGCTGGCCGAGATCGAGCGCCTGAGCGGCGAGCTCGGCCTCGTCCAGCGCTCCGCCGACGAGTACCTCGCCGGCCTCCAGCGGGAGCGAGCCGAGTTCCAGAACTTCAAGCGCCGGAGCGCCGAGGAGCGCGAGCGCGACGCGGGCCTCGCTGCCGACGGGCTGATCCGCAAGGTCCTCGCCCTGGCCGACGACTTCGACCGGGCGATCGAGTCCCGGCCGCTCGCCTACGACGCCGACCCGTGGGTCGAGGGGGTCGCCGCGATCGACCGGAAGCTCCGCCTCCTGCTCGAGAGCGAGGGGGTTCGCCCGATCGAGATCGCACCCGGCCTGCCGTTCGACCCACGCGAGCACGAGGCCCTCCTGAGCGTGCCCGACTCGGGCCAGCCGGAAGGGACCGTGGTCACGGAGCTCCAGCGAGGCTACCGGATCCGCGACCGCGTCCTGCGCCCGGCCCGGGTGGCCGTGGCCGGCCCCGCCCCCATGAACTGACCGGATCCCGCTATCCGCCGGGCAGGCGCCCGGCTCCACCGAACGACGAACGACCAGGAAGGATGAGACCGCGATGGGCAAGATCATCGGCATCGACCTCGGCACGACGAACTCCGTCGTGGCCGTCATGGAAGGCGGCGAGCCGACCGTCATCGCCTCGGCCGAAGGCGGCCGGACGGTGCCGTCGGTCGTCGGCTTCGCCAAGACCGGCGAGCGGGTCGTCGGCCAGCTCGCGAAGCGCCAGGCCGTCACCAACCCCACGAACACCATCTACTCGATCAAGCGGTTCATGGGTCGTCGCTGGGACGACCCGGAGACGAAGCGCTCGAAGGAGCTCGTCCCATACACCGTCGAGAAGGACGCCAAGAGCGACGGGATCAAGGTGGTCGTCGGCGACAAGACCTACTCGCCGCCCGAGATCAGCGCGATGATCCTCCAGAAGCTCAAGGCGGACGCGGAGGCCTACCTCGGCGAGAAGATCACCGACGCGGTCATCACGGTCCCCGCCTACTTCGACGACACCCAGCGCCAGGCGACGAAGGATGCCGGCCGGATCGCCGGGCTCGACGTCAAGCGGATCATCAACGAGCCGACGGCCTCGGCCCTGGCCTACGGCCTCGACCGGAAGCACGACGAGAAGATCGCCGTCTACGACCTGGGCGGGGGCACCTTCGACATCTCCATCCTCGAACTGGGCGAGGGCGTCTTCGAGGTCAAGGCGACCAACGGCGACACGCACCTGGGTGGTGACGACTTCGACCAGCGCGTCATCGAGTGGCTCCTGG
>JBGPFS010000102.1:0-8251 GCA_041483455.1 Candidatus Limnocylindria bacterium | reverse complement strand
TGGCCGTCGACCGGCTGCCCGACTTCAGCTGCCTGCCGGGCGAGGGCGAGCACCTGCGGGGCGCGATCAGCTTCAGCGCCAGCGTCGACGACATGGAGCGCGCCTACGACGACGCGAAGTACGGCCACTGGAGCCGGCGGCCGTACATGGACATGATCATCCCGACGCTCGTCGACCCGTCGATGGCGCCGCCCGGCAAGCACGTCATCAGCTGCTTCGTCCAGTACGCGCCGTACAAGCTCGACCCGAGCCTCGGCACGTGGGACGACAACCGGGAGGCGTTCGGCGACGCCGTGATCGACCGGATCGCGGAGGTCGCCCCGAACATCCGGGACATCATCCTCCACCGCCAGGTGCTGACCCCGCTCGACATGGAGCGCACGATCGGCCTGACCGAGGGGAACATCTTCCAGGGCGAGCTCAGCCTGGAGCAGCTCTTCTTCAACCGCCCGGTTCCCGGCTACGCCCGCTTCCGGACCCCGATCCGGGACCTCTGGCTGTGCGGCTCGGCGACCCATCCGGGCGGCGGGATCATGGGCGCGAACGGCCGGATCGCGGCCCTCGAGGTCCTCAAGGCCCGCGGGCGGAAGGCGGCCTGACGATGACGACGGCGCAGACCGGCTACGACGCGATCGTCGTCGGGGCGGGCCACAACGGCCTCGTCGCGGCGGCCTACCTCGCCCGGGCCGGGGTCCGGACCCTGGTCCTCGACCGGCGCGAGCGAGTCGGCGGGATCGCCGACACCGCCGAGATCGTCCCGGGCTTTCGCTCGCCTGCGGTCGCCCACACGGTCGGCCGGCTGAAGCCGTCGGTCGTGCGGGAGCTCGGCCTGCGCGAGCACGGCCTGTCGCTCCTCGGGCCGGAGGTCCGGGCCTTCGCGCCGCAGCCGGACGGCTCGTCGATCGCCCTGTACGGCGACAACGCCCGGACGGCCGACGGGCTCCGCGGCCGGAACGCCCACGACGCGGAGGCCTACGCGGAGTTCGACCGGCTCGTCCGCTCGCTCGGGCGGTTCCTGGCCGAGCTGGGGGCGATGACCCCGCCGGACATCCGCGCCCCGGGCCTCGAGGATGCGATCCTCGGGCTGAAGCTCGGGCGGACCTTCCGCGGGCTCGGCCGGGCCGATTCGCGCTCGATCCTGCGCGTCCTGCCGATGGCGATCGCCGACTTCGTGGCCGAGTCGTTCGAGGACGACGCCCTGCGGGCGGTGATCGCGTCGCGCGCCATCCAGAACGTCGCGATGGGGCCCTGGTCCGCTGGCACGACCGCCATCTTCCTGGGCGATTCCGCCGGCAACGAGGGCGGTGCCGCGGGCCAGACGGTCTTTGCGAAGGGCGGCCCCGGCGCGCTGGCGGAGGCCCTGGCGGGCGCCGTCCGGGCCGCCGGCGGCGAGATCCGGGCCGGCGCGGACGTGGTCGCGATCACGACGACCGATGGACGGGCCAGCGGGGTGGCCCTCGCTTCCGGTGAGGAGATCGCCGCCCCGATCGTCGTGGCCGGAGCCGACCCGAAGCAGGTCCTCACCCGGCTTCTCGACCCGGTCACGGTCGGGCCGGGCCTGCGCTGGCGGGCGGCGAACATCCGGACGCCGGGCGTCGTGGCGAAGGTGAACCTCGCGCTGTCGGGGCTCCCGCGCTTCAGCGCGGCCGGCGACGGCGGGGACGGCGAGGCGCTCCTCCGTGGCCGGATCGTGATCGCGACCGGGATCGACGCGCTCGAGCGTGCCTTCGACGCCTCGAAGTACGGCCGGACCTCGGAGTCGCCCTACCTCGAGGCGACGATCCCCTCGCTGGTCGACCCGAGCCTCGTCGCCGGAGCCCGGGCGACGGGGATCCCGGATGCCCAGGTCATGAGCATCCACCTCCAGTGGGCGCCGTACACGCTCCGCGAGGGCAGCTGGGACGAGGGCCGAGAGGCGCTCGGCGACCTGGCGGTCCGGACCCTCGAGGCCTACGCACCGGGCCTGGGCGACCTCGTCGTGGGGCGGACGGTCCTGAGCCCGCTCGACCTCGAGCGCGACTACGGCCTGCCCGGCGGCCACCCGTACCACGCCGAACCGAGCCTCGATTCGTTCTTCCTGTGGCGGCCGTTGCTCGGCAGCGCGCGCTACCGCCTCCCGGTCGAGGGGCTCTACCTGGCCGGCTCGGGCGCCCACCCGGGCGGCGGGATCACGGGGATCCCGGGCCAGAACGCCGCTCGCGAGATCCTCGCCGACCGGAAGCGCCGCCGCCGCTGAGGCGGTCCGGCGCCCGCCGCCGAGGCGGGTCCCGCGCCCGACCCGGGTCTCAACCGGTGGCGTGGCTTCCCGAGGTCGGGGTCGGTCCCGGGTCGGCCGGGAGCAGCTCCTGCGCGGCCAGGCGCTCCTCGGCGTGGCGTGCCACCTCCCCGCCGGCGGTGGCGTGGACCAGGTGCCAGAAGAAGCCGGTGAGGATCGCCGCGATCGGGATCCCGAAGATCGCGCCCGCCACGCCGGCCACCTTCAAGCCGATGAGCACCGACGCCAGCACGACGAACGGATCGAGGCCCACGGCCCCGGCCATGAGCCGCGGCTGGAGGACGTTCATCACGACCATCCAGCCGACGACCATCGCGGCGGTCACCGGCAGGAGCGAATCCGGACTGAGGATGAGGGCCGCGAGGACGGGCGGGGCCCAGGCCACGAACGGGCCGAAGAACGGGATGGCCATGAGCACGCCGACGACGGCCGAGGTGAGCGCCGCCAGTGGCACGCCGAAGACGAGCGACGTCACGACCGCCATCGCGCCGTAGGCCAGCCCGACAAGGATCTGCCCGCGGACGAACCCGCCGAACGAGCGGTTGACGCTCGTCCGCAGGAACTCGAGCTCGCCGCGGTAGCCGGCCGGCGTCATGAGCTCGATGAACCGGACGATCTTCTCCCGGTCGACCGCAAGGTAGACCGACAGGATGAAGATGAGCAGGACGTTCCCGATGACGCCGACGCTCGCCACGGCCACGTCCTGAAGCGGCCGGGCCAGCTCGCCCGCGCTGCTCTTCAGGAAATCGAGGATCGCCTGGACCTGCGCCGCCAGGTCCACCTGCAGCCCGAGCCCGTCGAGCCGCGCCTGCCACGGGGCCAGGATCCCTGCTAGGTTCTGCTGGATCTCCGGCACGTTCTGGATGAACTGGGCGATCGAGGTCGCCAGGCTGCTGGCCAGGAGCACGATCCCGCTGATCGCCCCGACCAGGACGACGAGATAGACGAACACGACGGCGAGCGCCTCAGGCAGGAACGGCACGAGCCGGCGCAGGAATACCGCCACCGGCGTGATGAGGAAGGCGAGGAGCCAGGCCAGGAAGAACGTCAGAACGAGGTCGCCGAAGGCGTAGACCGACTGGGCCACGAGGCCGATCGCCACGAAGCCGGCGATGATCGTGCTGAAGATCAGCAGGGCATCGAGCCAACGCCGGTCGCGCCCGGATCGGCGGATGAAGTCGGCCACGACCTGGCGGGCCGTCGGTCCCGGGTCTGCGGTCATCTGCGCCTCCGCTCCGTCATCCGCGCCACCGCGTTTCAACACCCAGTTCTGCCCCTCTGCGCTAGCGGAGACCCATCCGCTCCCTGACCTCGGCCATCGTCGCCGCGGCCGGCTGCGCGAGCCGTGCGGCGCCCACCGCCAGGATCTCGTCGAGCCGGTCGGGTCGCGACATCAGCTCACCGTAGCGTTCGCGCGCCTCTGCGTAGCGGACGATGATCCGCTCGGCGAGGAGCTTCTTCGTGTCGACGCAGCCCGTCCGGGCCGTCCGCTCGCCCTCCCAGATCGTCTCGTAGTCGTCGCCGAACCACCGATGGAGCTGGCAGACGTTGCAGACCGAGGGCCGACCCGGATCGGTCCGCAGGATCCGCTTCGTGTCGGTGACCATCGACATCACCTGGCGCCGGATGAGCTCGGGCTCGCCCAGGATGTCGATCGTGTTGCCGACCGACTTGCTCATCTTCCGGACGCCGTCCGTCCCGAGCACGACCGGAGCCTCGGTGTAGACCGCCTGCGGCTCCGGGAAGGTCTCGCCGTAGCGTCCGTTGAAGGCCCGGACGATCTCCCGCGTCAGCTCGAGGTGGGCGGCCTGGTCCTTGCCGACCGGCACGAGCGACGCCTTGTAGATGATGATGTCGGCCGCCTGGAGGACCGGGTAGGTGAGCAGCCCGTGGTTGACGTCGTCGGGCTGGTTCCGCTTCTTCTCCTTGTAGGTCGGCGTCCGCTCGAGCCAGCTGACCGGGGTGACCGTGGCGAGGAGCCAGGCGAGCTCGGCGTGCTCGGGCCGGTGACTCTGGACGAACAGGGTGCAGCGTTCCGGGTCGAGCCCGAGCGCCAGGAGACCGGCGGCCATCTCGCGGGTCCGGGAGCGCAGGAGCTGGGGGTCGTGCTGGCTCGTCAGGGCGTGGTAGTCGACGATCGAGTAGATCGCCTCGTACTCGGCCTGGAGCCGGACGTAATTCCGGATCGCCCCGAGGTCGTTGCCCAGGTGGACGGTGCCGGACGGCTGGATCCCGCTGAAGATCCGGGGTCGCGGGTCGGCGGCCTCGAGCGGCGCGAGGGCCGGGGCAAGCTCGATCGACATCGTCGGCGAGTGTACCGGACGGCGCCGACGGCCCGTTCGCCCGGCCGCGCCCGGGCGTTTCCCGCGCGTGACGGGGCGGTCCACCGGCTACCATTCCGCCATGCCCCGTCGCATTCGAGCCTGCCGATGAACCGCGCCCCGCTTCGGGTCGGCGTGCTTGGCGCCGGCACGGTCGGCGCGGCGGTCGTGCGGGCGTTCCACGACGCGCCGGAGCGTCTCGCCCCGTTCGACGGGCGGCGGCTCGTCCTCGCCGGCGTCGCCGTCCGGGACGTCGCGAAGGCGCGCGCGGCCGGCGTGCCGGCGGACCTGCTCACCGACGCACCGGCCCACCTGATCGCGTCGGCCGCGGTCGATGTCGTCGTCGAGCTGATCGGTGGCGATGAGCCCGCCCGGACGCTCGTCTCCGCGGCGCTCGGGGCCGGCAAGCCGGTCGTCACCGCCAACAAGCACCTGCTTGCCCACCACGGCGCGGAGCTCGAGGCGATCGCCCGGCGGGCGGAGACGGCGCTCCGGTTCGAGGCCTCCGTCGGGGGCGGCATCCCGGTGCTCGGACCGCTCGCGCGGGACCTCGCGGCCGACCGGATCGACGCCGTCCGCGGGATCGTCAACGGGACCACGAACCACATCCTGACCGAGATGGCCGAGCGCGGCGCTTCCTACGCCGACGCCCTGGCGGCCGCCCAGGCTGCCGGCTACGCGGAGGCCGATCCGACCGGCGACGTCGAGGGCGACGATGCGGTCGACAAGCTCGTCGTCCTCGCCCGCCTCGCGTTCGGCGCCTGGCTCGATCCCGGGGTGATCTCGCGCCGGCCGGTGACGGTCGGCGGCGACGGCGCACCCGGGATCACCGGGGTGCGTGCCGATGAGCTCGCCGCGGCGGCCGTCCACGGCCTCGCGATCAAGCTCGTGGCCGGGGCTCGCCGGATCGCCGGCGGGTCGATCGCCGCCTCGGTCGCCCCGGTGGCGGTACCGATCGGCGGTCCGTTCGGCCGGACCTCGGGCGTCCTCAACCGGATCGAGGTCGAGGCGGAGCCGGTCGGGCGGGTCGCGTTCAGCGGGCCCGGCGCCGGCGGCGGGCCGACCAGCAGCGCCGTCCTGGGCGACCTCGTCGAGATCGCCCGTGGCGCGGGGAGCACCTGGGCGGGCCTCGTCCCGGCGGACCGGGCGCCGGCGGGCCTGCTCACGGGTGACGCCGACGAGCCGCGGCGCTGGTTCTTCCGCTCGACGCTCCCGGAGCAGCTCGTGCGCGACCAGGTCGACCTCGAGGCGGCCCGCGAGCATGGCTTCGTGACCGTCCGCCAGGCGCTCGACCAGCTCCGGGCCGGACTCGCCGCGGCCGGGATCGCGGCGACGCTCTACCCGATCGAGGACTGAGATGGACTCCGTGGAGCCCGTGGCCACCCGCCCCCGGCTGATGGAGCGCTATCGGCGCTTCCTGCCGGTCACCGAGGCCACCCCGGCGCTCACGCTCGGCGAGGGCGCCACGCCGCTCGTCCACCTTCGCCGGTTCGGCGCGGAGCTCGGCCTGCCGAACCTCCACGCCAAGGTCGAGGGCGCCAACCCGACCGGCAGCTTCAAGGATCGCGGGATGGTCGTCGCGGTGAGCAAGGCCCTCGAGGCCGGCGCGCAGGCGCTCATCTGCGCCTCGACCGGCAACACCTCGGCGTCCGCGGCGGCCTACGGTGCCGCGGCCGGGCTCGAGGTCGTGGTCGTCCTGCCCAAGGGCCAGATCGCCGCCGGCAAGCTCCTCCAGGCGCTCGTGGCCGGGGCCCGGGTGGTGGCGGTCGAGGGGAACTTCGACGCGGCGCTCCGGATCGTCCGTGAGCTCGCGGCCGGGGAGGCCCACCCGATCACGCTCGTGAACTCGGTCAACCCGCACCGGCTCGAGGGCCAGAAGACCGGCGCCTTCGAGATCTGCGACGACCTGGGACGCGCGCCCGCGATCCTCGCCATCCCGGTCGGCAACGCGGGCAACATCAGCGCCTACTGGGCCGGCTTCAACGACTACCGGTCGGTCGGTCTCACGGATTCGGTGCCGCGGATGTACGGCTTCCAGGCCGCCGGGGCGGCGCCGTTCGTGGCCGGCCACCCGATCGAGGAGCCCGAGACGATCGCGACCGCGATCCGGATCGGCGCCCCGGCCTCCTGGTCGCTCGCGGTCGCCGCCCGGGACGATTCCGGCGGCCGGATCGAGGCCGTCACCGACGATGAGATCCTCGAGACCTACCGCGACCTCGCCCGGCTCGAGGGGATCTTCTGCGAGCCATCGTCGGCGGCCAGCCTGGCCGGGATCCGGAAGCTCGTCCGGCAGGGTCGACTGGGCGTCGAGCCCGACGCGCCGATCGCCTGCGTGCTGACCGGCAACGGCCTCAAGGACCCGACCACGGCCGAGCGGCAGGTGGGCGGCGTCCTGGAGGCGGGCCCGAGCTCCGACGCCGTGATCGCGGCCCTGGGCTGGTAGGAGGAGCGATGGCCGCGAACTGGCTGGCGGAGATGGATGGGCGCCGGATCGGCGTCGAGGTCCCGGCGACGAGCGCGAACCTGGGCGCCGGTTACGACTGCCTGGGCCTGGCGCTCGATCTCGTGGACCGGATCGAGGTCGAGGTTCGAGCCGGCGGCCCGATCGAGCTCGAGGTCGATGGGGAGGGGGCCGGCGAGCTCGTCGGCGACCGCGAGAACCGCTTCGTTCGGGGCCTGGAGGCGGCGCTCGGCGCGGTCCGTGGCCCGCTGCCGGAGAGCGCGGGCTGGGGCATCCGGATGCGCAACGCGATCCCGCTCACCCGGGGCCTCGGCTCCTCCGCGGCGGCGACCGTCGGGGGTCTCATCGCCGGCAACGCGCTTCTGGGCGACCCGCTGCCTCCCGCCGAGCTGCTCCGCCTGGCGGCCGACATCGAAGGTCACCCGGACAACGCCGCCGCGGCCCTCCTCGGCGGCTTCGTCGTCGTGGCCGTCGTCGGCGAGCGGATGGAGACGGTCCGATTCGACGTGCCCCGCGACCTCCGCGCGGTCGTCTTCATCCCCGAGCTCCGCCTGTCGACGGCCGCGATGCGTGATGTGCTGCCGGCCTCGGTCCCGCTCGCCGACGCGGTCGCCAACCTGGGACGGGTCGCGCTCGGGGTCGCGGGCCTGGCCACGCGCCGGGCCGACCTGCTGGGCGTCCTGACCGTCGACCGACTTCACGAGCCGTACCGGGCCGCCGCCTATCCCCAGCTCCCACGACTCGTCGAGGCGGCCCGCGGGGCCGGCGCGATCGGGGCCTGTCTCTCGGGGGCCGGCTCGAGCGTCATCGCCTTCACCGATCGGGTCGCGACGATCGCCCGGATCGAGGCCGCCTTCTCGGCCGTGGCGGCGGACACGGATCTGCCCGGCCGGGTGGCTGTCGCCACGCCCCGGAACCGCGGCGCCACCGTGGTGGAGCGGAGCTGACCGCGACGCGCCTTGACCGGTCGGCGACACTCAGGCGATGGACGGCTTCGCGCGGGGGATCGGCCAGGGGATCGGGGGGCTCGTGGGCGGCGCGGTCGCCTCGGTTGGCGCGGCGTTCGCCGGCATCCTCGGCGCGCTCGGGAATGCCATCTGGAGCGTCGTGGCGGCGATCAGCCGGTCGATCCCGGGCGGCTTGCCGGTCTTCATCGTGCTGGCCGCGATCACCCTGCTGGTCGGCTGGGCGACG
>JBGPFS010000101.1:0-8305 GCA_041483455.1 Candidatus Limnocylindria bacterium | reverse complement strand
GTGCTGGCGGCGCTGGGCACGGACAAGAAGCACGCCGCCGGACGGCTCCGCTGGGTCCTTCCGACCGCGACCGGGCACAAGGTTCGCGACGATGTCCCCGACGAGCTGGTCGCGCAGGTCGCGGCCGGCCTGCTCGCTCCCTCGCTGGCAGGGGATCCGCCGTGAGCCCCGTGCGGGTCCTCGTCCTCCAGGGCCCGAACCTCAACCTGCTCGGAACGCGGGAACCCGAGATCTATGGGCAGGACACGCTCGACCAGATCCATACCCGGATCCGCGGCCGGGCGGCCGAGCTCGGCCTCACGATCGTCGACTGCTTCCAGTCGAACCATGAGGGAGCGCTGATCGATCGCCTCCACCTCCGGGACTTCGACGTCGCGATCGTCAACGCCGGCGGGCTGACTCACACGTCCGTCTCGCTCCGGGATGCGCTCCTCGCCGTGGCCCGTCCGTTCATCGAGGTCCACCTCTCCGACCCGGCGACCCGTGAGCCGTTCCGGAGCGTGAACTTCCTCCACGACATCGCCCTCGAGTCGATCGTCGGGCTGGGACCGCCGGGCTACCTCGCAGCCCTCGACTCGATCGCCCACCGGTTCGGGGCCGACCGTGGCTGACCGAACGTCCGGCCGGGCCGGGGCGAACGGACCGCTCGAGACCCCCGAGCTGCGCCGGCTCCGGAAGCGGATCGACGCCCTCGACCGTCGGATCGTCGCGCTCCTCTCGGAGCGAGCCGAGCTCGGCCGGGCCGTCGGGCGTGAGAAGGCGGTCGCCGGCCGCCCGGCGATCCGGGACGTGGAGCGCGAGCGGGAGGTCCTCCTCCGGGTGACGATGGCGAATCCGGGCCCGCTCCGGCAAGCGGATCTGCTGGCGCTCTACCGGCGGCTGATGGCGGCGACCCGGACGCTCGAGCAACGGGACCGCGACCGGGAGCGCGACGCCGGCGGCTGACCGGCGTCTGCCGGCGGCACGCGACGCCCGTGCTGAACGTCTTGACGACAGAGGGCGGGATCCCAAACTCGCCTCGACTGGTCCCAGTGGAGGACGCACCCGTGAAGAGAGCGGCTCTCGTGCTCGCCGCGTTCGTGTTCGGGGCGTGTGCTCAACCAGCGCCGACGACGCATCCGTCCGCAACAGCCGAAGCGTCAGCCCCACCCACGAGCGTTGCGACTGCGGCGGTGCTGCGCGTCCAGGGGACGGTGCGGGAGTCATGCGGCGGCGGGGAAGGAGGGTGTGCCTACCTCGCAGAGCTGGCTGGTGATGGCTGGACGCACAAGGCCGAGTTCGCCTACGGCCGTGGAGGTGGAGCCATCGTGGTTGACACTGGTCTCCCGAAGACGCTTCCCGCTGGCGCATACACCCTGACCCTGACCTCTCGCTACGGCTCGGATGTGATCGTGAATGTCCTTCCTCAGGTCGGGGGCGAAGATGCCCGCTGCGTGGCCGAGTTCAGCGTCGCTGCCGGGCAGGTGGTGGTGAATGTGAGATCCACCTTCGACAAGGGCGCCTGCTCCATCGACGTCGAGGCGCATGACCGATAGGCAGCGTTCCATACCACGAACGGCCCCCAGCGATCGGGGTCGTTCGGTCACAGGCCCTCACCCTGGCTCGGTGCGGTCCTCGATCTCCCAGGCGTGGTCGAGCGCGTGCCAGGCGATCCGGCGCGCGGCGTAGCGGAGGGTCCAGCGGCGGTCGGCCAGCGGCGAACCATCGGAGGGTCGACGGAGGACTTCGACGATCGCCCCGCGCAGCGCGTCGACCGCCGCGACGTCGCCCACGGCCGGGGCCCCGAACCGGAGGCCGATCTCGTGGGCGTAGGCGGAATCCGCGTCCATGACGTGGGCGACGATCTTCGCCGTGTCGCGGCCGCCGCCGCGCGGACCCTTCCGGAGCTCCTCCGGGGCCGCGGCGGCGACCCGGTCGAACACGGTCCAGGCTGCGCCGACGAGCCGCGCCAGGCGGTCTGCCTCCGCGGCGTCGACCGGGTGCCGGTCCGCCTCGGCGATCGCGGACGGGACGCCGAAGTCGGTGCCGCCGCCGCCGGGCAGCCGCTCGACGATCTCGAGCGCCAGCACGCCGGCCGAGAACCCGAGGCCTGCCTCGGCGGCGACGACGACGTAGCGTGAGGCGGCAGCGGCGAGCGCCGTCTTCGCCGCCGCCTCGTCCCGGCCCGAGCGGGCCCAGCCCGGCCAGTCGAGCGCGGCCGCGAAGACGCGCTTCGCTCCGGTCTCGAGCGAAACGGCGATCGGTGCGTCAGCCATCCGGTCGATCGTACCCGCCCGGAGCGCGGGGGTCGATCAGCGGGCGGTGGCCGCTCGAAGCGCCCTGACGAGCGAGCCGAGCGCCTCGACGTCCCGGCCGTCCGGTCCGAGCCCGTCGACCAGGGCGGAGGCGACGATGACCCCGCCCGCGCCGGCCCGGACCAGGGCCCGGACGTGGGCCTCGCGGCTGACCCCGAACCCGACCGCCACCGGGACCGGGCTCGCGGCCCTCACCTCGCGGACGAGCCGGCCGACCGTCCGGGGCAGGCTCGCCCGAGCCCCCGTCACGCCCACGAGCGAGACGCAGTAGAGGAACCCGCCACTCCGGGCGGCGACCGCGGTCCGGCGCTCGGGTGCGCTCGTCGGGGCGACGAGGTAGACAACGGCCAGGCCGGCTGCCCGGGCGACCGATTCGAATGGGGCTCCCTCGTCGGGCGTGAGGTCGGCCACGATCACCCCGCTGGCCCCGGCGGCCGTGAGCCGGCGCGCCGTCGCCGCGCCGTCGCCGCCACCGATGACCTGGTTCGCGTAGGCCATGGGGACGAGGGGCAGGCCCGGTCGAGCGGCGGCGATCCGCTCGAGCAGGGCGATCGAGGCGTCGAAGGTGGCCCCGGCCCGGAGAGCGACGCCGGACGCCCGCTGGAGCGTCGTCCCGTCCGCCAGCGGGTCCGAATAGGGCAAGCCCACCTCGAGGAGGTCCGCGCCGGCATCGGCCGCGGCCAGGGCGATCCGGAAGCTCGTCTCGGCGTCGGGGTAGCCCGCGACGACGTACGGGATGAGGGCGGCCCGACCCTCATCCGCCGCCCGGGCGAAGGCGCCGGCGATCCGGCGGGCCCCCGGCGTCCCGTTCGTGCCGACGACGGTGCCCACGGCGGTCCCGACGGCGGCGGTCTCGGCGGCGGTCACGCTCGCCCGGGCGGTCGCTCCGGAGGTCATGCCGGCGTCCCCCAGCGCTCGAGCGTCGCGAGGTCCTTGTCGCCCCGGCCGGAGAGGCCGAGCAGGACGACCGTCTCGTCGGGATACGGCGCCCCCGAGCCCTCGGTCCCGGCGAGCAGCCGCGGCAGGACCGCGAACGCGTGAGCCGTCTCGAGGGCGGGCAGGATCCCCTCCGCCCGGGTCACCTCGAGGACCGCGGCAACGGCCTCGGCGTCGGTGGCCGCCGCCAGCTCGAGCCGCCCGGCCGTCACGAGCGCCGCGATCTGCGGCCCGACGCCCGGGTAGTCGAGCCCCGCGCTGATCGAATGCGCCTCCAGCACCTGGCCGTCGCGGTCCTGGAGCATCAGCGAGCGGCTGCCGTGGAGGATCCCGGGGGTGCCGCCCGCCAGCGCCGCCGCGTGGCGGCCGGTCGGGATGCCGTCACCGGCCGCCTCCGCCACGGCCAGCCGGACGGACGGCTCGCCGATGAACCGGGCGAGCAGGCCGATCGCGTTCGAGCCACCGCCGACGCAGGCGAGAACGAGGTCGGGGAGTCGTCCCTCGACCGCCGCGAGCTGGGCCGCCGATTCGTCGCCCAGGACGCGCTGGAGGTCGCGCACGATCGTCGGGTAGGGATGCGGACCCATCGCCGAGCCGAGGACGTAGTGGGTCGTCCCGACGTTCGTGACCCAGTCGCGCATCGCCTCGTTGACGGCGTCCTTGAGGGTCGCCGAGCCGGAGCTGACCGGTCGGACCTCGGCTCCGAGGGCGTGCATCCGGAGCACGTTCGGGCGCTGGCGCTCGATGTCCTCGGCGCCCATGAACACCACGCACGGCAGGTCGAGCAGGGCGCAGGCCGTGGCCGTCGCCACGCCGTGCTGACCCGCCCCGGTCTCGGCGATCACCCGGGTCTTGCCGAGCCGCCGGGTGAGGAGCGCCTGGCCGAGTGCATTGTTGATCTTGTGGGCGCCCGTGTGGGCCAGGTCCTCGCGCTTGAGGTAGAGCCGCAATCGGCGCGGGAGGCGGCCCGGCGCGTCGGGGTCGTCGCCGGAAGCGGCCACCGCGGCCCGGGCGTCGGCCAGGACCCGGTCCGCCAGCCGGTCCGCCCGGTAGATCGGCGTGGGTCGGCCCGAGTACGTCGCCAGCAGCGAGCGGAACTCGGCCCAGAATCGGGGGTCGTGGCGGACCTCCGCGTATGCCCGCTCGAGCGCCTCGAGGGCCGCGACCAGGGTCTCCGGCACGTACCGGCCACCGAACTCCCGGGCGAGCCCCCACCGGCCGCGGGCATCCGCCTCCAGCAGGCCAGGGTCCACCGGCGTCGGTCGTGCGGCGAGGTGGGGCCGGTCGAACCGGGCCGCCCGGGCCCGCTTCGCGAAGAGCGCGACCAGGAGGGGATCCTTGGTCGGGCGCCCACCCGGATGCCGGAGCGCCTCGACCCCGGACGCCACGTCAACGCCGAGCGCCGGGATCGCCCGGACCGCATCCGCGACCGAGGCCGGGTCGAGGCCGCCGGCGAGGATGACGGGCAGCTCCCGGGCGACGGCCGCCGCGAGCTGCGATGACGCCCGGACCCCGGTCCCGCCCGGATGCGGGCCGCCGGCCGTGTCGAGGAGGAGCCGCTCCGCTCCGGCCGCGAGATAGGCCCGGCCAAGCTCGATCGTCCCACTCGCCGCGGCCCGCAGTGCCGCCGGGTCGGACGGCGTCTCGACCGGCAGGTGGAGGACCTTCCACGCGGGTCGACCGAGGCTCGCGACAGCCGCGGGCGCCTCGGTCCCGGAGAGCTGGACGACGTCCGGATCGAGCGCTGCGATCGCCTCCGCCAGGGCGGCCTTCGGTGCGTCGGCCGTGACCGCGACGATGAGCGGGCGCGCGCCCGGGGCGGCGGCCCCGCGGGCGAGCCGGGCCAGCCCGGCGGCCTCGCCGAGCGCGAGCGCCCGGGGCGTCCCCGGGACCAGGTTGAGGCCGATCGCATCGGCACCGGCGGCGAGGGCCGCGAGCACGCCGGCAGCGTCGGTGACCCCGCAGATCTTCACGAGCGGCGTCCGGTCTGCCGCGCCCGGATCGTCGGGCACGGCACCGGCGGCCACGAAGGCGGCGGAGGCGGCTCGTGGGTCGGCCGCTCGCATCAGGGCTTCGCCCACCAGCGCACCATCGAACCCGAGGGCACGCCAGCCGGCGAGCGTCGAAGGCTCACGAACCCCGGATTCGGCGACGACGATCCGATCGTCCGGCACGAGGGCGTGCAGCCGCACGGCGCGCTCCGGATCGATGGCCAGCGTCCGGAGATCGCGGTTGTTCAGCCCGATCAGCCGGGCCCGGGTGCCGAGCGCCCGTTCGAGCTCGCGTGCGTCGTGCGCTTCGACCAGGGGCTCCAGGCCAAGCCCGAGGGCGGCGTCGACGAGCCGGCCGAGCCGGGTGGACGGGTGAAGGGCGGCCAGGAGGAGCACGGCGTCCGCGCCGGCCGCCCGCAGCAGCGGCAGCTGGCGCGGATCCACCACGAACTCCTTGGCCAGGACCGGGATCGAGACGCTCGCCCGGACGGTGCGCAGGTCGTCCAGCGAGCCACCGAACCAGTGCGGCTCGCAGAGCACCGAGATGGCGGTCGCGCCGCCGGCCGCGTAGGCGCGGGCCCGCGCGACGAGGTCGTCGCCGGCAGCCAGGATCAGGCCGGCCGACGGTGAGGAGCGCTTGACCTCGGCGATGAGGTGGAGCCCGGGGGCCGCCAGCCGGGAGGCGACCTCGCGCGGCGGCGGGGCGGCCGCGGCGGCCCGCTCGAGGTCCCGCAGCGATCGTCCGGCGAGGTCGGCGGCGACATCGACCGCCCGACGCGCGGCGATCTCGGCCAGGAGGCCGCTGCCGGGCCGGGAGCGGGCCTGCGCCCGGGCCCGCGGCTCGGGTTGCGCCGTGGGCCGCGCTCCGGGTCGCGTCATCGGGCCGCCTCCGCTGCCTGTCGCTCGGCACGCAGCCGGGCAAGCAGCGCGACTGGCGCTCCCGAATCGAGCGTCTCCCGGGCGAGTCCGATCCCCGCCGCGAGGTCCGTCGCCCGACCCGCCGCCACGAATGCGGCCCCCGCATTGAGCAGGACCGCGTCGCGTCGCGGGCCCGGTTGGCCGGCCAGGACGGCCTCCAGGAGCCAGGCGTTCTCGGCCGGCTCGCCGCCTGCGAGGGCCGACGTCGGCGCCGCATCCAGGCCGAGCTCCGCGGCGACGACCTCCCGTCGCTCGATCCCCGCGACCGTCACGTCGTAGACCACGCCCGTGCCGTCGAGCGGCAGTTCGTCGACCCCGGCCCCATGAACGACCAGCGTCCGCTCGGTGCCCAGGACCCGGACCACGTCCGCGATCTTCGGCGCGGCGGCGATATCGCCGACGCCGATGAGGGCCCGGGTCGCCCCGGCCGGGTTCGTGAGCGGACCGAGCAGGTTGAACGCCGTCCGGACGCCGATCTCGCGACGGGTCGGGCCGGCATGGCGCATCGCCGGGTGGAACGCCGGGGCGAAGAGGAAGGCAAAGCCGTCGCGCTCGAGGGCCGCGGCCGCGCTGGCCGGATCATGATCGATCCGGATCCCCAGGGCGTCGAGCACGTCCGCCGAGCCCGACCGCGAAGTGATCGCCCGGTTGCCGTGCTTGGCGACCGGGACGCCGGCGGCCGCCGCCACGAGCGCCGCGGCGGTCGAGATGTTGAACGTGCCGCTCCGGTCCCCACCCGTGCCCACGACGTCGATCGTCCCGGCCGGCGCCGTCACGGGCAGGACCCGTTCGCGCATCGCCGAGGCGAACCCGGCGAGCTCGTCGACGGTCTCGCCGCGCATCCGGAGCGCGACGAGGAGCGCCGCCAATTGAGCGGCGGTCGCCTCGCCGTCCATCACCGCGCCCATCGCGCCGCGGGCCTCGTCGACGGTCAGCGACCGCCCGTCGACGACGGCGGCCAGGGCCGCCCGAACAAGCTCGCTCATCGCCGCGCCTCCAGCGGCCCGGCCAGCCCGCCAGGTGCATCGGAAGGTCCCTCGGTCGGCGCCTCGTCGGCCAGCCCCGCCGTCGCGAACGAGCCCGTGGCCGCATCGAGCAGACCCGCCTCGCCCTCCCCCGCCAGCCGCAGGAAGTTCGCGAGGAGATGCGGTCCCTGGGGCGTCAGGACCGATTCGGGGTGGAACTGGACGCCCTCGAGGGGCAGCTCGGCGTGGCGGATCCCCATCACGACCCGGTCGACCTCGGAGATCGCGGTCACGCCCAGCTCCGCGGGCAGCGTCGTCGGGTCGACGCACAGCGAGTGGTAGCGGGCCGCCATGAACGAGGGCGGCATCCCGGCCAGCAGCCCGGCGCCGTCGTGGGTCACCTCGGACGCCTCGCCGTGGACGAGGGTCGGCGCGCGGACGATCGCCGCGCCGAATGCCGCGGCCAGCGACTGCATCCCGAGGCAGACCCCCAGGAGCGGGATCCGTCGCTCCGCGGCCACCTCGACCGCAGCCACCGAAACGCCGGCCGTGGTGGGGTCGCCCGGGCCAGGCGAGACGACGATCCCGCGCAGGTGCACGCTCTCGTCGATCGCCAGCGCCTCGATCCCCGCCCGGTCGATCGCATCGTTCCGGACGACCCGGACCTCGGCTCCGGCCGCCTGGAGTGCCTGGACCAGGTTGAAGGTGAAGCTGTCGTAGTTGTCGATGACGAGGATCATCCCGGCGTCCCCTGGCCCGGCCGCGGTCCCTCGACGCCGGCCGCCAGCTCGATCGCCCGGCGCAGGGCGGCCGCCTTGTGCTCGGTCTCCTCGAACTCCTTCTCTGGGACGGACCCCGCGACGATCCCGGCCCCGGTGTGGACGTGGGCCGTCCCGGCGCGCAGGACGGCGCTGCGGATCGTGATCGCCGTGTCGAGGTTGCCGTCGTAGCCGAGGTAGCCGACCGCCCCGCCGTAGAGGCCCCGGCGCTCCCCTTCGGCGGCCGCGATGAGCTGCATCGCCCGGACCTTGGGGGCGCCCGAGAGCGTGCCGGCCGGGAAGACCGATCGGAGCGCATCGAGGGCATCGAGCTCCGGCTTGAGGCGCCCCTCGACGTGCGAGACGAGGTGGAGGACGTGGCTGTAGCGCTCGACCTCCATGTACTTGCTGACCGTGACCGTGCCGGGCCGGGCGACCCGACC
>JBGPFS010000100.1:0-8436 GCA_041483455.1 Candidatus Limnocylindria bacterium | reverse complement strand
TCCTGCCGTGGTATACGGCCGGGGGCGACCCGGCCGGGCTGCCGGTCATCGCCTGCAACGCCTTCTCCGGGCTGTGCGGGAACAGCGGAGCGATCGTCGTCTTCGTGGTGGCGCTGGCCGTGCTCGCCCTCGTCGCCCTGCCGTACGCCGCGGGCGACAAGCCGGTCGCGCTCGATCGGCCGCTCTCGTTCGGCCTGCTGGCCGTGCTGGGCCTGCTCGCTTTCGGCTACGCGGTCCTGTCGTTCGCGACGCAGGCGGAGCTCGCCGGCCTGCGGCCGGACCGGGCGCCCGGGACGTGGCTGGCCGGGATCGGCCTGATCATCATCGCCCGCGCCGCCTGGACGATCGGCCGGGAACCCGCCCGGCGCTGACCCGGCACCGAGATCGACGGCCAGGGCCTCGCCCCGGATCGGACCGGGCTAGTCCTCGCCGAGATAGGCCTTGCGGACCATCTCGTTCTCGCGCAGTTCGGCCGACGGCCCCGACAGTGCGACCTGGCCCGTCTGGAGGACGTAGCCGCGCTGGGCGACCATCAGTGCCTGCAGGGCGTTCTGCTCGACGAGCAGGATCGTCGTGCCTCTCGCGTTGATCTCCTGGATGATCGAGAAGATCTGCTGGACGAGGATCGGCGAGAGACCGAGCGAGGGCTCGTCGAGCAGGAGCACGTGCGGTCGAGCCATCAAGGCCCGCCCGATGGCGAGCATCTGCTGCTCGCCGCCGGAGAGCGACCCGCCGCGCTGGCCGGTCCGTTCCCGGAGTCGCGGGAAGAGCTCGAAGACGTGGTCGAGATCCTCCTGCATCTGGTCGCGCGGACGGGTGAAGGCGCCCATCTGGAGGTTCTCGAGAACGGTCAGCCGGGAGAAGATCCGCCGACCTTCCGGGGCATGCCCGATCCCGGCCCGGACGAGCTCGTGGGCGGGCGTCTTCGTGATGTCGCGGCCCCCGAATCGAACACTGCCCTGGCGCGCGTGGAGGAGCCCCGAGATCGTCTTGAGCGTCGTCGTCTTGCCCGCCCCGTTCGCCCCGATGAGCGTGACGATCTCGCCCCGGCGGATCTCCAGCGAGACCCCCTGCAGGGCGTGGATCTGGCCGTAGTAGGAGTGGACGTCGGTCAGCTCGAGCAGCATCTCGCCGGCGACGGCGGTGCTCGTCACCCCGCTCACGCGGCGGGCTTCCCGAGATAGGCTTCGATGACGCGTGGGTCGGCCCGAACCTCGTCGGGCGTCCCCTCGGCGATCCTCTCCCCATGATCGAGCACCGTGACCCGGTCGCTGATGCCCATGACCACCTTCATGTCGTGCTCGATCAGCAGGAACGAGATCCCGAGATCGTGCCGGAGGCGGTCGATCAGCTGGGTCATCTCGAGCGTCTCCCGCGGGTTCATCCCGGCGGTCGGCTCGTCGAGGAGCATCAGGGCCGGCTCGCTCGCCAGGGCCCGGGCGACCTCGAGACGCCGCTGATCGCCGTAGGGCAGGTTCTTCGCCAGCTCGCCTCCGTGGCCCTTGAGTCCGACGACCTCGAGGAAGTGGCGCGCCCGGGTTTCTGCCGCCTTCTCCTCGGCCCGGGCCCGTGGCGTGCTGAACAGCGCATCGGCGGCATTCGCCCGCAGCTTGAGGTGCATCCCGACCTGGACGTTCTCGAGGGCGGTCATGTTCGCGAAGAGCCGGATGTTCTGGAACGTCCGCCCGATCCCGGCCTTGACCATGTCGTTCGGGCGCGCGCTCCGGAAGACGCCGGCCCGCAGAAGGAGATCCAGGTACCAGCGCGGTCGGACGATCGCGGCCAGGAGCATCACGACGAGCAGGAAGATCGCGGCCAGGACGGTCAGCGCCGCCGCCGCGGCCGAGGCGGTGACCTGGTTGACGATCACGGCCAGGATGCCGACGAGGAACGCCGGCAAGGTCCAGATGACCGGCTCGAGCCAGGCCCGGACGGGCCGAGCGACCACCCGATTGCCCTGGAACTCGACTGCCCCGGAGGTCGGATCGAGGATCCCGGCGATGACGTTGAACAAGGTCGTCTTGCCCGCCCCGTTCGGCCCGATCAGGCTGATGATCGCCCCACGCGGGATCTCGAGATCGACCTCCTTGACCGCGACGAGGCCGCCGAAGGCCTTGGTGACCTTGCGGGCATGGAGGATCGCGTCAGCACCGGGCACGACCGAGCTCGGGTCCGACATCAGCCGTCCAGGGCTTCGGTCGGCGGGGGCACGTCGGCCACCTCTTCCGAGGCCTCGTGCAGCTCGCGCTTTCGCCGGCTACTTGGGAAGAGGCCCTCGGGCCGCAGCAGCATCATCGCCACCAGGGCCAGGCCATAGAGCAGGAACTGGTACTGGACGAAGTCGATGTCCTTGAGGACCGGCAGGTTGATGGTCTGGAAGAACTGGTTGAGCTGCTTGAGCAGGACGCTCTGGATCGTGTAGATCACGAAGGCGCCGACCGCCACGCCCCAGATGTTGCCCATCCCACCGAGCACCACCATGGCCAGGACCGTGAATGAGACCGCGAACGAGAACTGATCGGGGCTGACCAGGGTCAGCTTGGCCGCCGTGAACACCCCCGCCAGCCCGGCCGTCGACGCGCCGAGGGCGAACGCGAGGAGCTTCGTGGTGACCGTGTTCACGCCGCTGCTCGCGGCGGCCAGCTCGTCCTCGCGGACGGCCATCCAGGCGCGCCCCAGGCGCGAATCCTGGAGCCGGTAGAGGAAGACCATCGTCAACGCCAGAACCACGACCATCGCGATGTAGTACGGGAGCGGATTGCCGAGCGTGAACCTGAAGCCGAGCAGCTCCGGCTTCAGGACGCCGCCGATGCCGTTCGTCCCGTTGGTGTACTTGTCGGCGTTGAGGAAGACGGCCGGCACGATCTCGCCGAACCCGAGGGTCACGATCGCCAGGTAGTCGCCGCGCAGGCGAAGGGTGGGGGCGCCGAGCAGGATCCCGAACGTCGCGGCGACCACGGCGCCGACCAGCAGCATCGGCCAGAACGGGATCGCGAGGCCGGTGAACGGCGAGGCGCCCAGACCGTACGCGTAGGCCCCGATCGCGAAGAACGCGGCATAGCCGAGGTCGAGCAGGCCGGCCAGGCCGACCACGACATTGAGGCCCATGGCCAACAGGATGAAGACGCCGGCGTTCGCGAAGCCGTCGATCCAGAGCTTCTGCTGCTGGAACGTGCTGAGCGGCGGGATGAGGACCAGGAGGGGCAGGAGCGTGGCGATGACCGCCCAGCCGACCATGATCGCGATCGAGCGGTGGGACGAGGCCAGATCGCGCAGCCGCGAGCTGATCCGGTTCAGGCCCGCTCTACCAGCTGAGGCGAAGTCACGCAGCCGCGAGCCGGCCCCGTTCACGTCCGCTCTCCCAGCTGCTGGCCGAGCAGGCCGCTCGGCCGGAAGACGAGGACCAGGATGAGGACCGTGAAGACGGCGACCTCCGACCAGCGCGAGTAGCCGAGCACGGTGGCGAAGACCTCGATGAAGGCGATCACGAACCCGCCGATCGCCGCACCGGTCGTGTTTCCGATCCCGCCCAGGACGGCGGCCGTGAACGCCTTGAGCCCGGCGAAGAACCCGAGGTCGAACTTCGTACTCCCGAAGTAGAGGCCCTGGATGACGCCCGCCGATCCGGCCAGGGCCGCCGCCAGGAAGAAGGTGATCGCGATCGTCTGGTTGATGTCGACGCCCATCAGCTCGGCTGCCTCGCGGTCCTGGGCGGTCGAGCGCATGGCCCGACCGAGGCGCGTCCGGCCGACGAACAGCTGGAGGGCGACCATCAGGCCGAGGGCGACCACGAGCATGAAGACGCTCAGGTAGGAGATCTTGCCCCCCAGCAGGTCGAACCGGTCGAGCGGAAAGACCTGGGGGACGTTCCGGGGCGACGGCCCGAAGAGTGTGTAGACGACGTTCTGGAGGATGAACGAGACGCCGATCGCCGTGATCAGGGGTGCCAGGCGCGGTGCGTGGCGGAGCGGACGATAGGCGAACCGCTCGATGAACACGCCGAGTGCGCCCATCACGGCCATCGTCGCGGCCATCACGACCGCCAGGACGACGATCAGCGTCGGCGGGTCCCGGAGCGCCCCGGTCATCCCGAGCGGCACGGTCAGGATCCACAGCGCCAGGAACGAGCCGACCATGAAGACGTCGCCGTGGGCGAAGTTGATGAGCTCGATGATCCCGTAGACCATCGTGTAGCCGAGGGCGATCAGTGCGTAGATCGAGCCGAGCGTCAGGAAATTGGCGAACTGCTGCGTTCCGAGCAGCAGCCAGGCGATCACGTTCGCCAGGACGATGGTGACGACCGGTCGGACCACTCGCCAGACGGGGGATCTCATCGCTCGCTCACGTCCTCGATCGAGTCGGAACGTAGTTCGAAGCCGGGGAGGGTGGCCCTCCCCGGCTTCGAAGGCTGGGCCCGGTTACTTGGGCTGGAAGGCGACCTGCTTCACGAAGACCCAATCACCCTTGCCGCCGGCGAGGGTCATGTCGGTCTTGTAGTACGAGATGTACGGGGCGGTGTTGTCGCCGTACTTGTCGAAGCTGAGCTTGCCGATGGCCGTGTCGAAGGAATTGGCGGTGTTCGTGGCGTTGGCCCGGACACCCTCGCGCGCGGTCGCCAGGTCGGTCGCCGTGGCGGCGGCCTTCTCGAGCGACTGCATGATGACCTGGGCACAGGCATAGGACGGCGAGCTGTACGCGCCGGGGGCATCCTTGAACTCGGCCTGGTAGGCATCCGCGAAGCCCTTCGGATCCGGGATGTCGTGGACTGCGCCGACCGTGCCGTACAGGTCATGCCCGGCGGCCGCGACGGTGGTGAGCATGGCGCCGGTGCCGCCGCCTGCGACCAGGTCGGTGGTGCCGTCCGGACCGAAGAACGGGATGGTCTCCATCCCCGGGACCGTCCGGCCCTGCTTCATGGCCAGGGCCATGCCCGACGGTGCGGTGCCGGCGAGGTAGACGGCGGCCGGCTTGAGCGCGGCCGCGGCGGTGAAGAGCGGCGTGTAGTCGGACGTCGACTTGGGGGCGCTGTCGCGCTTGACGACAGTCCCGCCGAGCGCCTTGAACTCGGCCTGGAACGTGTCGCCGACACCGACGCCGAACGTCTCCGTGTCGTCGATGATGTAGACGCTCTTGGCGCCAAGGTCCTTGTAGACGTAGTCAGCGCCGGCCGGGCCCTGGATGCTGTCCGGGGTCGCGGTCCGGATGTAGCTGATCTTGTCCGGGTGGGCCGTCCGGTACTTGTCGCCCTCCGGCGGCTTGGTCACGCCGTCGTTCGTGTTGGCCGGGCTGCACATGAGCAGGCCGGCTTCGTTGCTGATCGGGATCTCGGCCTTGGCCACGCCCGAGTTGTACGGCCCGACGACGCCGATGACCGCCGCGTCGGCCGCGAGCGTCCCGATGTTCTTGGCGCCCTGCTGCGGGTCGTGGACGCCGGCGACCGCGTCATCCTGGACGTTGATGTCGATCTTGCAGCCGAGGATGCCGCCCTTGGCGTTCTGCTGCTTGATCGCGAGCTTGACGCCGTTGGTGGCCGGACCGCCGTTGGCGGTCTCGCCGCCGCTCATCGGGAACTCGGTCCCGATCTTGACGGTGCCGCCCACGCACCAGGCGCCGGGGGTAGCTGCGCTGCCTCCGCCGCCGCTCGCCGGGGCGTTCGTGGCCGTCCCGCTCGAGCAGGCCGCGAAGACGAACACCGCGCTGGCGACGAATGCGCCGAGCTTGGTGACCTTCATGTAGTGCTCCTCCATCCGTGTCCATCGTCCGGCCCGATCGGCGCGAACGGTTCGGTCGGGACCCCTGCGGACGAGCCGAGGTCGGGAGGCGGCGCGCCTCCGGCGCCCATCGCTCCCCGGTGCGGTCAGCGGTCCGGATGCTCCCTTCCCAGGATCCGGAACGGAGGCGGCGGTGAGGAGCTTCGGTGCGGTACGGGCGACGGCACGTCTGCCGGACTCGGGCGGCGCGCAGGCGGCCGCCGAAGCGATGCCGTATATTAGCCCCCGGCGCGTCGATTGCAACACCGGTCGTCGAGTGCCCTTCGGACGGCTGCCGAGCGCTCCGGCGCTCGCCGCCGAAGGCGCGCTCACGGTGGAACACGATCCCAGGGTCGGCCCGACCCCACTCGTCAGCAGCGCACGCGCCTCCTCGCGAGGTTCGCAACCATCGGCGTGGACTACCCGGTTCGGGCGGCAAGGATCACCGACATCGAGCGGCTCGTCGCGCTCTGCGCGACGGCTATGCGGCCCGTTGACGGTCCCGGGCCGCTCGTCGCCTCCGATCTCCTGCGTCAGCTCGTCTACCTCCCCCAGGCGAGCGTCCTCGTCGTCGAGGTGAAGCGGGAGATCGTCGGCGGCGCGATCCTGGCCCTCCGCCCCTCGGTCCGTGCCGGCGGCTTCGTCGGCACGGTGGACCTCCTCGTGGTCGATCCGCGCCACGATGCCGACGGCATCGCCGACGTGCTCATCGAGGAGCTCCTGCGCTCCGCGGGGAACAAGGGCTGTGCCACCGTCGAGGTGGCCCGGCCGGCCGATCCCACCGAGCGGTCCCGGTGGGAACGAAGGGGGTTCGTGGAAGCGGGACCGCTCATCGAACGGGCCGTGACGGCGGCGCGGGCCACCGTCCGTCAGGGCCGGACCTAGCGGATCGCCGCGCCGCGAACGCTCGCGCCGGCGACCATCCAACGCACCTGAGGAGACTGGATTGGGGAAGAACGTCGCCGTCTTCGTGGACGTGGCGAACATCTTCTACGCGGCCAAAGCGGCCGGCGTCGACATCGACTACGTCACGCTCCTGAAGTCGGCCATCGCCGGGCGGGATTTCGTTCGCGCGTACGCCTACACGGGGCTCGACCCGGACAACGAGAACCAGCGCAACTTCCACGAGTTCCTGCGTCGCCACGACTACAAGGTGGTCAGCAAGGACATCCGCAAGTACGGTGACGGGAAGGTCAAGGCGAACCTCGACATCGAGCTCGTCGTGGACATGATGAAGACGGCTCGGAACCTCGATGTCGCGATCATCATCTCGGGCGACGGCGACTTCGCTCCGGCGATCCGTGCGGTCCAGGAGATGGGTGTCCGGGTCGAGGTGATCAGCTTCCGCGGGAACACCTCCTCGGACCTGATGGACGTCGCCGACCAGTTCACCGACATCATCCAGATCGCCAAGGTCGAGAAGGGCTCGTCGCGGAGCGGCCGGCGGGTCGCCACGGACGACGAGGACCTGTCGATGACCGAGGTCCCCGACAAGCTGACCGAGGGGACCGGGGTCGGTCGAGGGCGCGGTCGCGGGCGAGCCCGTCCCCGTGCCGGCGAAGCCGAGCCCGAGCGGACGCCGGTGGCGCGAGCCGCGGGCGTCCGTGGTCGGACGCGCACCCCGGCCGTGGTCGAGCCTGCTGATGAGCGGCCCGAGGCCCCGGTCGGGACGCCGGTGCGACCCGGTCGCGTGGCGGCGATCGTCGCGCTGCCCGGCGAGAAGCTGTCCAAGGCGGCGCCCGCGGCGGCCGCCCCGTCAGGGGCGGTCGAGTCGGCGGCGGCCGAGGACGAAGAGCCGGAGGAGAGCCCGCTCGAAGCCGGGATCGGCGAGGAGTCGGAGGCGGAGGCCGCCCATCGCCGGCGTCGCCGGCGCGGCGGTCGCGGTCGCGGTCGCGGTCGCGGCCGGGCGGGCGAGCCGGTCCTGGCCGGTGAGCCGGGTGAGCCGGGCGTCGCGCCGTCCGAGCCGGACGAGGAGGAAGTCGAGGACGAGGAGGTGGTGGCTCCGTCCGCCCCGCGCCGGCCACGCTCGGCCGCGTTCGGGTCGGTCTGGGATTCCCAGATCGGGATGGACAAGGCACCGACCGGCGACCTGGCGTCCCTCGCGGGCGTCGAGGATGAGGATGAGCCGGCGATCCCGGAATATCTCATCGCGGAGCAGCGCCGGGGCGCCGGTGGCGTTCGGAGCGGTGCCGGAGCGCGCGGCGGTGGCCGCGGTGGCCGGAGCGGCGGGTACTCCGCCGCCGTCGACCGCGAGCGCTACGGCAGCGCCGGACGCTCGGGCGGGAGCGACAGCTACCAGGAGCCCTCGGGCCGTCGCCCGTCGGGCGGTGGCGGTGGCGGTGGCGGTGGCTTCGCCAGCGGGCGTGGACCGCGTGACGATCGGTTCAGTCGCGAGGCCGGACCGGTCCGCGCGCGCCCTGAGCGGCCGTCGGGTGGGCGCTCGGATGAACCCTGGAGCGAGGTCCCGCCGGAGCTCGAAGCCTTGCTTCGAGCTCAGCTCGCCGCGAAGCCAAAGCCGGTCGGGGTGCCCCGGATCCGAGCCGGCGCGCCGACCGGATCGGCAGCCCCGACCTCGGTCTCGGCCGCCCCGACGCCCGAGGCCCCGGCAGCCGATGCCGCGGCCCCGAAGCGCCGGACGACGCGCTCGAAGGCGGCCCCGACTTCGGCCTCGGCCGCCCCGACGCCC
>JBGPFS010000099.1:0-8442 GCA_041483455.1 Candidatus Limnocylindria bacterium | reverse complement strand
GGCGGCGACCAGTCGGCGGGCATCCGGGCGAGAAGTGCTTCCGGCGGCATCAGCGGCCGGGGCGATGCGGCGAGCCACCGGGATCACGGACCTGGGGCGCACCAGACGGGTCGGCGGCGCGTCCGCGATCCGGTAGGCCATCGGCCGCGTCCTGTCGGCTTGCACTGTGTCGGCCCCTCCTGTCGCACGCGTTGGCAGGAAAGCGTCCGTCTTGAGACGGCCGCTGTGCCGGGCACTGGCAGGGAGAGTCTAGCCTGAACAGGGGCGCTCTTGTCCAGTCCGGTGGGATCTGGTGCCGTCCCGGCCGTCCGGTGATGCATCACTGGTGGCCCAGGTTCGCCCCGACCGCCGGGTCGCCCCGTATGCTGCGACCGTGCGTCTCCGCGTTCGACCGCTTCGCGACCCAGCCGCCGAGGACCTCGGCGAGCTCTTCCTGGTGGCCTCGGTCGCGTCGTTCCTCGGGATCCGCGCGTTCCTGATCGCGACCGGCTTCCCGAAGCTCGGTGGCGGCGAGCTCCACATCGCCCATATGCTGTGGGGCGGGCTGTTCATGCTCCTCGCGTTCCTGCTCCTCTTCACCTTCCTCGACCGGCGGGTTCGACTCGGGGCGGCGCTCCTCGCGGGCGTCGGATTCGGGACGTTCGTCGACGAGATCGGCAAGTTCCTCACGGCCGACAACGACTACTTCTTCCGGCCCGCGGTCGCGCTCATCTACCTCGTGTTCCTGGGCGTGATCCTCGCGATCCGGACCTTCGCGGCCCGCCGTCCGGTCGATTCCCGCGAGGCGCTGGCGGCCGCCCTCGGGCTCGTCGCCTCGGCCGAGACGGATGGCCCCGACGCCGACGACCGGGACGCGATCCTCTCGTACCTCGATCGGGCCGACGCGGGCGACCCGCTCGTGACGGCTCTCCGGGCTCGTCTCGCCACCTGGCGGACCGACCCCGACGACGCGATGGACCGACTCCGGGATGGCGTCGACCGCCGGTACACCGCGTTGGCCAAGCGGCCGTGGTTCCCGCGAGCCCTCCTCGCCCTCGTGCTGCTCAATGCGACGCTCACGCTGCTCGCGGCTCTTGCCATCCTGAGCGGCCTGTCCGCCGGGTCGGTCGGGATCTCCGACCTGGCGCTGGCCGGGGCGGCGGTCTCACGGACCGGCCTTCTCCTGGTCGGCGTGTCGCGCCTGCCGTCGTCGCGCCTGGCGGCCTTCGTCTGGCTTCGCCGAGCGGTCCTCGTCGGGCTGTTCGTAGCCGCCCCGTTCGCGTTCTATCGGTCGCAGCTGGGAGCGATCACGGGGCTGGCGGGCGACCTGGTCGGCTATGGCGGTCTCCGCTTCCTCATCGCCCGCGAGACGGCCCTCGCCCGGCGAGGTTCGAGCATCCGGGACGAGGCCATCCCGCGCCCCTGAGCCACGAGAAGCGCTGAGGCCCTCGGCGTCGTGCCGGGGGCCTCATCACGATCGGGTCCCGGCGTGCACCGGGGTCCGGTCTACATCGCGTTGAAGGTCTCGCAGACCTCGATCGTGGCGCCGCTGGTCAGCACGGGGCAACCCTTCGCCAGCTGGAGTGCGGCGTCCAGGCTGTCGGCGCTGATGATGCTGTAGCCGCTCAGGCTGCTCCGCCCGTCGCCGCTGACCGAACCGTCGGGATTCACCGTCTTGCTCTGGCTGATCGGGTTGCCGCCGTCGGCGACCGCGGCCCCGAGACGGGTGAACCAGGCCGTCCAGGCCGCCATCACCTTCGCCCCCTCCTCGGGAGAAGCGGGCATGCCGCCACCCTTGTAGGCAAGCAGGAACTTGGCCATCTCGATCGCTCCTTCCAGGGCCGGGCGCCCCGATCCTGGGCCGCCCTGGTGCGGCCCCTTCCAACCGTACGACGAACGGCTCGGTCCGGAATCGACAGGCTCGCCGGGAGGGACGGGCGGCAGATGGATGCGCACGGGCCTCAGGCCAGGCGGAGCTCCGGCAGGACCTCACGCCCGAAGACATCGATGAACTCGGCCTGGTCGCGCCCGACGTTGTGGAGGTGGATCTCGTCGAAGCCCATGTCGATGTAGTGCTGGATGTTCGCGATGTGGGTGCCGAGATCGGAGGTCATCAGGCAGCGGTTCGTGAAGTCCTCCGGCCGGACGAGCTTCGCCATCGCTGCGAAGTCCTCCGGGTTCCTGATGTCCTGCTTCGGGAAGGGCATCCCGCCGTTCGGCCATTCGCGCACCGCGTTCTCGACCGCGGCGGCGTCAGTGCGGGCCCAGCTGATGTGGATCTGGAGGAGCTTGGGCATCCCCGCCGGGTCCTTGCCGGCCTCGCGGGCTCCCTCCTCGAACTTGCCCCAGAGCAGGCCGATCTTCTCGTCGGCGGCGCCGACGGTGATCATCCCGTCGGCGAGGCGACCGGTCCGCTTCGCGTTGACCGGCCCGGCGGTGGCGACATAGACCTTGACCGGCTGCTCGGGTCGGGTGTAGAGCTTCGCGCTCTCGAGCTTGAAGTGGTCTCCGCGGTGCCTGACCACGGCCCCGCTGAAGAGCTTCGTGATGAGCTCGATCGCCTCGAACAGCATCGCGCTGCGGACGCCGATCTCGGGCCACTCGCCGCCCACGACGTGCTCGTTGAGCGCCTCCCCGGCGCCGAGCCCGAGCCAGAACCGACCCGGGTACATCGCGCCCAGGGTCGCGGCAGCGTGGGCGATGACCGCCGGGTGGTAGCGGAAGCCCGGGCAGGTCACGGCGGTCCCGAACGGCAGGCTCGTGCGCTGCCCGAGGGCGCCCATGAAGCTCCAGGCGAAGGCTGCCTGACCCTGCTGGGGGGTCCAGGGCTGGAAATGCTCGCTGACCATGAAGCCCGCCGAGAAGCCCGCCGCCTCCGCCTGGGCGCACCGGTCGAGCAGCTCGGTCGGGTGGAACTGCTCGAGCATCGCGGCGTAGCCGATCTTCGTCATCGCGGGCTCCCTGTGTGGGTGGGGCGAGCTGCGGACGGGCCCAGGTCCCCGGGGCTTCGAGCCTGAGGTCCGGTCCGACGATAGCGGCTCCGGCGTGTTCACGTCCGCCGGTCGGGAGCGGGTAGACTGAATGGGTTCTGCCCCACTCGTCCTTCCTCATCCAGCAGGTGATGCCCATGAAGGTCGGTGTCGCCAGAGAGACCGCGCCCGGCGAACGACGCGTGGCCCTGGTACCCGAAGCGCTCGGCAAGCTGACCGCGGCCGGGCTCGAGATCCTCGTCGAAGCCGGTGCCGGCGCGGGCGCCGCGATCCCCGACGCGGCCTATGTCGACGCCGGCGCGACGGTCGTCCAGACCGATGCCCTGTACGCCGGGGCGGACGTCGTCCTCCGCGTCCAGAAGCCGTCCGATACCGAGGCCGCCCGCCTCCGAAGCGGCCAGGCCGTGATCGGCCTCCTCGGCCCGCTCCTCGACCCCGCGCTCATGGGTCGCCTCGCCGCCCAGGGCGTGACCGCGATCAGCCTCGATGCGCTGCCGCGGACCCTCTCGCGGGCCCAGGGGATGGACGCGCTGAGCTCGCAGGCGAACGTCGGGGGCTACAAGGCCGTCCTGATCGCCGCGACGACGTTCGGCCGCTACTTCCCGCTCCTGACCACGGCCGCCGGCACCGCCAAGCCCGCCAACGTCCTGATCCTCGGGATCGGCGTGGCCGGCCTGCAGGCGATCGGGACGGCGCGCCGGCTCGGCGCGGTCGTCAAGGCCTACGACGTCCGGCCCGAGACGGCCGAGCAGGCCGAGTCGCTGGGCGCCCAGTTCGTCCGGCTCAAGACCTCGATCGATGCGACAGGGGCGGGCGGTTACGCCCGCGAGCTCACCGCCGAGGAGCGCTCCGCCCAGCAGGCCGAGCTCAACGCGGTGATCGGCGGGATGGACATCGTCATCACGACGGCCCAGGTGCCCGGTCGGAAGCCGCCGGTCCTCGTCACGGCGGGCGCCGTCGGGGCGATGAAGTCCGGCTCGGTCATCGTGGACATGGCGGCCTCGGCGCTCGGCGGGAACTGCGAGCTCTCGAAGGTCGGCGAGACGGTCGTGACCGACAACGGCGTCACGATCATCGCCCCGGACAACCTGCCCGCGAGCATGCCCGCCGGCGCCTCCCAGTTCTACGCCCGGAACATCTCCGAGCTGCTCCGCAACTTCGTGAAGGACGGCGCGCTCAACCTCGACTTCGAGGAGGAGATCACGGCCGCCACGGTGATCACCCACGGTGGCGCCGTCGTCCAGGCCGCCACGAAGAAGCTCCTCGAGCCCGCGGCCCCGGCCGCCGGAGGTGCCTCCGCATGAGTCAGGACCTGCTCTACGCCATCGCGATCTTCACCCTGGCGATCCTCGTCGGGGTCGAGGTGATCAGCAAGGTGCCGGCCACGCTCCACACGCCGTTGATGTCGGGCGCCAACTCGATCCACGGGATCGTGCTCGTCGGGGCGATGCTCATCGCCTCCACGGCGGACAGCCCGCTCAGCTACACCCTGGCGTTCGTCGCCACGGTCTTCGGCGCGGCGAACGTGGTCGGCGGCTACGTGGTCACCGACCGGATGCTCCAGATGTTCCGAAAGAAGCCTGCGCCCGCCAAGGCCGGCTCGGACGGCGCCCCGGGCGCCGCCGCGAACGGCTGAGCGAGGGACACCGATGTCGCAGGAGTGGATCTACACCATCGTCTTCTTCGCCTGGCTGATCGGCGCCGCGGCGTTCGTCCTCGGGCTCCACCGGATGAACTCGCCGGCCACGGCCCGCGACGGCAACCGGCTGTCCGCCGTGGGCATGACGATCGCCGTCGCGACGACGCTGGCCTACCTCGTCACCCGCGAGGGCGGTCTGTCCGGCACGGCCCTGGTCATCATCGTGGTCGGGTTCCTGATCGGCGGCGGGATCGGGCTCCAGATGGCCCGGACCGTGAAGATGACTGCGATGCCGCAGCTGGTGTCGCTGTTCAATGCGGTCGGCGGCGGAGCGGCGGCGCTCGTCGCGATCGACGACTTCCTCAAGGTCGCAGGCACACCCGAGGAGACCCTCTCGACGGCGATCTTCGTCGTCGTCGGCGTCGTCATCGGGTGCGTCACGTTCACCGGCTCGCTCATCGCGTCGGGCAAGCTCCAGGGGCTCATCGCCGGCAAGCCGATCCTCATCCCGGGCGGGCGCCTGGTCACGTTCGGGCTGGCGATCGTGGCGGTGGCGGGGCTGCTCGTGCTGATCCTCGGCTCGGCCGGGACGATCGGCCTCGATGGCCCGACCTCGTCGCTCGTCCTCGGCCTGGTCATCGCGGCCGGGCTGGTCTTCGGGGTCACGATGGTCCTGCCGATCGGTGGGGCGGACATGCCCGTCGTGATCAGCCTCCTGAACTCGTTCACGGGCACCGCCGCGGCGATGGCCGGATTCGTCATCGGCAACCCCGTCCTGATCATCGCGGGCGCCCTCGTCGGTGCCTCGGGCGGCATCCTCACCAAGCTGATGGCCGACGCGATGAACCGCTCGATCCTCAACATCATCGCCGGCGGCTTCGGCGGCGGCGAGGGGACGATGGCGGTGGTCGGCGCCGGCGGGGGCACCGTCCGGGAGGTCTCCGCGGACGACGCGGCGATCCAGCTCGCCTACGCGCAGCACGTCATCGTCGTCCCCGGCTACGGCCTCGCGGTCGCCCAGGCCCAGCACGCCGTGCGCGAGCTGGCCGAGCTCCTCGAGTCGCGCGGTGTCGACGTGAAGTACGCGATCCATCCGGTCGCGGGCCGGATGCCGGGTCACATGAACGTCCTCCTCGCCGAGGCGAACGTGCCCTACCCGCAGCTCAAGGAGATGGAGGAGATCAACCCCGAGTTCGAACGCTGCGACGTGGCGCTCGTGATCGGGGCGAACGACGTGACGAACCCGGCCGCCCGCCGGGCCGGCACGCCGGTCTCCGGGATGCCGATCCTCGACGTCGACCGTGCCAAGTCGATCATCGTCATCAAGCGCTCGATGGGCCGCGGCTATGCGGGCATCGACAACGAGCTGTACACCGACCCGAAGACCGGGATGCTCTTCGCCGACGCGAAGGACGGCCTGGCCTCGCTCATCGCGGCGGTGAAGGCGGTCTGACCGAGGGCGGACGAGCGGCGACCCACGGCGGCACCCAAGGAGACATCAAGCGGCCGGCGGGACCGGCCCGCGCCCGCCCGGCCGGTCGAAGGCGATCCCGCGGTCGCGCAGGCTGACGTAGGCGTCGTGGCCGACGACGAGATGGTCGAGCAGCTCGATGTCCAGGAGGCGGCCGGCCGCCAGCGCCTCCGCGGTCAGGTGCAGATCGTCCGGGCTCGGTGTCGGGTCGCCCGAAGGGTGGTTGTGAGCGAGGATGATGCCGCTCGCGTTCAGCCGGACGGCGTCCCGGAACAGCTCCCCGACCCGGACGAGGCTGGAACTCACGTTGCCCTGGTAGACCGTGGTCACGCGCAGCACCACGTTCTTCGTGTTGAGCAGGACGACCCGGAGCTCCTCGCGCTCGAGGCGGCCCATCTGGAGGATCAACCGGTCGGCGACGTCGCGGGGCGTCCGGATCGTCCAGCGGCCGGTCGGCCAGTCCGCGAGGAGGCGACGGCCGAGCTCGAACGCGGCTGCGAGCTGGGCGGCCTTCGCCGCGCCGACCCCGGGAATCGCCTCGAGCTCGAGCTCGCTGGTCCGGGCGAGGCCGGCCAGGCCGTCGTGGCGACTGAGCGCCTCCTCCGCGAGCTGGACAGCGCTCGCGCCGCGGGACCCGGAGCCCCAGACCAGGGCGATGAGCTCGGCTGCCGCCAGGCCGCTCGGCCCACGGAGCGCCAGTCGCTCGCGGGGGCGCTCGGTCGCGGGGAGCTCCCGGATCGGGCGGCCGCGAGTGGCGGGGAATGCGATCGGGTCGCCGGGCAGGCGCAGGTCGGCCATCGTGCTTTCTCCGGTCCGGGGGCGGCGGGGCTGGGAGCCCTCGGACCCGGACGACGGAGCCCGCCGTTCTCCCCGCCATCCGGATCCGAGGACCCAGCGAAGCCTACGGACCGGCCCTCATCGCCGGCTCACGGGCGGGTCACTGGCGACTTTGTGGACGACCCCTGGCGGCGGTCCGCAGCCGGGAGGCGGCGGTCCGCCGGGGCGGGAGCCCCGCCCGCCGTCAGGACTGGGCGAGCGACCCGATCAGGACGAGCGCGACGTTGAACGCCGCGTGGAGGCCGATCGGCGCCGCGAGCGAGCCCCGGCGCAGGTAGATCCAGCCCAGCGCGAGGGCGATCGGGAGTCGGCCGAGGAAGGCGACGAGCGCCTGCGAGCCGGCGCTCGAGAAGTCGGCGCCGCCGATCGTCACGACGTGCACGAAGGCGAAGAAGAGGGCCCCCCGGACGAGCCCACCGCGCGGCCCGAGCCCGCGGACCCAGGCGGTCGTGGCGAAGCCGCGATAGAAGATCTCCTCGCCGACCGGGGCGATGAGCCCGGCGGTCACCAGGTTGACCGCCAGGCCGACGGGGTCGACGGCCGGAGGGAGCGGGCCGGGGGGTTCGGTGCCGAGCAGGTGGACGAGGATCGTGGCGAGGAACCCGGTGACCAGGATGACCGGCACGGCCAGGAACGCGCCGCCGAGCAGGTCGGCGACCAGCCGGCGACCGGTCAGCGCGGCCTTGCTCAGCCCCATCTCGGCCCACGAGAGCGCCCCCGTGCCGACGACGAGCAGGCGGACCAGCCCGACCGCGAGCAGGTTCGTGAGGACGACCGACAGGAGGGTCGCCGCGGGTCCGTCCGCCTTCGCGCCCAGCATGACCAGCGGCCCGAGGAGCGCGATCGTGGCGACGATCGAGAGGGCGACATCGGCACCGAAGACCAGGAACGGCGATGGACCGACGTAAGGCAGCCGATGGGCCGCCCCCCGCTCGAGCGCCTGGACCCCCGCCCCGGCGAAGAGGCCGAGGCCCAGGAGCGTCGCTCCAGCGATCGTCAGGAGGAGGCCCGCCGCACCGCCCGGGCGACCGGCGATCGCGACGAGCAGGACGCCCCCGCCGAGAAGCGTCGCGAGCCAGCCGGCGAGATAGAGGCCGGGCGCCCGCCGTCCCTCGAGGGAGAACGCGGAGGTGCCGGCGGCCGGCGGCAGGGAGGGCGAACCGCCCTCGGGGGCCTCGGCGAACGATCCCGGTTCGGGTCCCGGCGGCGCGACCGGGGGTTCGGGTCCCGGCGGCGCGACCGGGGGTTCGGCTCCGGTCAACGCTCCGTGAGCGGGTCCGGCGCCCGGCGTGGGGTCGGACGCGGTGCCGGCGCGCGCGGCGCCGTCGAGCGGGGGGACGTGGAGCGCGGGGGCGCGGGACGGGGGCTCGCATCGTCGCGCGTCGTGGTCCGCTCGGGCTCCGCGGCCCTCACGGCGATGGTCGGGGTCCCAGCCAGCGAGCCGGCCGCGACGACCGGCGGCGGGCTCGACAGGGCGGGCACCGACGCCGGGGCGACCCGGGCGGGGGCGGGAGCCGTCGCGACCT
>JBGPFS010000098.1:0-8527 GCA_041483455.1 Candidatus Limnocylindria bacterium | reverse complement strand
TCGTCTGGCTCCTCGACGAACGCCTCTTCGGTGGTCACGTCGGCGGGCAGGACGCGGTCGAGGTCCTCGATCTCCTCGTCCTCCTCGTCGTCCTCGAGATCCTCCTCGAGATCCATCTCCTCGCGGACGAGGGTGCCCTTCGTGTACGGGCGGAGGTCGGTCAACTTCGCCGCCGTCGGGAAGCTGACCTTGCCGTAGTTGCGGGGGTCCTGGAAGATCTCCCGGATGATGATCCGGACATCCTTGTCGCCGAGCGAGGTGACGCCGGCGAAGTACTTGTTGCCGTCGGCGATGAGCTTGAGGAGGCGGGCCGCGACGCGTGGCTCGACGACGCCGATCCGGACGCCGTTGCTGGTCGCGATGAGGCGGTTGCCCTCGGGGGTCAGCTCGACCGCGTCGCCCGGGTTCACCTGGGCGAGCTCGGTGGGCCGGGGCAGATCGGTCAGGTGGGCGAACCCCGTCTTGCCGGTCTCCTCGACGAAGATGCTGACCGGGGCCTTGCTGCCCGGCCGAGCCGGGACGGTCTTCTCGCCGGCCTCGACGAGGAGCATCCGCAGGCGGTCGATGTTCCGCTCGGCGATCCGGTTCGTGGGATCGAGCGCGAGCGCCGTCTGGTAATGCTCGCGCGCGGCCCCGAGCTCGCCGAGCTCCCAGTGGGCCTTGGCGAGCCGGTTCTCGGACTCGGCGTCGGGACCCATCTCGAGGATGCGCCGGTTCGTGTCGGCGGCGTCGGCCCAGGCGGCCGCGGAAGCCTGCTCGATGGCCTGCTCGACGAGCTGGCGCTTGAGGCGGACGGTGCTCGCGGCGTTGGATGCGGTCTCGAGCTCGGGGAAGGTCACGGGGAGGGTCGTCCTTTCGGAAGCGTGGGGCGGGCGTCACCGCCGAACGCCGGACAGGCGTCAGGACGGGGCAATGGTTTCTAGCACCATCGCGCGATTCCGTCAACGCGAGCGGCCGTTCGACACGCGAACGACCGTTCGGACCGCGAGCCGGCCCGCTCCTGCGCCGCGGATCGGGGTCCTGGGCGGCGGATCGGGGTCCGGCGCGGTCCCGGCGCGGATCCGGCGCGGGTCCGGGGCGCCGGGTCAGTTCCGGAGCGCGACGTTCCAGGCGATCACGACGATCCCCAGGATCGCGAGCAGGGCGGTCTGCCAGATCCAGCGGGGGTCGCGTCGCCGTTCGGGTGGGGCTCCGTGGATCGCGTCCCACAGGAAGAAGACGAGGGTCAGCAGCGCCGGCCCGAGGAGCCGCGGCAGCGCCACGGCACGGATCGCCGCGGCGCCGATCGCGACGACCGTCGCGTAGGTGCCGGCGGACCACAGCGCGGCCCGTCGGCCCCGCTCGCGCCGGACGGTGAGCCGGTAGCCGAGCAGACCCGAGACGAGCGCGTCGACGAGGGCGAGGCCGATGAGCATCCCCCCCGGAATGGCGGACGACCCAGGGGCATCCGGCCCGCCCGGCTCGACCAGGCCGCCAGAGATGAGCGCGGCCGCCCCGGCGAACGCCACGAAGGCGATGAGGAGGGCGACCGCGAGCACGGTCGTCCGATCCTCGGTGGCACCGGCTGCGGATGCGGCGACGGACCGGCGCTCCAGTCGGATCGCCAGCTCGAGGAGGCCACCCAGGGCGAACAGGGCCGGGACCAGGAGGATCCCGACCGGAACGACGGCCAGGAGACCGAGCCCGCCGGCCGCGGCGAGTGCCGGGAGGATCGCCGGAACGAACGAGTCGCGCTGGAGGTGACCCTGGTCGCGGCCCAGGCTGCGGACGACCCCGACCGCGACCGCGGCGCCGAGCAGCACGACGACCACCCATGCGGACGGCGGGTCGACGAATCGCCCGAGGGCGGCGACGGAGACGGCGAGGATGACGAGTTCGCGCCGGCCGGTGGTTGGATCCATCGGCACGGATGGTACGCGAGGGGGAGGCACGAGCCGAGCCGGGCCTATGCGCCGAGCCGAGCCGGGCCTATGCGCCGAGCCGAGCCGGCTTGGCAGCGACCCAGGCGAGGAGCTCCGACCGCGACCGGGCGTTCAGCACCGAGGCGGGTTCGACCCAGGCGCGGCGGGCCTGCGCCACGGCCCAGTCGAGATGGTGGAACTCCTCGACCCGGTGGGCATCGGAATCGAGCGCCAGGAGGCAGCCGGCCGCCACCGCTCGGCGGGCTCGCTCGTCGGCGAGATCGAGCCGATGGTCGGAGCCGTTCATCTCGAGGGCCGTGCCGGTGAGCGCCGCCGCCGCGTAGAGCGCTTCCCAGTCGAGGTCGAGATCCTCGCGGCCCCCCAGCATCCGGCCAGCCGGGTGCGCGATGACGTCGACGTGCGGGCTCCGGATCGCGGCGAGGACCCGCGCGGTGAGCTGAGCCCGAGACTGCTGGCGGGCCACGTGGACCGAGGCGACGACGAGGTCGAAGGCGGCGAGCATGTCGTCGTCGAAGTCGAGGCTCGCGTCGGCCCGGATCTCGAGCTCGCAGCCGTGGAGGAGCCGGAAACCGTCGGAGGAGGCGCCCGGTGGCACCCGGCCGTCGGCCTCCTCGCGGGCGTACCGGGCGTTCAGCCCGTCGACGACCGCTCGCTGGAGCCGGACTCGCTCGGGCGACAGGCCCTTCGCGATCGCCAGCGAGCGGCTGTGGTCGGTCAGGACCTGGTAAGCGTGCCCGCGGGCTCGGGCCGCCTCGGCCATCCGCTCGATCGGATGGATCCCGTCGCTCCAGTCCGAGTGGGAGTGGAGATCGCCGCGCAGGTCGGCGAGCTCGACGAGCCGAGGGAGGGCGCCCCCGGCGGCCGCTCCGATCTCCCCGCGATCCTCGCGCAGCTCCGGCGGGATCTCGTCGAGGTCGAGGAAACGGTACGCCTCGGCCTCGGTCGCGAACGTCCGCAGCTCGGCGGCGTCCCCACGCAGCGGCTCCCCGTCCGGCCCGAGGCGCAGGAAGCCCTTCTCCGACAGGCTCCAGCCCCGTTCACGGGCTCGGCCCCGGAGGGCGACGTTGTGCTCCTTCGAGCCGGTGAAATGGACCAGGTACGTCCCGGCGGTGCCGGGCGGCATGATCATCAGGTCGACCTGCGGCCCGTCGGCCAGCACGATCGCGGCCTTGTGGCTCCCGGCGCCCAGGACGCGGGCGACGCCCGGCAGCTCGACGAAGGCGGCGACGAGCGCCTGGGGATCGTCCGTCTCGGCCAGCAGGTCGAGGTCGCCGACCGTCTCGCGCCGCCGCCGGTACGACCCGGCGGGCTCGAGCCGGGTGACGCCCGGCGTGTCGCGGAGCGCCGCGAGGAGGCGCTCGACATGACCCTGGGCGGTCCCGAGGAGCATCCGGCCCGAGCGTCGCTCGAGCGAGCGGATGCCCTCGAGGATCGATGCCTCGGTCCGCTCGGAGAGGCCCCGGACGGTCCTGATCCGACCGGCCTCGGCGGCCTGGCGGAGGTCGTCCAGGCCTTCGATGCCGAGCTCCTCGCGCAGGAGCCGAACGGTCCTTGGCCCGATCCCGGGCAGCGCGAGCAGGCCGAGGAGCCCGGGCGGGACCTCGGCGGCCAGGCGATCGTGGAACGCGAGTCGGCCGGTCCGCGCCAGCTCGTCGAGCTTGCCGGAGATCGCCGCCCCGACGCCCGGGATCGTGGGCGGCCGGCCCTCGCGGTAGGCGCGCGCGACTTCGACCGGGCTGTGGGCGATCGCGTCGGCCGCCCGGTGATAGGCGACGGTCTTGAAGACGAGCTCGCCCTTGACCTCCAGCAGATCGCCGATCTCGTGGAAGATCCGGGCCAGGTCGTCGTTCGTCAGGAGCGCGACGGCGGCAGGCGGATCCCGGCCGGCCAGGGGCTCCGGGGCGGGCGGCTCGGTGGGCATCGACCCGATGGTAGCGAGCCTAGGCGGCGACCACCCGGTCGCGCCCGGCCCGCTTCGCCTGGTAGAGCGCCCGGTCGGCTGCGCCGATCAGCTCGTCGATCGGCTCGTCCGGGCCGTTCGCGACGGCGACCCCCACCGAGACGCTGACGGCCGACACCTGCTGGTCCCGCAGGTCGAGGGCGCCGACGGCGCGCCGGACCCGTTCGGCGACGTCCACGGCGACCTGGCGGGTCGGATTGCGAAGGATCACCGCGAACTCCTCCCCGCCGTAGCGCGCCGGCACGTCGTCATCCCGCACGGCCGAGACGATCGCCCTGGCGACGGCCCCCAGGACCACGTCGCCGACATCGTGGCCGTGGCGATCGTTGATCGCCTTGAAGTGGTCGATGTCGACCATCAGGACGCCGACGCCGTCGAGGGCCCGTCGGCGGTTGGCGAGGAGCGCGCAGTACTCGTCGAAGTAGCGCCGGTTCGGCAGGCCCGTCAGGACGTCCGTGGCGGCGCGCGTCTCGGCCGCCCGGAACGACTCGATCCGCGAGAGCGCCGACGAGGCCTCGACGCCGGCGGTCGCGAGCAGGCGCAGCGCGGCGGCCGACCACGGCTCGGCCGTCCGCCGGGAGAGCACGATCGCCCCGACCGGGACACCCCTCGCCTCGAGTGGCGCCGCCACCGTGTTCGTGAGCCCGTAGACCGTGCGGACGCGGGCGGCGATCCGTTCCGCCACTCTCCTGGCGGGATCCGGTCCCGCGCCCCGCGCCGGCTCGGCTGCCGGTTGATCCGGGCGGCCGCCGGCCCCGACGACGAGCGGTGCGCCCGGGTCCAGGTCGCTGACCGGGAACGCCGTCGTCGCGTTCGGCCCCCCGACGCCCCGGCCGGCCAGCGTCGCCTCCAGGGTGCCGGAGGCCCGACGGAGCCGGACGATCACCGTGTGGTCGGCGCCGGTCACCTCGCCGAGGTCGTCGACGATCGCCGTGACGATCGCATCGGCGGAGACCGAGTGGGAGAGGCCGTGGAGGATCCGGGCGAAGCTCTCGACCTCGGCGCGCCGGCCGGCCTCCAGGTCACGGACCGCTCGACCGTGGAGCGCGACCGCGATCCCGAACAGGGCGACGAGGCCGGCGACGATGAGAGCGAGCGGCCGGCCCCCGCCTGCGAGGACGTCGCCGATCGCGACCAGCATCAGGAGCGCGAACGCGACGACGAGGAACCGCCAGGTCGATTCGATCCGGCGCTCCGCGGGGTCGGTGGAAGGTGGTTCGGGGGAAGGGCGCGAGGCGTGCGTCGGACCGGCCACGTCCGGCCAAGGATGCGCGTCCGGGCGCGTCCCGTCCACGGCCGACGGCGGGACCTCCGGCGGTCAGCCGGTAGTACGAAGGTCCCGGTCGGCGCCGGCCGGGACCGCTCGGGAATGCCGACGGCGCGGGACGGGTCGGCCCATCGGAGCGGGCAGATCGCCCTCCCGCTTGACCCGGTACATCGCGGCGTCAGCCAGCGCGAGCAACTCCGGGGCCGTGCGGCCGTCGACCGGGTAGGTCGCCACGCCGATCGAGGCGCCGACCGGGATCGGCCCCCGCTCCTCGCTCTCGAACGGGTGCTCGGTGATCGCGTTCCGGATCCGGCGCGCCGTCGCGTCGGCGGCCGCCCGGTCGGCCTCGGGCAGGATGATCGCGAACTCGTCGCCGCCGTATCGACCCGCCACATCGCTCGCCCGGAGCGAGGAGCGGATCTGCGTGGCGGTCCAGGCCAGGACCTGGTCGCCGAACAGGTGGCCGAACGTGTCGTTCACGAGCTTGAACCCGTCGAGGTCGATCATCAGCACCGCCAGCGGGGCGCGCGAGCGCCGGGCCCGGATGAGCTCCTCGCCGAGACGCTCGTGGACCGAGCGGTGGTTGTAGAAGCCGGTCAGCTGGTCGTGGTCCGCCAGCTTGCGCGTCGCCTCGTAGAGTCGGGCGTTCTCGAGGGCCATCGCCGCCTCGCTGGCCATCGTCCGGGCGAGCTCGAGGCGGGGGGCGTCGAACTCGATCGAGGCGCTCGTATAGATCTCGACCAGGCCCACCGACTCGCCCTTGGCGACGAGTGGCAGCATCGCCAGGCTGTTGAAATCCTGGGACCGCAGGAGCGCGACCTCGGCTGCGTCGGCCGCGGGGTCCTCGACATCGACCGTGACGCTCACCTGCTCGCGCAGGACCCGGCGGGTCAGCGGGTAACCGCGCAGGTCGAAGACCGGCTGGAGCCCAGCACGGCCGGTCTCCGGCCAGTAACCGAGCGTCAGGAGCTGTTCGGCCCGCGGGTCCCAGGCACTGACCGTGCAGGCGTCCGCACCGAGGGCCGACCCGACGTGGCGGGCGATCAGGTCGGCCACCTGGCGCGGGTCGAGGCTCCTCGTCAGGTCGCTGCCCATGTCCAGCAGCCACCGGAGCTCCCTCGTCAGGCGCTCGGTCCGGCCCAGCAGGCGAGCCGATTCGAGGGCGGTCGCCGCCTGGTCGGCGAGGATCGCCAGCAGCCGCAGGTCGCCCGCGTCGAACTGGCGCAGACCGAGCTTCGAGAGCGTGATCACGCCGACGACGTTCTCGTCGTAGCGCATCGGGACGACCAGCATCGACTCGTCGACGTCGTCGGTGCCCGGGATCGTGGCGCCGCGGGGATCGGCGTTGGCCTCGTCGATCAGGAGCGCCTCGCCGTGCTGCGCCGCCCAGCCCGTGAACCCCTCGCCGACCTTCGTCCGGAGCAGTTCGAAGTCGACCTTCTCGTAGGCGCCGACCGTCCCCTCGAAGGCGATCGCCACCAGCTCGTCCGGCGGCTCGAGGATGTAGACCCGGCAGTTGTGGTAGTCGATGATCCGGCGTACTTCCTCGACGATCGCCCGACCGACCGACTCGATCGTGTTCTGGCGGCTCATCCGGGCGGAGGCCGCCTGGAGGACGCCCAGCCGGGCCGCCCAGCTCTCGCTCGTGGCGAACAGCTCGGCGTTCCGGATCGCGATCGACGCATGGGTGGCGACGGTCGCGGCGAACTCGACGTCGCCCGGGGTCCAGTGGCGTCGCTCACTGGTTACCGACGAGAGGGCCCCGATGACCCGACCGTCGACGACGAGCGGGAGAGCGATGTCCGAGGCGAACTCCAAGGTCGACCGATAACGCTCGTACTCGTCAGCCGTGCCGGGTGCGCCCACGTCGTCGCAGACCCACGGCCGGCCAGTCCGGAAGACTTCGGCGAACCAGCCCTCATCCGGCCGGAACGCCGGCAGCGAGCGAGCGACCTCGGCCGGGATCCCGGCCCAGGCCTTGACGACGAGCTGGCCGTCCTCGAGCAACCGGATCGTGGTGGCGTCGGCGCCCAGGCCACGGTTGACCTCCTCGACGATCGTCTGGAGCACGACATCGCGGTCGAGCGTGGTGGCCAGTCGTTCGGTGATCGCCAGGACGGTATCGAGCCGGGCGGACGTCCGTGCCTCGTGGGCCGCCTCGCGGGTCGCGGACGCCGCGGCACGGATGAGGGCCGCCCTGAGGGCCATGGCCGCCAGGACGACGATCGCGAGCTCGACGGCGATCGCCAGGTCGATCAGGTCGACCGGCTGGCTGTCGGCGATCGTCGGGACGACCGTCAAGGCGACGGTCGCCGCGCCAAGGGCCAGGGCGGCCGGTCGCCGCAGGAACGCCGCCCCAAGGAACAACGGGACCGCGGCGAGACCGACCCCCAGGGGGTCGTTGACCCCGACGATGAGGCGGGTCGCCGCATACGACGCGAAGGCAAGGCCGGCGACCACGGTCATCCGGAGCGTATGGCCGAGCGGGGCGGAGTCGGCGGCGCGTCGCGACGCCAGGCGGCTCCAGCTCGGGGTCGCCCGACCGGTGCCGTCGGGGGTCGCCCGATCGCCGGGGCCCGGGAGCGCCGGCACCTCGCGCTGGGTAGGCCGAACCGGCGGCTCGGCGACGGGCACCGGGTCGATCGCGCGCTCGGTCCGCTCGGCCTGGGACGACTCCCAGCCAGCGGTATCGGAACTGTCGTTCATTCCACCGGCGATCGTCCCATCGGACCGCCCCGGGAACGCCAGACCGGTGGTACCGCCAGAGGCCCCCGAAGGTACCCGGGATCGGACCGGATCGCGACTCAGGTCGGGCGGGGCTGGCCCGGCCCGTGGGGTCGCTGGAGGTGCGAGTAGACGAACGCGCTGAGGAGGAGCAGCACGCCGAGTCCGACGAGCGACAGGACCCGGAAGGCCACATCCATCGCCGCGAGGTCGACCAGAAAGACCTTCAGCGTGGCGAGTCCGAGCAGGGCGAGTCCGGACAGGCGGACCGGGGCGCGGCGCATCAGGAGACCCACCGCGAAGGCGCAGCCACCCAGAACGGACCACGTGACGCTGAGGCCGACCTGGGCAGACTGCTGGAGCTCTTCGAGCGGGCGCTGGCCGACCTGCCGCTGGAACTCGTCGACGACGCCGACGGACAGCAGGTAGACGCCCACGACCGCGGCTGCCCCGAGGGCCCAGAGGCTGAGTCGCTCGGCCGGGTGGAGACGCCCGCCGACGGCGAAGGCGACGGCGAGCGCCCCGAGCGCCGCCGACGCCTGGCTGATGAGCAGCGGGTGGTCGATCCGCGACGTCGCGTCCACGAGCAGGCGGTCCGGCGGCGCGACGACCGCCAGACCGACGAGCGCCGCGACGGCCAGGAGGCCGACGGCT
>JBGPFS010000097.1:0-8605 GCA_041483455.1 Candidatus Limnocylindria bacterium | reverse complement strand
GAACGAGGTGGTAGGGGAGCCAGGATTCGAACCTGGAACCGACCGGATATAAGCCGGGCGCTCTGACCATTGAGCTACTCCCCCGCTGGCATCCTAGCACCGAGTCGATGGGCGACTGGCCAACGTCCGGCTCCGGGTGGCAAGATGGCGGACCACGCCGAAGGAGAAGAGGTGACCGTCCCGCTCCACTTCCCGCGCCGGCTGCTCTCGGCCGATCGGACGCGGCCGCTCAGCGCAGAGCGGTCGGTCGTCGGCGACGTCGCCGGGGCGTTCGGCGACGTCGGGGTCTTCCTGCCGTTGGCACTCGGCCTGGTCATGGTCAACGGCCTGAACCCCACTCTCGTCTTCGTCCTGGCCGGCATCTACTACCTGGTCTCGGGTCGCTATTACGGCCTGCCGATGCCGGTCCAGCCGTTCAAGGCCGTCTCGGCGATCGCCATCGCGGGAGGGCTTTCGGCGGGGACGATCCACGCCGCGGCGATCGGGATGGCCGTCGGGCTGCTCGCCCTCTCGATCGGCCCGCTCCCCCGGCTCGTGGACCGGGTCTTCGCCGCGCCGGTCGTCCGGGGGATCCAGCTCGGCCTCGGCCTGATCCTCCTCCAGAGCGGGGTCGGGCTCGTGACCCGCGATCCGCGCCTGGCGGGTCTCGGTGCCCAGGCCGGTTGGGCGAGCCTGGGGCCATGGGCCGTGCTGGTCGCAGGCGTGCTCGCGATCACCGCGCTCCAGCGCCAGCATCGGGTCCCGGCGCTCGCGGTCGTGGTCCTCGTCGGGGTGGCCTGGGGTCTCGCCAGTCTCGCCCCGGCCGGCGCCGCGCCGGCGCTCGCGCTCGGCCCGGACCTCCGCCTTCCGAGCCTGCCCACGGCGGCCGAGTTCGGGACCGCGATCGGCCTCCTGGTCCTGCCCCAGCTGCCGCTCACCCTCGGGAACTCGGTCGTCTCGACCACGGACGTCGCGGCCGAGTACTTCGGGGAGCGCGCGACCCGCGTCCGACCGCGGACGCTCCTCCGTGACATGGGCCTGGCGAACCTGCTGGCGGGGCTGGGCGGTGGGATCCCGATGTGCCACGGCGCCGGCGGGCTGACGGCCCATGTCCGGTTCGGGGCCCGGACCGCCCTGGCGGCCACGGTGGCCGGGATCTTCTACCTGGTCCTCGGGCTGGGGTTCGGGGCGACCGCTCCGGCGATCCTGGCCCGCTTCCCGGCGGCCATCCTCGGCATCCTCGTCGGGTACGTGGGCTGGCAGCACCTGGGCCTCGTCCGACGCCTGAGCGGGATCCACGACCTCGGGATCGCGTTCCTCATCGGGGCGGTCACGGTCGTCGCCGGTTCGCTCGCCATCGGGTTCGCCGTCGGGCTGGCCGTCTACTGGGGCGAGCGCCTCGCCCGGCGCGCGATCGTGGGCGTTCGGACGTTCGGTCCGGCGAGGGATGAGACCGGGTAGCCGAGCGGCGGACCGGCGCGGCGAGGCGGCTTAGCGGCCGCCCCCCAGGATCCGACCCGCCAGTGAGCGGAGGCGGATCGGCCGGCCCTCGAGGGCACCCTGGCCGTGGCCGTGGCCGCTGGTCAGGGGAAGGTCGCCGACGGTCGGCGCATAGGCGGCTCCGACGAGCCCGCTGGCCAGCTCTCGCTCGTCCGGCGTCCACTCCGCCTCGAGCGGCAACTCGTCCGGGTCGAACGGCTTGGGCTGCTCCTCCGCCGGACGCGGCGGGCGCGCATAGGCCGGGGCGCCGTAGAGCTTGGGCAGTGCCACATGCTGCTCTTCGGAGGACACGCGAACCTCTGACCTGGAACCCGGACGCGATCGATAGCGACGGCGCCGGGACGATGATATCGGGGGCAGGGTAGCGCGGAATGGTACGGACGGACCACCGATCGCGCCCCTGGCTGGGTACGAAGCGGTGCCCGGACGCCACACCCGGAGAGGTCACCGAGCGCCGGGGAGCGGGTGCGAGCACGGCTGGGGGCACGCTGGGCCGCCGCGCGGCCCGGGCCCGGCGGGGGCGCCGCGCGGCTGGCGCGCGGCCCGCCGCCGGGCGGCCCGAGGGTCTCAGACCAGGATCGGCTTGAGGACCTGGCTCTCCACGACGAGCACCAGGTAGGCCACGGGGACCGCGGCGAACAGCCCCAGGGCGGCGCTCCAGCCGCTCCGCCGTCGTTCGGCGCCCGCGCCGGTCGGCTGCGGGACGATCAGGTAGGTCACCGCGCTTCCCGCGACGAGCACGACGGCGACGAAGAGGCTGACCGCGAGCGTCCGGAGGTCGCCACCGGGCAGGACCGCGCCGCGGGAGATCGCCACGTCGTAGGCGAGGTAGGCGACCCCCAGGACGACGGCGACGACCAGCGAGCTCGCGACCGCCCGGATGACTGGTCGCGGCGGGTTCCGGAACTGGCGCCAGCGGACCTCGATCTCGGAGCGCCGGCGGGGGGGCGGGAGGGCCGGCGCCGAGCCTCCGGCTGGATCGGCGATCCGAGTCGCATGGTCGATCCCCGCTCGCTTCGGGCCGCTCATCGTCCGGCCTCGTCGAGCATCGCCAGGGTCCGGCGGGCCGGGAGCGTCTCGGGCGTGTGAGCGGCCAGCAGCTCGACGCAGGTCGCGAACCGCTCCAGCTCTTCCTCGGTGTTGAACCACCCGACGCTGATCCGCAGGGCGTCGAGGTCGACGAGCGTGCGGGCGATCGCGAAGACCCGCGCCCCGAGCTCGTCGAGGGCCGCCTGGGCCGGCCAGCCGGCGACCCGGAAGGTCACGAGCGTCGCCATCGACTCACGCGGGGTGAGGACCTCCACGCCGGGGATCCGGGCGAGCCGGTCCGCCGTCGCGCGGGCCAGGCCGAGCCCACGCCGGTGCGCCCACTCGAGCCCGACCGCCATCGAGAGCCAGCCGCACGCTCGGGCCAGTCCCACCACCGAGGGCCGGTGCCAGCTCGAGCCCTCGAACCGGCGAGCCGACGGCCAGGGAGTCGCGGAGCCGACCAGGTCGTGACTCTCGTAGGCCCGGTAGCCCGAGAACGTGACGAGCGCCCGCTCGATCCGGTCGGGGGCCACGTAGAGCGCCCCGGTCCCCTCCGGGCCCAGGAGCCACTTCTGGCCTGGGATCGCGTAGTAGTCGACGCCCAGGCCGGCGACATCGAGCGGGATCGCGCCGGCCGACTGGGCGCCATCGACGACGATCCGGGCGCCCCGGTCGTGGGCGAGCCGGGCGATCTCGGCGATCGGCAGGATCGCCCCCGTCGCCCACGATACGTGGGAGAGTGAAACGAGCTTGGTGCCGGGGAGGATCGCCCGATCGAGAGCCTCGAGGACCGCCCGGCGATCCCCGCCGTCGCCGATGTCGGCCATCACCAGCTCCACGCCGACCCGGTCGCGGAGCGTGTAGAGGGGCCCGAGGGCGCCGATGTGCTCGAACTGGCGGGCGGTCACCACGCGGTCGCCGGGCTTCCAGTCGAGCGACCAGGTCGCGATGTTCAGCCCGTCGGTCGTGGCATGGGTGAGGGCGATCTCGTCGAGCCCGGCCCCGACCACGGCCGCGACCGCCGCGCGGGCCTCGGCCATCCGGTCGAGGGTCTCGAGCTCGTAGTCGTACGAGGCCCGACCGACCCGCAGCTCCCACGCCTCCAGGTCGGCCATCGCCCGGGCGACCTCGACCGGCAGCGGGCCGCAGGTACCGGTGTTCAGGTAGATCCCGGCGCCGGTGGCAGGCAACGCTTCGCGGATCGCGGCGAGCTTCTCCTGCTCGGGGAGAAAGGGCGAGACCATCGCTGCTTATGATACGGAGGTGAGCGGCTACCCCCGACCCGAGCTCCTCGCCTCGACGGCCTGGCTCGGCGAGAACCTGGGCCGGCCGGACCTCCGGATCGTCGATGTGCGCTGGCGACCCGACGGGACCGGTCGGGCCGTCCACGCGGCGGGCCACATCCCGGGCGCCGCGTACATCGACTGGGCGACCGAGCTCGTCGACACCGAGGACGAGGCGAGGCTCTTCCTGCTCGCCGGACCGGACAAGGTCGCCGCGGCGCTCGGGCGGGCCGGAGTCGGCAGCGGCACGACGCTCGTCCTGTACGACGACACCGCCAGCCTCTTCGCCGCTCGCGCCTGGTGGAGCCTGCGCGTCTACGGGTTCGAGTCGGCTCGGATCCTCGACGGCGGCCTGGGGGCCTGGACGGCCGAGGAACGCCCGATCTCGAACGCGACCGCCCCGCCGGACCCCGCCTCGTTCACGCCTCGGGCGCAGGCGCGACTTCGGCTCTCGACGACCGACGTGCGCGGTCTGCTCGGCTCACCGGACGTCCTGCTGCTCGACGCGCGGGCGCCGGCCGAGTACCGCGGCCTCGAGGGCAACGCCCGCCGGCTCGGCCACATCCCGGGCGCGATCAACGTCCCGGTCGCCGCGATGACCGAATCCGGGACCGGCCGGTTCCGGCCCGGCGAGGTGATCCGGGATCGCTTCCTCAAGGCGAACGTCACCCGCGGCCGACGGATGGTCTGCTACGACGGGTCGGGTATCGCGGCGGCCAAGCTGGCCTTCCTCCTCACCCTGGTCGGCCACGACGACGTGGCCGTCTACGATGGGGGCTGGGCGGAGTGGGGGAACCGGCTGGACCTCCCGGTCGACCGCTAGCCGATCAGATCGTCGTCGGGAGGAATCGAGTCCGGTTCGGCGCCACCCGGCTCGGGCCGGTCCGGGACCTCGGCGACCGATGGTTCGGCCGGCCGATCGCCGCTCGATCGAACCTCCTGCAGCCCGGCCCACGGGTCGGCGGCCTGGAACGGCGCGAGGATCTGGGCTCGCGCATGGTTCACCGCCGCGACCGCGACGGTCTGGCGCGATTCGCTGACGACGTCGCTCCAGATCGTGGCCTCGGTGACCGGGACGAACGTCCCGGTCAGCTCCTCGAGGGCGTCGGCGAGCGAGCGCTCGGGCAGGAGGTGGATCCGGCCGGTGATCTTGAACGGCGGGATCGAGATGAGCGCCTGCTCCGGGATCTTCGGCGTCCGGAGCTCCGGCAGGGGCTCGACCGGCTCGGCCGAGACCGCGAACAGGACGGCGCCGAGGTTGACCTGCGCGTACTCGGTCCGCTGGGCCAGTTCGCGCGAGCCGAACTCGTCCATCGTCGCATCCTCGAGGACGAGGAACTGGTGCTCGGCCCCGTTGAGGATGTCGGTGATCCGGCGGTGCCGGGTCGCGACCGTCCCGCGGATGATGTAGGCGTCCGTGTAGAGGATCATCGCCACCCGGTTCCCGGCGCTCATCGCGAACATGGCGACAGGATACCCGCTCGGCTCCGCGGTGGAACCCTCACTCTCCGCCCCGTACCGCCTTCCTGGCGCCCGCGGTCACCAGGTGCTCGACCCCCTGCTGGAGACCGCGCCAGATCGCCTCGACGCCGGCCACGGTGTCGATCTCGGCGGGCGACTTGTCGGGTCGCAGGCGGGCGATCCGCGGGAAGCGGAGGCTGAAGCCTGAGCGGTGGCGGTTCGAGCGGACGATCACGTCGAAGGCGACCTCGATCACGACCGTCGGCTCGACCAGCCGGTAGCGCCCGAACCGCTCGAGCGTGTGCGCCTCGAACCAGCCGGTCATCGCCGCGATCTCGGCATCGGTGAGTCCGCTGTAGGCCTTGCCGATCGTGACCAGCCGACCGGTCGCGTCGTCGCGCACGGCGAACGTGTAGTCGGACAGGACCCCGTGGCGCTTCCCGTGACCGCCCTCCACGCCGACCACCACACAGTCGAGCGTGGCCAGGGCCTTCTTCATCTTCAACCAGCCGAGACCGCGCCGGCCGGGCGAGTACGGGCTGGCCGGATCCTTGACCATCAGGCCTTCGTTCCGCCGGGCGCGTGCGCCGGCGAAGGCGACCTCGAGCGCCGCGACCGAATCGACCGTCAGGCGATGGGACAGGGCGAACCGGCCACCTTCGGTCACCGATGGCAGGTCGATCGCCTCGAGGCGGGTCCGCCGCTCGTCGAGGCGAGCGTCGAGGAGCGGTTCCACCGGCCGGCCGCGCGGCGCGAGCGCCAGCGCATCGAAGGCGACGTAGATCACCGGCGCCTCGGCCAGGATCGCCGAGGACGGCGCCTTCCGCCCGAGCCGCTTCTGGAGGGCCTGGAAGGGCAACACCGCGCCATCGCGCCAGCCCAGCAGCTCGCCGTCGAGGATCCCGTCCCAGTCGAGGTCGCGGGCAGCCTCGACGACCTCCGGGTAGCCGTCGGTCACGTCGTGGAGGTCGCGCGAGAAGATCCGCACCTCGTCGCCGCGTCGATGAAGCTGGGCCCGGATCCCGTCGTACTTGTCCTCCACCCAGGCGACCGGCCCGAGCCGCCCGATGATCTCGGTCGCATCCTCGGCCGGCGAGGCGAGCATGAACTTGAGCGGATGGAACAGCGCCAGCCGGGCGTCGTCGAGCGTGCCCGCGTGCGCCAGCTCGGCGGTCCGCCCGATATCCCCGGTGAGCATCCCCGCCCGCTTCACGGCCGCGAGCGGGCGGTCGAAGGCTTCGGCCAGGGCGGCCTCGAGGAGCCCCTCGCGGAGCCCGATCCGGAGCTCGCCGGTCAGCACCTTGACGACATACCTGGCCGTCGGTGGGTCGCAGGCGGCCAGGAGGCGGCCGAAGATCGCGCCCTTCGCCGAGGGCCCGGATGCCGCCTCGATCGCCGCGAACGCGGCGGCGACCTCGGGCAGCGTGATGCCGGCGACGACCGGCCCGCCGGCGACGACCGGCCCGCCGGCGACGACCGGCCCGCCGGCGACGACCGGCCCGCCGGCGACGACCGGCCCGCCGCGGGCGACCAGGTCGGGTGCGCCGTCCGCCACGCGTCGCCCAGCCGCCGCGACCAGGACCTCCTCGACGGCCCGGCCCAGGTCGGAGGTCCGGTCGTAGGCCTCGCTCAGAGCGCCGGGCGGGGCGCCCGCGACATCGCTCACTGCCGCCCCGATGGTGGCCCAGCCAAGCCCCGTCGCCCGGCCGTCGGCGGCGGCGAAGGGTCGGCCGGCGAAGAAGACCGTCGCGATCGGGAGCTCCCCGGGCGAGCACGAGCGGAGGTAGGCGGCGAGGAGCCGGGTCTTCTCGGAGATCCGGGTCGTGGCGGCGACGCGCTCGGCCACGTCGCTCCAGCCACGCATGGCGGCGATGGTATACCGTCCTCGCGATGCTCCTCCGACGCTGGTTCCCGGAGCGCTTGACGGGTGAGCGGGTCGTCCTTCGACGGCACGTGTCGGGGAACCTGACGGCCTTCCTGCGCTGGTACGCGGACCCGGAGGTGGCCCGCCTGACCCGCTACCAGGACGGGCCGATGCCACGGCCCGAGATCGAGCGGTTCTTCACGGCGCGGGTCGTCGGGGGAGAGTCGCTGGCGCTCGCGATCCACGAGCGGGAGACGGGTCGGCTCATCGGCACCTGCGCCTTCAGCCAGCTCGACGCCGACAACGGCTCGGCCCTCTTCCACATCACGATCGGCGAGAAGGACGCCTGGGGGCTCGGCTACGGCACGGAAGCGACCCGGCTGATGGTCGACCATGGGTTCGGGACGCTCCGGCTCCACCGGATCGCGCTCAGCGTGTTCGCCTTCAACGAGCGGGCCATCCGGACCTACGTCAAGGCGGGCTTCACGATCGAGGGTCGGGCCCGCGAGGCGATCCGGCGCGACGATCGCTGGTGGGATGAGCTGACGATGAGCATCCTCGAGGACGAGTGGCGGGCCGGGCACGACGCCGAGACGAGGGCCGCAGCCCGGGCAGAGGACGATGCCGCGCTCGCGATCGAGGCGCGCGGGTGAGGGAGGATCGACGGTGACCGAGGGACCGGCGGCCGAGGCGGCTCGGGCCGCCTTCCGGGCGACGCTCGAGGAGAAGGGTCACGCGGTGGATAACGCGCGACGCGCGCTGGCCGGACTCGAGGCGGCCTTCGCGAGCGGGACGCTCGTTCGCACCCCGGCGCTCGAGCCGATGCTGGGCGATCTCAGACGGGCGCTCAAGCAGGACGAGGGTCAGAAGCTCGGCGGCAAGAGCGCCGAGGCCGCCCGGTTCATCCTCCGCGCGGTCGAGCGCGAGCTGGCGAACGCCTGAGACACCGAACGTGAGCGACCAGGCGGACCTCGCCACGATCTAGCCGGACGACCCGGGGGTGACGCGGCCCGGGCCGTCCGGTATGGTCGGCCCGAGCCGTCGCGCCAGACGGCCGCGTGGGAGGGACCTCGCCAGATGCAGGGCCAGGCCAGCCGGGCCGCCACCGTCGAGTTCGACCACGTCTCCAAGACGTACGACGCGGCCGCCCTGCGGGTCGGCGCCCCCGGGGCCGTCAACGACCTTTCGCTGACGGTGCCGGCCGGCAAGATCTGCGTCCTGGTCGGGCCGTCGGGCTGCGGCAAGACGACCTCCCTGAAGATGGTCAACCGGCTGATCGAGCCGACCGCGGGCCGGATCCTCATCGACGGCCAGGATGCCGCCGGCCGCGACCCGACCGAGCTGCGGCGCGGGATCGGCTACGTCATCCAGCAGATCGGCCTCTTCCCGCACCAGACGATCGGCGAGAACGTCGCGACCGTACCGCGGCTCCTGGGATGGTCGCCTGCCCGGAGGCGCGAACGAGCCGAGGAGCTGCTCGCGCTCGTGG